>NZ_FXUY01000001.1:904821-1206428 GCF_900182985.1 Pseudomonas helmanticensis | reverse complement strand
GCGGTGGCCGGCTGGTGCAGTTCGTGGCTGATACGCGCCGCGACGACTTCGACATGCGGCGGCGCGAGCATGCTCATGTGGTCACCCGGAACGCTGTGCAACACGGGAGGCGCGAGCAACCGCTGCGCACAAACGCGCAAAAAGCCCGCACGCAGCTTTTGCAGGAGCAGCGCCTGTTCCGCCAACAGTGCCGTGACCGGTGCACGCAGGATGCCGCTGGGTACGTAAGCCGCGAAGATCCGGCAATGTTGCAGGTACAGCGTTCGGGCGCTGGCGAGCAGGTCATCCTCGGCGATCTGCCCTCCAGGCAATTCTGGCGCAATCGCCAGCCATTCGGGCAAACGATCCGCCGGCGCGGCAATACCGGCCTCGCGTTCGAGCAGGCACGGGTCGACCAATGTCGCGTCGAGCAGGATCAGGCGCACAGAGAGTGACCGCTGCTCAAGCAACCGCGCGGTTTCGAAGGCAAGTGAACCGCCGAAAGAATGCCCCACCAAGGTAATCGGTGTGGTTTTACGGTGACTGATGATTGCCTCGGCGTATCGCTGGGCCAGCGCTTGCACCGTGACCAGTTGCCCGTCGGGTGATTCCGGCTCCAAAGGCTCCAGAGCGTGAAAGTTGCACACCGGGGCCAAAGCCCGCGCCAATGGAAAATAGGCCGCGCCGTGCATGCCACAGCCAGAAAAACCGTAAACGTCGGGCAAATCGGGCTGGCTGAACCAGGTAGTCATCCGCACTTGTTCAACAGCGTTCGGTTGCGCCTGTATTTGCAGATGAAGATCTAGCGCTGCAACCGTCTGGTGTTCGAAAAAAGTGCGCAGTGACAGCTGTTTGTCGAACTCACTGTTGATCCGTACCAGGCAACGGATCGCCAGCATCGAGTTGCCACCCAGTGCGAAGAAGTTGTCCTGCAGGGCGACATCCGCAATTTGCAGGGTTTGCGCCCATATCGCCGCCAGACGTGCCTGGCTGTCGCTCAATACCTCAGGGTTTGGCCGGGCATCGATGGCTGATGTCCGTGGCGGCGCGGGCAGGCGACTGCGGTCGATTTTTCCGCTGACGTTCAACGGCAGTTTTTCCAGGAACACCCACAGGCCGGGCACCATGTAGTCAGGCACCGATTGTTGCAGTTCGTGCGCGAGTGCTTCGCGATCCAGCGTGTGCCCCGGGCGCGCCACCACATAAGCCACCAGTTTTCGGCTGGCAGTTTCTTCGCCATGCGCGGTGACGACGGCCTGGCGCACGTCCGCAATCCTTCGCAGCGCGGCCTCGATTTCGCCCAGTTCGATGCGCAAACCACGAATTTTCACCTGGAAATCGATACGATCGAGGTAAACCAGATCGCCGTTGGGCAACTGCCGGGCGAGGTCGCCGGTACGATACATGCGGCTGCCTGGCGGACCGAACGGATCGGGCAGGAAGCGCTCGGCGGTAAGGTCGGGGCGATTGATGTAACCCCTGGCCAAGCCGTCGCCGCCGATATGGATTTCTCCGGTGCAACCCACCGGCAGCGGATTGAGGTGGCGATCGAGCACGTACAAACGAGTATTTTCGACCGGTCCGCCAAGAGTCGGCAGGTGCCCGCTGAGGATCTTTGTGCGGCTTGAATAAATTGTCGTTTCCGTGGGGCCATAGAGGTTCCACACCGTTTTGGCGAGGCTGCGCATGCCCTCAGCCAAGGCCGTATCCATCGCTTCGCCGCCACTCATGGCGGTGCGCAGCGACATGCTCACCTGGCTGTCGATCAGCATGCGCCAGGTGGCGGGCGTCGCTTGCAGCACTGTCGCTCCGTGCACCTGTGCCAAGCGTGCAAGAGCGCTCGGATCTGCAGCCTCTTCTTTGCTCGCCAGCAGCAGCGTGGCGCCCGTGATCAGCGGCAGATAAACCTCTACCGCGAAGATGTCGAAAGCGGCCGAGGTCACGCTCAGCCAGACATCGTCAGGCCCAAGGCCGGGCGCAGCCTCCATCGCCGCGAGCAGGTTACTCAGTGCCCGATGTTCGATCTGCACGCCTTTCGGACGGCCCGTCGAGCCGGAGGTGAACAGGCAATAAGCGAGCTGTTGCGGGCTGACTGCGATGTCTGGATCGCTCAGCGGCTGGCGGGCCAGTTGCTCATTCTGTTGATCCAGGCAAACCAGTGGTAATGGGCTTTCTGGCAGATGTTCGAGCAGCGCTGCGCTGGTGATGATCAAACTGACGCCGGCGTCTTCGAACATGTTGCTGATGCGCTGGGCAGGGTACATGGCGTCTAGCGGCAGGTAAGCGGCGCCGACCTTGAGGATCGCCAATAAACTGCTGACCAGGCGCGGACCGCGCTCAACCAGCAGCGCCACCACGCTCTGCGATCCAACCCCGAGACTGTGCAAGTGTGCGGCGAGTTGATTGGCCTGACGGTTGAGTTGCGCATAGGTGCAGGACTGCTGTTCAAAGATCAGCGCAATCGCCTCAGGCGTCCTGGCCGCCTGCGCGGCAAACCGCCGAAACACCGGCAACTGCTGATGTTCGCTGAACGCTGTCAGATCCTCGTTGGTCGACAGCGACGCGCAGCCTGCCGGCGCCAAGGGCCACTGCTCGATGCGGCTGTGCGGCGTCAGCGCCAATGCCTGCAACGCAGCTTCGAAGTGTCGCGCCATGCGTTGCAGGGTCACGTCAGTGAAATGCTCTGCGGCATATTCAAAGCATCCTGCCAAACGCGTCGGGTGGCTGTAGACGACCAGTTTCAGGTCGCAATCGATGGTCTGGCTGGCAAACGGCAATCCTTCGACGGCCACGCCGGTCAGAGCCAGTCGCGCAGGATCACGCCGTTCGAAGGTCGCGCTGAGACCATTCTCCAGCGTGCCGTCAGCCTCAGTGGCCGAAGCCGCGAGCAGGTGCGCAAGGTCGATATCAGGAAACTCTTCAGCCTTGAGCCGGGCCTCGCGAGTGAGCGATACAGCCTCTTCAAGGCTGACACCGTCGCTCAGTACCGTGCGCATGATCAAGGTGTTGGCCAGACCACCGATCAGGCCTTGGGTTTGGGCATGGCGGCGATTCGGCGTGGCGAACCCCAGGCAGATTTCATTCTGCTGGCTGTAGCGATATAGCACGGCGTTGAAGGCCGCTGTCAGCACCCCGTCAAGATTGCTGTTGTGGCGAGTGGCGATCTGTTCCAGCAAGGTCAGTATCGACGGATCGGCCTGCCATTCCACCACACCGACTTGCGCAGAGGCTGCGGTGGATGCGACATCCGTACGGGGCAGCTCGAGCGTCCATGGCCGCTCGCGATAATCCTCGCGGGCGCTGTTCAGCAGATCGCGTATTGCCGGAGTTTGCATCCGTTGATGTTGCCAGACACAGACATCGGCAAGCTGAACTTCCAGCGGCGGCAGTGTCGCGTCGGCAGTCAGGCCACCGGCATTATGGATCTGGCTCCACTCCTGGCAAAGAATGCGCATTGATGGGTGATCAGCGACGCTGGGGTGAGCCGTCAGTAGCAATAAATGCTGATCTTCGCCGAGCTGTATCAGGCAGACGCGCAGCAGCGGCCCACGGCTCAGGTCGAACAGTTCGTCAGCGCGCTGACGGGCCATTTGCAGACCGCGCGGCAATGCCGATCCAGCCAATGAAGAGAGGTCGATGAGCTCCAGCGGGATCTGCATCCCTTCATCAATCCATTGCACCAGCTCGTTGTCTTCCCAGGAAAAAACCGTGCGCAGGGCCTCATGCCGTTGCACCACGACGGCCAGGCTGCGTTCAAGTCCTGCGCAGTTCAGTGGGCCGTGCACGTGCATCAGCGCCGAGCAATGTGCCGGCGCCAGGCGCGGATCTTGTTGGTGGCGTTGCCACAGTCGACGCTGGGCCGTCGAGGCGCAAAACCGGTAGACGGGTGCGAGTTTGCGGTTCATCAGCACTTCCTTGTCATCAATGGTTCGCCACCGAGGCCGCAACGGCCCAACTGAATGGCGCAGGACTTCAGCGCAGGCTCAGCGGCCGCATGTCGGTCCAGTGTTCGGCGATGTACGCCAGGCAGGCTTGTTTGCTGCCGCTGATGTGCAGCGCGTCCCATCCTTGGGGACAGGCAAGGTGCGAGGGCCAGATCGAGTACTGTTCTTCGCGGTTTTTCACAACGGTGTAGGTCTGTTCGGACATGGGCTATTTCCTTGGCAAACGATAGAAGTCGGGTGCGGTTGCGCCGTGGTTGATCACGAAATCAGGCTGCGGACATCGATGCGTGGCTGGCGCAGGATCGGCGTCAGTGCCAGGCCGTCAGCCGCAGTCTTTTGCTGAACCCGCCATGCGGGTGGCGGCAATGCCTTGCGGTCCAGCTTGCCGTTGATATTCAGCGGTAGTTGCGGCAGCGCGATCCAGGTGTCCGGCACCATGTAGTCGGGCAAGTCCTCGCGCAAGGTGTTGGCCAGTTGCTCGCCGTCGATCACGTGGCCATCCCCGGCGACGAGGTAGGCGACCAGGCGCTTTTCACCCGCACCGGCCTCGAGCGCCATGACCACCGCTTCACGAATGGCTGCACAGGCTGACAAGCGACTCTCGATTTCGCCCAGTTCAATGCGGTGACCGCGCACCTTCACCTGAAAATCGATGCGACCGATAAATGCGAGGCTGCCATCGGACAGGTACCTGCCCAGGTCGCCGCTCTTGTACATGCGGCTGCCGGCAGGGCCGTAAGGGTTGGGGATGAAGGTTTGCGCGCTGAGTGCGGCACGCCGCAGATAGCCTTGGCCGACTCCGGTTCCGGCGATGTGGATTTCGCCGGCTTCACCGATCGCGACGGGTTGCAGGTTTTCGTCCAGCACAAACACCTGAACCCCGGGTATCGCCTGGCCCAACGGCATTTCAGCGGCCTGCGCCAGTGTTTGCATGTCCTGACTGCACCAGCTCGCGACGTCGGAGCACTCGGTCGGGCCATAGGAGTTGACCAGGGTCAGCGGGCGCCCGCGCAATTGTTCCAGCAGTGCGGCGTCGACTGGCTCGCCACCAAGGACCAGCATGCGCAGGCTTGCGGTGCGCGCTGAGCCGGCGAACGCGCGAAACGCCGACGGTGCGCAGTTCAGCCAGGTCGGGCGGTACGCTGTCAGTGCCTTCATGAAACCCATGGCGTGCGCGGGTGAGTGCTGCGGGATCATCAGGCACGCGCCGGCGCACAGCGGCCCGAGGATGTTTTTTTGCGTGAGGTCGAAACCGACCGAGCTGGCGAGCATCACCCTATCGTCGTTGCGCATGTGCAGGCCGTCACGCACATACCACTGCACCAGATTGGCGAAACCGCCGTGGGTATTGAGCGCTCCTTTCGGTTGCCCGGTGGAGCCCGAGGTATAGATGCAATAGGCGAGGTCTTGCAACGCGACGCTCAAGTTCAGGTTAGTCGTGTCGTGCGCGGCGGATTCTGCAAGGTTATCCAGGCACATCAGGTTCAACGCAAAGTCGGCAAACCGTGGCTGCAAATGGCTTGAAGTAAGCAGGGTGCCCAGGCCAGTGTCTTGCACAATGAAGCGAATACGCTCATCGGGATTGTCCGGATCAATCGGCAGATAGGCTGCTCCGGCCTTGAGTACAGCAAGGATGCCGACCACCATCTGCGGGCCACGCTCGATGCACAGGCCGACCAGTACGCCCGGCGTGACACCGGCATCGCGCAGGCTGCGAGCGACCTGATTGGCCCGGGCGTTGAGCTCGCGGTAACTCAGGCGGCTGTCCTCAAACACCACGGCAATGGCGTCCGGCGTCTGTTCGACCTGGGTTTCGAACCATTGGTGCACCGGACGACTGCTGGCGGGCGCGGCGGGCAGATCCCGCCATTCGGTGTCCGGGTTGGCCAGCACCGCCGACAGCAGATGGTGATACTGCTCGGCAAGCGCGCCGATGTCGGTGCGATCGAAGCGCATGTCGTCGAATTCGAAAACCGTGTCAAAACCGGTGTCGGTTTCGACAATGGCGAGGTTCATTTCGAACGCCGCGGTGATGTTTGTCGTCGGCAGCAGTTCAAACGTGCAGCGCCCGGCCTGAAAGGGCCGGCGCAGCACCGACGCATGGTTGAGAAAGACATGAAACAGCGCGCCGGTTTCCCGCCCGGCGCGCAACTGGCTGACCAATTCGTGGTACGGCAGATCGCGGTGCATCATCGCCCGCAGAATACGTGCCCGAACGTGTTGCAGCAGCTGTGCGAAAGTCCGCTGCGCGGTCAATTGCAGGCGCAGCGCGACGACGTTGACGAACAACCCCGTCAGGTCGTTCGTTTCCGCGCCGTCGCGGGTCGACAGCGGCATGCCGAAGACCATGTCTTCGACGGCGGTCTGGCGTTGCAACAACATTGCGCAGATCGCCATGTGCACCATGAACGGGGTGAACGTGCCGGGTCCGGTCAATTCACGCAGCTGTTGCGCCGCTGCCGGTTGCATCTGAGTAACGACGTCAGCGGCCCGGCGTGCGGTCTTTCCGCTGGCCAGCCGGGCACAGGGAAAGCGTTTGGCTGGCGGCCGATCAGCCAGGGTTTTAAGCCAATAGTCGAGGGCGGCTGGTGTGCGCACAGTCGCTTGACGCTCGACATACCCGGCATAGCTGAACGGCAGCGCTGCCGGCACCGCAGGCGTGCCTTGTGAAAACGCGACATAAGCCTCGCGCAGATCGCGCAACAACACCTCAATCGAGCCGCCGTCGAATATCAGATGATGGATGATCAGCAGCAGCACATGTTGCTCTGCGCCGGATTGCAGCAACACGCTGCGAAACAGCGGCCCTGCGGTGATATCCATCGACTGCAGCAGCAAGGCGTCAGTGCGCGCGTGCAGATCAGCGGCATCGATCCGTTCTTGTTCGAGCGGCGTGTGCCGGTCGGCGCTGATGATCTGGCGTGGTGTTTCTCCCTCCAGGACAAAGCGCGCTCGCAGGTTATCGTGGCGTTGCACCAGCCAGTCGATCGCTTGTTGTAACGCGGCGACGTCGAGTGCGCCGCCAATCGCCAGGCGCACGTGGATGTTATGCGAGGTGCTGGCCTGATTGACCTGTTCGCTGACCCACAGGCCAACCTGCGTGTCGAGCAACGGCAAGGAGCGGTCGGGCAATGGCATCGTGTTCATCAGGCTTGGGTCTCGACTTCACAGGTTTCCAGGTAATCGAAGATTTGCAGTGCCTGCTCTTTCGAGGCGCAGCTGAAAAAGGCCGTCAACACCGTCTCCATGGCCACGGGCGGGGCCATGACGAACTCGCCATTGTGGCGATGCTGGATGATGGTGCTGGCGCCCATCTCCCGGCATTGCGCGACAGTTTTCTCGATGGATTTCAAGACGCCGCTTTTTTTCACACTGAAGTCGTACTCGAGGCCGATGCGCCGATGGGGCAGCGCAAGTTGCAACGACGGCGAGGCGAGTTTGAAGTCGACGTCGTAGACGTCCAGCCCCAGGCAGATGTCCATCAGGTAACGCGAAGAGATGCCGCCACCGGAGATTCTCGGCGCCAGTTCGAGCACGTAGACGCGTTGCTCGGGCGTAATGCGGAACTCGGCATGGAACGGCGACTGGTCGAGGCCGACTGCGGCAATGATCTGGCGCAGCGCAAGCATGAACGGTTCGCCCAGGCGCTCATCGAATGGCCGCGAGATCTGCGCGTTCTCATGAAACGTCGGGCCTTCCAGCCGTGGGTATTTGTGGTGCAGCAACAGCGGTTTGACCTGGCCGTCGAGCACATAGCCGTCGACCGAAAACTCTTCACCGTCGATGTATTCCTCGACCAGAATTTCCGAATCGCCGCGTTGTTGGGTCATGAGCGCGCAGACCCGTTTGGTCAGAGTCAGGGCCTTGTTGAAGGCGGCGCGGTCGTCAACCCGGATAACCCCGGCGCTGTAGAAACCGTTGGAAGGCTTGAGCACCACCGGCAAGGTCAACGCTTGCTCGACTTGCTGCCACGCCTGCGCGGCGTCGATCTGCTGTGGCAGGCGCAGGTAGCGGCTGATGAAATCTGCAGTGGCCGGTACAGCCTTGAACGCTGCCTTGTCCGTCAGGGTGAACAGCGTGTCGGTGTTACGCGCGGCAAGGCCGAAGATTTGCTTGAACACATCAGCCTGAACCTGAAACCCGTCATTGAACGAGACCACGTGTGCGAACGTATGCCCCGGCGCGACGGCGTCGAGCGCGGCAGTCAGTTGCGAAGCCCATTGAGCCTTTTCGTCTTGTAGAAGAGCGGGCGGCGAAAAACACACGACGTCTCTGCCCAACCCCTGACAGTACGTCACGTAATCGTGTAAATCACACTCACGGCCCAGCGCCAGAATTTTCATTGTTGTTCTATCCCTGAAAACAAAATCGTCGGACTGCCCCCGCGCAGATCGCTTTGCGGGTTCAGTCAATTAACCGTTGGTTCGCAGCGCCCGTCAGGCGTCTTGCAGTGCCTGGTGCAGCTCCAGCCAGAGCGTCGATGTCAGCGCCTCGATCAGCGCAAAACGTTGCTCCAGGCGCGCCAGTACCTGTGGCGAGTGAGTCGCCTCGAATTTCAGCGCCAGCAGCGACAACGCCCGCCAATGATCGATCAGCGTCTGGCTCATGTCCTGCAACCGCGCGTCACATCCGGCGCGTTGCAATGACTGCCCGAGCAAACTGAGGCCTGGAATGACGTACAGCACCACGATGTGGTCGAACAACCGCCGCGCCGCGATGGCCGCCGGTTGGGCCGGGCCGCGAAAGCGCCCCAGGCACAGTTCGCGATACACCTGCAAAGCGTCTCGATGGCGCTTGTTCACGCGATAGCTGCGGGCTTGGCGGAGGAGATTTTCACGGACATCGAAGGCGACCGGTTGCAGGGCAGGGCGCATCACCACGAAGTGGCCCATGTGATCGTAGGTTTCGGTGCGTACACGGTCGCAAATGGCCGTGGCGAATGCCTCGATCGACAACCATGCCTCACAACCGTGCGGCTCGCGATCGACGATCAGCGAGTCGAAGATTTTCACGTGGCTGGCGCTCTCATGAATGCCGGTGACCAGTACCGCGTGCAAATAACCCGGTTTGCTCCGGTAGACCGGCGCGTAATCGAGGTGGGCAGAGTTGACCCAGACGACGACGCCGGGATGCGTTTGCAGCAATGTGCGCAGTTGCTCCAGCCAATCCGCAGCGAACGGCAAACGCTGCACATCGGCGCCCAGCGCCTGGCAGGCGAGCAGGCCGACTTCTTCGACGGCGAAGGTGTATTCGGGCATTCCCCACTCATCGAGACCGGCGCGGTACAGGTAGCCGTCACCGGCTTCGAGCAGCTGCGCCTCATCAATCGGCGCGCCATTGCGTGCGTACAGTTGTGCCAGGCTGCCGGTGAAGCAGTTGATGGCCAGCGGTGCGAAACGCACGACTTCATCGAGGTTCATGCGGCACCTTCCGTGACGGTTTGATGATCGTTGTGCAAACGGTTTTCAGCACCGCGAACGGCCTTGGCGATCCGCCAGAAATAAATCCCGCCGATGGCAAACTCGAACACCGAACCGATGATCCAGCACGTCACCAGCGTCGACGGCGCATCACGGTTGTTCATAGCGAAGTAGTAGATCAACGGGATGCTCATGAACCACATCAGCACCAGCCGCACGATCAGCGAAAACCGCGCCATGCCGATGCTTTCGAGCACGGCCGCACCGGTCATGGAAAACACGAAGGCCCCGGAAAACGTCCATAAGACGCGCTGGGTATCGATCGCCAACGCCAGCGTTTGCGGGTTGTGTCCCAAGTCACCGAAGGCCTTGAGCAGCACCTGCGGCATAGTGATCTGCACCGTCGAGACCAGCAGCACGTAAGCCAGTTCGATGATCACCGTGACCCGCAGGATGGTGGCCAGTTCGGCGTATTGTTGTTTGCCCGCAGCGGTCGCGCAGAGAATGCTGCAGCCGATTCCCAGGCCGATGATCGGAATGATGCCGAGGTAATTGATCGTCAGATTGACGTTGTTTGCCGCCAGGGCACTCGAGCCCAGCACCGCAATGATCCAGATGAACGCGGTATTGCCCAACTGATCAACGCCAGCGGACAAACCGCTGGGCACGCCCCGACGCAAGCGAAACAGCAAGCGCGAGAGCAGGCGTTCACTGCGGGCGAGGAAGATGTTCAGGAGCTCGCGCCAGACTTCGCCGGGCAGCATGACCGCGTAGCACGCAAGCATCGACAGCGTACCGATCAAAGTGCCGATCGCCGCGCCAGCCATGCCCATTTCCGGCAGGCCGAACTTGCCGAACACCAGGCCGACGGTAAACACCGAATCGACCACTTGCCCGACGATGCCGACCAGCAGCGTTTCGCGGGTGCGTCCCACGCCGTTGAAAAATGATGACAGCGCCGTGTTGATCGCCATGACGCCGCCGAACATCGCCGCCCAGAACATGTACTGCGATTCGAGGCTGACAATCTGCTCGGGACGCGAGCTGAGTTGCGGGATCATCGCCATCAGCGGCGCGCCGATGAACAGCAGCACGCCGCACGCCAGTCCGATGAACAATCCCAATGCGGCCTCATGCCTGGCCTCACTGAGGCCGGAACGCCCATTGGCCTGCGCGATAAACGAACGCGAAACGCCGACGGTACTGCAGAAAAACGCAATGATCGCCATGCTGGTGAACACCGCCGGCCCCGACGCTGCCAGGGTATCTTGCGAGTAGTGCGCCAGGCACAGGCGATCGACCAGCATCATCAACAGGTTGCCGACCATGGTGCCCATCAACGGGAACGACACCACGGCAATGCGTTTTGCGACGCCGGTGTCAAACCAGGGCTGCATGTTCAGACTCCCTGGCGTGGCGGCTGGCCGGTTGATCCCCGAGGACGTCCTGCAGATGCGCGAGCAATGCTTCGGGTTCACCGATTTGCGCAAGCAATGACAGCAACAGACGCTCCATGCCAAAGGCCACGCACGCCGAATGCATCAGCGGTTCAGGTGCTTGCGGGCCGATCTTGAAAGCTTGCGTGAAGAGGTCCCGATGCAAGTTGCGTGAACCGACGCTGACCTTGCGCTCGGGCCACGGAATCAGCACTTCCAGTTTCACCCCCATGGCCAGTTGCACTTTACGCGTGACCTCGGCGGTTTCCCCATAAAATACATCGCTGGCGCGCTCGACAAAGGTCGACGGCACCAAGCGTTTAATCAGTTCCACGCCACTGTCAAACAGCACCTGGCACATGTGTTCGACCTGCGCCTGGCTACCCAGCAGCACAAACTCACGCATGGTAAAACTGCCCAGCCGCGTGGCTTCGTCGAGAACCGGCTCGTAGCGGTGGCAGTGGCCCAGCGCGGTAAAACACTTGAGGTCCCAGCGTTCGGTGCTGCCGGCCAAATGCGCAAACGTGTGGTAGCAGGTAGAGGGGCTGAGCACCCAGTCGCCGTCGCCAGCCTTGTGCTGGTGATCGCTGCATGCGTGCGGACTGGCCGTCATGGGAATGCACGGCAGTTTGTTGAAGAAGCCGATTTTTTCCAGGGTCTGGCGTTCAATCAGCGTGGTGCACGAATGGGCCGTGGCGCGGATATGCCGCGCCATGCTCTGTTGCAGCGCTTGATCCAATGCTTCATAGGCCTGGAGCAGCGTGTCGCAAAAGCGATAGCCGATCAGGCCGTTGCCCGAAACGACCACCGAGAGCAGGCGACGAGCCTGCAAGTCTTGCAGCGCAAACATGGTGTTCATCCCTGTTGATTCATCATGGCGGCCACGCTGTTGACCAGCGCTTCGCGGCTGTCCAGGCAAAACGGCTGCAGCGCCGCATCGTCAAAGACAAATTGCAGGCGATCTTCGATCGCTACCAGCAGGCGCATCTGATCCAGCGAATCGAACACGATCTGCTCCAGCGGCGCATCCGGGCTGACCCGTTTGGCGCTGGCGAGTGTTTGCAGCACTTCATCGACCACTTGGGCCAGATCAGCGTCAATCAAGGTTTCCATACGATAAATCCTTCCATGTAAAGCGTGTCGAGGGCGATGCTGCGGAACGTGGCGAGGGCGACATCCGGTGCCATGATCAGCGGTTGCCCCTTGACGTTGAACGAGGTGTTGATCGAACAACCGAAACCACAGACCTTGCGCACCTCGGTCAACAGGCGCCAGAAATTCTCGTTGACGTCCCGGCTGACCACCTGGATCCGCGCACTGGCGTCGGCGTGGGCGACACCGCTGACCGCGTCCATGGTTTCTTCGCGCACGCGCGCGGTACACAGCATGTAGCGGGTGGGCTGGAGTTTTTTCGATTCGAACAGGCGATCGCAATCGATATCCAGCACGGCCGGGGCAAAGGGGCGAAAGGGTTCTCTGAACTTCACCAGACCGTTGATACGGGCCTTGATCGCTTGCCCGTTCGCACGGCCGAGGATCGAACGATTCCCCAGCGCGCGCGGGCCGAATTCCATGCGCCCGTGGAACCAGGCAATGATCTTGTCGTCCGCCAGATCGCGGGCGGCCTGAGTGAAATATTCATCGGTGAGGCCGACATAACGCCATTGCAGGCCGCCATCTGCCGCCGCCTCGTGCAAATGCTCGCGTATGCATTCAACGCTGTATTGCGGCCCCAGATAAGGTGAAAAACCGTCGATGCGCGGCTCGCCCGCTTGCGCCGCGTGATAGAGCGCGGCGCCCATCGCGGTGCCGTCGTCGCCGGCTGCCGGCTGCACGAACGCCTGCTCGACAGCGGGCAAGTTGCACAGCGCCTCATTGGCCTTGCAGTTGAGGAAAGAGCCGCCCGCCAGGCACACCGCCGTTTCACCGGTGCGCTCCAGCCAATGAGCGACAAGCGCTTGCAGCAGTGAGGCGAATTTTGCCTGCAATGCGGCAGCGAAGTCGCCGTGCACATCGGTAAGTTCGTCTTCCGCCGCCCGCGCAGGAATGCCGAACGTGCGCTGAAGAAACTCCATCGCCGCCGGGTAACCTTCCTCTGCGTCGGTCAAGGTGTTGGCGGGCCAGTGGATATTGATCGAGCCAGTGGCCGGATCGAACCGCGCCAGCTCATTGAAGGCTTCGCTGTAGGCTGCGCCGTTGCCATAAGCGGCCAGCCCCATCACTTTGTATTCGTCACTGTTGAAGGCAAAACCGAGAAAGCGCGTGCAGATGGAGTAGAGCAAGCCCAACGAGGTCTTGATCGGTTGGCCATGCAATTTCTTCAGGGTGCGCCCTTGAGCCTGGAACACCGTCAACGACTCGACTTCACCCATGCCGTCGGAAACGACACACAACGCACGCTCAAAACCGCTGGCGAAATAGGCCGAAGCGGCGTGGGCGACGTGGTGCTCGACGGCCTTGAAGCGTGCGCCGACATCTTTCCAGCCGGCTTGCTCGAGGCCCTCGATAATTGCTTTGCCGCTGTAGACCTGGTCAAACGATTCGCCCGCTTGAGGGAAAAAACGCCGGTAACGATCGTAGTCAAAACCGTGCGCGATGACCTGCACATCGCTGGGCTGCAACTGTGCGACCTGCAAGCAGTATTCGATGGCATTGACCGGCAGTTCACCGGTGCCTTTGACGCCAGTGAAGCGCTCTTCGGCGGCAGCAGCAATTATTTTGCCGTCGACCAAAAGACAGGCGGCGCTGTCCAGGCCCTGGCAAATGCGTTCATCGATTTCCAGGGCCTGTGGACAGCGCTCGTGGCGGGCCCTTTGCGCGTTGGGTAAGCCGCTGATACCAAGAATGATCATTGTTCGATGGCCTTGAAGATTGAGATGGCGTTGTTGCCGCCAAAACCGAAGGAGTTGTTCTGCACGTAACGCAGCGCACGCGACACGCCACCCGGCTGGGTTACCAGGTCGATCTCATATTCCAGGCTGTCCGGGTCAATCCGCGTCGGCGGCAGCCATTGATTGCGCAGCGACAGGCAACTGGCGACCGCACCAATCGCGCCGGCCGTTGCCATCATGTGGCCGACCGTGCCTTTTATGGCCGTTACCGCTGCCGAGGCATAAGTGCGGTTGAAAATGGTGCTTTCGGTCAGGTCGTTGGCCTTGGTGCCGGTGCCATGGGCATAAATTGCGCAGATGTCGCTGGCTTGCAGGCCTGCCTGTTCCAGTACTCGCTGGTGGCAGGCCGCAACGCCGGTCAGGTCGGGATTGGTCGGGTGCGCGGCGTCATTGTTGCTGGCCACGGCGAGAAGTTCGGCGTAAGGCGTGGCGACGACAGCGTCGGCACGTTGCAGGACCAAAAAGGCTCCGCCTTCGCTGATGGTGATCGAGCGCCGATCGCGCGAGAACGGTTTGCACGGTTGCTCGCCCAGCGCGTTGAGGGTGTAGAAGCCCGACCAGACCTTTTTCGAAAAAGCATCGCCACCACCGACAACCGCCGTGTCGACAGCCCCGGAGCGGAGCATGCGCAAGGCAAATTCCAGCGCTACATTCGTCGAGGCGCAGGTGTTGTGAAAGCACAATGCCGGGCCTTGCGAACCAATGGCGCGCGCGACATTGCGGGCAATCGCATGGCTGGAGTAGGTGTTGTTGCGCCAGGCCTCATCGTTGCCCTCAACGCTGAGGTCGAGGATGTCGGCTTCGGCTTCGTTGTTGCCAACGCACACCAGCGCATTGCGCAGTGCAGCGCAGCCGACTGGCAGACCGGCATCATTGATCGCCTGCATCGCGGCATCCACGGCGTAGAGCGAGGAATCAGGAACATCGGGGCCGGTGATCTGCGGCGCGCGCTGCTTGAGCAACGCCTTGTGGGCGTCGTCGATCCGCGCGGCCATGAAGCCCGGTTTCATCCCCGGATACACCGGATCCTGGCCGCTGAAATTTGCCTGGCGCTGGAGCAATGCCTGCCAGAAATGGTCGACGTCGAGGCCAATGGGCGTGACCGCCCCAAGTCCGGAAACATGGATTGTGTTCAAGGGGTTTTCCTTTTCACGGAAATAGCGTTGTGCACCACCAGCCGCACGCCCTGTGCATCCCAGGCGCAGGCGTCCCACGCGAGGAACGAGCCGAAATGTCGCACGCGGGTGTGTAAATGCAGGGGCGCAGCGCTGGTTGTACGGTTCAGGGCAATCTCCAGCGCGTCGAATCTGGCGAAGACATAACTCGCCGGGGTACCAGCGGCGTGGCGTTGTTGCAGGACCAGTGCCAGATTGCCCAGGGCTTCGCTGACAACCAGCAAGGCCGGATCAACGATCTGTGCGAGGTAACCGTGCTGCGCGATCACCTGTGCAAGGTCGATGCAGGTGCTGGCGTGGCTGCCGTCTTCGTTGACGTTGACCTGTTCCGGCAAAAACCAGTACTGCGGCTCACGCGTGGGGCTGACATGCACTGGGTTCAGACACGGTTGCCCGATGTACTCAGGTGCGTCGAGAGCGCCAGCGATGCTGGATGCAAACGAGCAGCACATACCGGACTCGTTATCGATGCGGGTTTGCGCCGCTTCGTTGACATAAGTGACGGTCTGGCCCGGACGCACAAAAGCCTTGAACAGCAACCGCTCGACGCGGGTGCTGGCATCGGTTGGCGCGGAGCGCTGTTGCAGCTCGTTGAGCACCAGCAACAGGCCGGGCACGATCGGGTCATTGTCGAAATGCACCTTGAACACCTCAAGGCTAGGGTCGAACACTGCACTTCGGCGGCTATTCATGATGGCGCGCAATCTCGATGCTGCTGGCGCTGTCCGCGTCGGCCAGTAACAGCGCCGCACGCTGACCGGGCTTGAGGGCCAGGGCACCCTGGAGGAATGCCGCGAACACGAAAGCCCGATTGTGTTCATCAGCGGCAAAGCCTTGGCCGTTATCGTCTGGCGGACACTGCGCAGCCAGTTGCGCACGACTGCCGCTGTCGAGGTAAACGCGGGCATCCGTGGCGATGCTTTTCAAGGCACGTTCTGCCGTCGACTCAAAACTGACCCGGGCACTGAACTGGCGCCCTTCGGTGAGCGCCAGATAGCAGATACCTGAAGAGCTGCGGGCCGCGGGAGCCTGTTTGCGAATGTCGTCTCGCGCTTCGTCGCAATAGGTATCGCCGACGAACACGTGGCTGCGGGCGCGCGGATGACTGTGCACATGGAGCAACGCATGCAATAACGCCAGCGCCGGGGTCTGCGCACCGGCATTGAGCGTTGCGTTGCCGCCGCCGATGTGCCGGCTGATATTGATGAAGGTCGATGCAGAACTGGTGGTCGCGTACGGAAACTGCTGGGCCGACAGGGCCTTGTGATCGGCTTTGGCCTGGCGCTGGAAACGCAGCATGGCTTGCAGATTGCCGTATTCGGTGCCGACGATAACGGTTTCTTCGCGGCTGTTGTCGACAGGGCTCACGTAGCGTTCGGCCAGATAAAAACAGATCCGGCTGAACGTATCGCGGAAACGGTCGCCTTTGGCGTCCACCCATTCGTTGAAGTCATCCGGCAGCAGATCGGCTTCTGCCGAGGTTGACGGGGTCGACGGATAGACGGCGTAGCGCTCGATGGAAAACTCGAGAGTCGCTGGATTCATGGGGTGCTCCGAGCGTGAAATGCGTGCGTGCATTTCGATTGGAGAGGGCATCAGCACGGCGGGATCAGCGCCGGGTGATGCCTTCTACGGTCCTTGTATGGCCAGCGCGCATTGCGCAGCCGAAGACGAATGACTCAGGCGCTGGCACCCTCGATTTCCTGCCAGAGTTCGCCCACCGTCCGCGCGCGCACCAGGGCATCTTCATCCAGTTCGGTGCCGAACTCGCGCTCGACGGACATCACCACGTCGATCAACTTCAACGAATCGATTCCCAGCGCCTGCAGTTCCTGCGTCAGCTCGAGGGGGTGATTGGCATCCAGTTCGGCAACGGTTCTGAGGATTTCTGCTAAACGGCTATCAACAGGCATGGTCTGGCTCTCTTTTTGTGTTTATCGGATAAGCGGGAGGAGGGGGCGTCAGTGCGTCAGTTCAGCGTGGATGTCACAGACGAAGTCACGGGTATCGAGCACCGCCGCGTTAAAGCCATCGCGGACCTGACTGGCCTCGATCGTGCCGTCGGCGATCAGCGCTTCGATGGATTCGCAGGTGGCCTTGGCGTGAGCTTCTTCCCCGCTCTCGTCCATGTGAATGGTGAAAAACTCATCACGGGCGATGACGTTGGGGAATTGCTTGAGCAATGCGCTGTGGATCACCGCAATCTGAAAGTCCGCTTCGGTTTCCACACCCAGTGCGTAACCCAGGGCGAATCCCAGTGTTGCGCTGTAGCCGGCAATCAGTTTGTCGACAAAGCGCTGAGCGGTGTCCGGGCGGTCACCCACTTCATAACCCAGGCTCTGGACAAAATTGCTGAACATCGTGGAGTGGCAGCTCGGCGTGTTTTCTTCGCGGATGATGCTTTTGATGTAGCCGCGCCAGTTTTCATTGCTGTGGGCTTTCAGTGCCGCCGGCAGCACCTTTTTGTTGAAACCCTGGCTCGAGCCCCAGTAGTACGGGCGCAAGAAAGATTCGAAGGCGCTGGATGACATGTTGCCTTCCAGCAGCGTCAGGTACATCGGGTTGTCGATGTGATCCAGCTCGAGCATTCCGTGTTTGAGCAACTGGCTGAGCCAGGGCAGGGACGACGGATCGTCTCGCGAAACGATGCGCTCCCGGTAGAGTTGATTCGCCGCTGACCTGGCATTGCCGGATAGCGTATGCGGCGCGTCGGCCGGGGGTTTTTCCATGGTTGTCATTGTGTCTTGCCTTCCTTGTGACAGAGATTTCCTTGCGGTGGTCGCGGCTCAGCCGGACAACCCGCCATCGAGCGTCAACGCGGTTCCGGTCAGGTACGGCGAGTCGAGCGTGGCGATGCAAAAGTGCGCCACGTTATCCGGAGTGGCGAGGCGTTTGAGCGACGGTTCCCGGGCCAGCAGGGTCTTTTTTTCAACCGGCAGGTCGGCCAGCATGCCGCCGTCGACATAACCCGGCATGACCGTGTAGGCGCGGATGTTGAATCGGCCGTAATCATGCGCAATGTTCACCGCCAGTGCGTTGAGCGCGGCCTTCGAACAGGCGTAGGGCGCAGCCCCGGTCGCACCGCGTACGGCGGCGGTCGAGGAGACGAACTGGAAAACGCCCTGACGCGCTTTGATGAAGTGGGGAATGAGGTGGCGGGCCACACGCACGGCGCCGAAGAGGTTGACGTCGAATGCGTTGCTCCAGGCGTTATCGTCGAGTGCGTGGATCAGACCGTCGCTGGACAGCGCCGGCGCGTAGATCACCGCATCGATCCTGCCAAAATCGGCAAGCGCCTGCTGGATGGCCGACTTCACGCTCTCATCCGAGGTGACGTCCATGAACAATCCGGGCATCGATCCGGACCGTTGGGTCCCTATAACCTGATAGTTGTTTTGTTCTGCCTGGCGAACAATGGCTGAGCCAATTTCGCTGGAAGCACCGACCACCAGTAAATTCTTGTTATTCATATTCAAGCCATCGTTTAGAGAACTAAAGGCAACCCTTGCACTGCTGAAACTGCAAAGTTTCAGAGTCTCTTCACCAACATCCAGTTGATGATAATTACTGCTTTACCCATTGGCTTTCGGGGGTAAAGCCTGCACTTCCAACATTGCAATGAGTCGTTACAATCTTTGCAGCCGCCGGGACTATGCCCAGTCGAAAAATGCCTGTCAAGCGCGTTGGATCCAAAATAATTTCATCGAAATCGGGGGTTATTAAATTGCCATCAATAAAAATATCTTTTAAAAACAAGCAGATGATAGATAACTGGAAAGTCAGAGCTGGATTTCGGTTTTTGTTTTTTTTGAAATTATTTTTCTGACGCAAATGATCGAGCCGCATCAATTAATTGCATGGGCAATTATTCATGGAATTTATTGTGGTATCTGTCTTGGCTAGTCTTGCAAGTGCAACGAGCAACAAACACCCAGTAGTTTCGCCTTTGACTCGTCAGTTTCCGGACGGTTTAAAGCCGTCAACCCGGCACATGGCCGGGTTGACATGTTTAATTGTTTTTGATGTTTACGTGAAATAACGACTACTGCACCTGGTTATTCATTCAAGAACTTTACTCGTTGCCCGATCCGCTAAATGGCACCCGACTCAAAACCGCCACGTTACGCCGCCGCCAACGATGTGCAGGGCACTGTTGGGGTAGCTGCCCGACAGCGTCTGGCCATTACGCTTACTTTGCTGCACATCCATGTCGCCCAGCCAGACCAGGGTATAATTGAGGTTGAGGTCGGTGTCTTCGGCGAGTTTGTAGCTGATGCCTGTCGCCAGCCGCCAGGTCTCGTTCATCGGATTGTCGACGGTGCGGTCCTTGTCTTTGACGGCGGAGCTGTCATAGCCGATGCCCATGTTCCAGCGCAGCTTTGGGCTGATCTGGTTTTGTGCACCAATCGACAGGTGCCAGGTGTCCTGATACTTGCGATCCACCGAACGGGAGACGTCACCGGCTGCCGAATCCACCGACACCCCGATGTCGGCAAAATCGCTCCAGTCCTGCCAGTTCACCGAACTCAACAGCGTCCATTGCTCGTTCAATTGATGGGCGATGCTCAGGGTCGCGCTCTGGGGGATGTTCATGTCGATCTCCAGCTCGTCGACATCCAGCCGCGACAGCGCCAGATTGAGCAGCGGATTGCGAATGCCGTGGGCCGAGGGTGAGTCCTTGAACTCAAGCTTGACCTTGCTGGTGTAGGCGAAACCGAGCGTAGTGCGCGGGTCCACCTGATAGCGCAGACCGAGGTTGATGCCCACGCCGGTGTCGGTGTCCTTGTATTGCACGTTGCCATCTTGCTGGAACGGCGTGCCCGGCAGGAAGGCGTTATTGTCGACCGCCAGTTTCGTGTAGTAGTAGCCGTAGACCAGGCGCGGGCCGATGCCCATCGACAGGTCGTCAGTGATCTTGTAGGCGAACGTCGGCTGCATCGAGATGCCGATCAGTGTCGATTC
Organism: Pseudomonas helmanticensis; assembly: GCF_900182985.1. NCBI lineage: Bacteria > Pseudomonadati > Pseudomonadota > Gammaproteobacteria > Pseudomonadales > Pseudomonadaceae > Pseudomonas > Pseudomonas helmanticensis. The sequence goes on along the minus strand of NZ_FXUY01000001.1, from coordinate 1,186,621 downwards.
CTGAGTGAAATAACGCCCGGCCCAATCGTCGTCGTATTTCACGCTCAGGCCGAAATTGCCGTACAGGCCGAAGCCGATGCTGGCGCGGTCATTGACCTCATGGCTGATGAAGAAACTACTGCCGGGCAGTATCGGCAGCGGATTGCCGCCCTCGTTGCCGGAATAATCATTGTCGCTGTCACGATCGAAGCCCAAGCCACCGAGCACCGCTTGCCCGGTCAGGCTGATCTGCGTGCCCTTGAGCGCAGCAATACCGGCGGGGTTGCTCATCAATACGCTAGGGTCGGTGGCCAGCGCCGCCGAGCCGGCGTTGGCCAGTCCTGCGCCTTCCTGTCCGGCTTCATACAGTTGAATGCCGCCTGCCGACACTTGGCCGGCGCTGCCAGCCAAGGCAAGAATGATCAGCGAATGCGTGGATTTCATCCGTTACTTCCTTATAGATGGACCTGCATCAGTTTTAGACGTGCTTTGGCCAGTACACCAGTCAATGGTCGGGTTTGTTGCGGACAGCTCTGCGAGTCCGGTTCTGACAACAGGGACAAAATGCCGCTGATACCGCAGATGTGTTCTAGGCTCAGCCAGTCGGTCAATCAACGGCATCGAGTGAACAGTCCTGGTCAGGAGAACCGCTATGGAAGAAAAACCGCTGCTCACCTTCAATAGCTCCAGAGCATTGCTGGACGTGCTGATTCGCGCCGGGTTGATCACCACGCTAGTGCTGTTCTGTTTCGACATCTTCCATCCGTTTCTCAACGTCATGCTGTGGGCGCTGATCCTGGCGATCACCTTGTATCCACTCAATCAGAAACTCGGCGCCAGGCTCGGCAATCGCTACGGTTGGGCCGCCATCGTTCTGGTGTTGCTGGGGCTGCTGATTCTGATGGTGCCGCTGAGCCTGCTCGGGGCGTCCGTTGCCGATTCGGTGAAAGTCGGCATGCACACCATGGAAGCGCAACAGTTCGAGATCCCGCCGCCACCGGCCAGCGTCGAGAACTGGCCGCTGATTGGCGCGCCACTGTTCGGTATCTGGCAACACGCCTCGCAAGACCTGAGCTGGGCGTTCAAGGAACTGGCGCCGCACCTGTCCAGTTGGGGCAAGGTGCTGCTGCATCACGCCGCCGGTGTCGGTGCCGGGATTGTGGTGTTCGTCATTGCCTTGATCGTTGCCGGGGTGATCATGACCCATGGTGAGCGCGGGCATCGCACTGCGGTGGCGATTACCACGCGGATTTCCGGCCCGGTGCGTGGCCCGCAGATCGCCGAACTGTGCACCTCGACCATTCGCGCCGTGGCGCAAGGCGTGGTGGGGATCGCGTTTATTCAGATGTTGCTGATCGGTGTCGCGCTGGTGATCATGGGCATTCCGGCCGCCGGCATTCTGGCTTTGATGGTGCTGCTGCTGGGCATCATGCAACTGCCAGTTCTGCTGATCACCGTGCCCGTGGTGATCTATGTGTTCGCTCAGGACGGCGTCAGTGCCGGCACGATCATCTTCACCGTCTGGATCATCATTGCCGGGCTTTCCGACAACGTCCTCAAACCGATGCTGCTCGGGCGCGGTGTTGCGGTGCCGATGCCGGTGGTGTTGATCGGTGCGCTCGGTGGCATGGTCACCAGCGGGATCATCGGCTTGTTCACCGGCCCGGTGATTCTCGCCGTCGGTTACGAATTGTTCATCGGCTGGGTGTATCAGCCAGCGGAGGTCACACGGGTGCTGGACGACGGCAACGAAGAAACCCTGCCGTAATCTGACAACCGTTTATCGCTCAACTACGCTGGCTTACGTATCCATCTCTGACACTTGGGCGTAAGGAACAAGGCGCATGCGAAGCAGGCTGCTGGCGGTATCGATGGTGGTGTTCGCAGTGCTTTGGAACGGGCTCGGCTGGGCGGCCGATGACGTGGCAAAACCGGCGGATGAAGCGGTAGAGCTGAAGGTCGCGAACCGCAGCATCATGCTGTTTCGCGCAAGCATTCTGGGCGAGGCGCCGGCGTCACGGGTCAAGCGGGCGAAGATGGTCATCAGCGAGGCGCTGGATGAAGACGCCTCGCTGGCGATCACCACGGATGCGATCCAGAACAGCTACATGGTGCTGATCGGTGACAAGCGCGCGTTCATCGTCGCGCCGCAGGATGTCGATGCCCTGGCGTACTCGTCGGTGCAACAGGCGGCCGAGGGCGCGGCGGAAAAACTGCGTCAGGTGGTCACCGAAACCCGTGAAGCGCGCAACCTGCAAATGATCGTGCGCTCGCTGGCGCTGGCGGCCGTGGCCACGCTGATCTATCTGAGCTTGCTCTGGTGCCTGGCGTATCTGCGGCGCAAGTTGCTGGCCAAACTGCCGGCGCTGATGGATCGCCACACCCAGGCGCTGAAAGTCGGGCGCGTGCAACTGATCGATTCGAATTTTCTCTATCCGCTGGTCAGTCGTTTTCTGTTGTTGCTGCGCTGGCTGGTGATTTTGCTACTGACCTATGAATGGCTCGGCTTCGTCCTGTCGCGATTTCCCTACACGCGGCCATGGGGTGAAAGCCTCAATAACTATCTGTTCGAACTCGCCGGCTACCTGCTGCAGGGCATTGTCGGGGCGATTCCCGGGCTGGGCGTGGCGCTGGCGATATTCTTTATTGCCCGTGGCGTGACGGCGTTTACCCGGCGGATTTTGCGGCGCATGGCGATGCCGGGCACATTCAGTTGGCTGAACCACGAAACCCTGCAACCGACGCAACGCCTGACGGCGCTGGCTATCTGGCTGTTTGCCCTGGCGATGGCCTATCCGTATCTGCCGGGGGCGGGCACCGATGCGTTCAAGGGCCTGTCGGTGCTGATCGGCCTGATGATTTCTCTCGGTGCGACCAGTGTGGTCGGGCAGGCCGCCGCCGGTTTGATCCTGACTTACACGCGTACTTTGCGCCCCGGCGAGTTCGTCAAGATTGGCGAATACGAGGGCACCGTGACTGAGCTGGGCATGTTCACCACGCGCATTCGCACCGGGTTGGGCGAAGTGCTGACGCTGCCCAATTCGATGATCACCGGCACCGTCACCAAAAACTATTCGCGCACCGTGCAAGGCCCGGGTTACGTGGTCGATACGGTGGTGACCATCGGTTACGACACGCCGTGGCGCCAGGTCGAGGCGATGTTGCTGGAGGCGGCGCACCGCACGCCGGGGGTTCTCGAAGATCCGCCGGCGCAGGTGTTCCAGACGGCGTTATCGGATTTCTATCCCGAATACCGCTTGGTGGCGCAGGCTATTCCGAGCCAGCCGCGACCGCGTGCAGTGCTGCTGAGCATGCTCCACGCCAACATTCAGGACGTGTTCAACGAGTACGGCGTGCAGATCATGTCGCCGCATTACCTGGGCGATCCGCAGCAAGAGAAGTGGGTGCCGAAAGACAAGTGGTACACCGCCCCCGCGCAACCGCCGAAAGACCAGTGACCGCCGCCGCAAGGAGTCCGCGACATGCTCGATTTCATTCTGCACGCGCTACGCACTGACCCGGAAATCGCGGTGTTCCTGGCGATCGCACTGGGCGTCTTCATCGGACGCATTCATATCGGCAGCTTTCATCTGGGCTCGGTGGCCGGCGCGTTATTGATGGGGCTGCTGATCGGCCAGATCGGCCTGGAAGTCCCGGCGGGATTGAAGTCGGTGTTTTTCGTGATGTTCATCTATGCCGTCGGCTTCAAGAGCGGGCCGGAGTTTTTCGGCAGTCTGAATCGCGGCACGCTGAAACTGGTGCTGCTCTCGGTGGTGCTCTGTGGCACCGCGCTGGGGGCGATTCTGCTGATGTATTCGGTGTTCGATTTCGACGCCGGGTTTACCGCAGGGCTAGGCGCCGGCGCGCTGACCGACACGGCGATCATGGGCACCGCGACCAGTGCAATCAATCAATTGAGCCTCGCCGCGGCAGCCAAGGCGCAACTCAACAGCCACATGGCGATCGCCTATGCGATTACCTACCTGTTCGGCACCATCGGCCTGATCGTGTTTGTCGGCAGCATCGCGCCGAAACTGCTCGGCGTGAATTTGCGCGAATCGGCGCGGGAACTGGAGCTGGAACTGGGTATCGCCAAGGAAGAAGAGGCGATCACCGTGCCCTATACGCGCATTGTCGTCAGGGCGCATCAGGTGGCGAGCAATGGTCAGGCGGATGGCCAACGCATCGTCGATTTTGAAAAGCTGCATGACTCGTTGACGGTCGAACGCGTGGTTCGCGCCGGGCAAGTCATCGAGCGCGATGAAAACTTCGTGCTGATGGCCGGCGATGTCGTCGGTGTGTATGCCTTGCGCGATGCGGTCGGCACGTTGAGCCATTGGGTCGGACCGGAAATCGATCATCCGGAATCCTTGTCCTTTCCGACGCGTGAGGTGGACATCGTGCTGACCTCGGCGGAGTTTGCCGGCAAAACCATTCACCAGGCCAAGACCCGACTGGCGAGCGACGGGCGCCTGGGATGTTTCGTCAATACCATTTCGCGGCAGGGTTACGAGCTGCCGTTGCTGCCCAACACGGTGCTGCGTCGCGGTGATGTGTTGACATTGACCGGGCGTACCGCGAGCGTTGAAGCGGTGGCCAAACGTCTGGGGCGCATCCGTAAAAACAACTACAAGAGTGATATCGCCATGCACACGTTGGGCATGGTTTTCGGTTCGCTGCTGGGATTGTTGTCGACGCACATCGGCATGATACCGGTGGAGCTGGGCATTGGCGGCGGGGTGTTGGTCGCGGCGCTGGTAATCGGCTGGTACAACTCGCGCCACCCGGAAATCGGCGCGCTGCCACCGGCCGCGCAATGGGCGTTTTCCGAATTTGGTTTGACGGCATTCGGCGCGGTGGTCGGTTTGCTGGCGGGGCCGGCAGCGTTTGCCGCGATGAAGGAGCAGGGCCTGGCGCTGTTGGTGTCCGGCGCGGTGGTGACGATCTTGCCGCCGTTGGTGGCGTTGTACTTCGGCCGCTACGTGCTGCGCCTACACCCGATGATCCTGTTTGGCGCGCTGGCCGGGGCACAGACTGAAGCAGCGTCGATGAACAAGATCATCGAACAATCGGGGAGTAACACCCCGGTAATCGGTTTCACCGTGTGCTATGCGATTTCCAACGTCCTGCTGGCCGTGTGCGGGCCGATCATCATCTTCGTCGTCGCTGGCTGAGGTATCGAAATACAACAACCTCTGTGGCACAGGTTCTCCACTGGCACAGGTTCTTCAGGGTTTCAGGTGCATACCTTTGCGTCAAAAACCGCTTTCGCGCATCAGTACGGCGAGGACGTGTGTTGCGCCATCGCCAAGCAGGCTGCGGCGTTCACCTTCGATCTTCAAATGCCCACGTGTCTCGCACAGGCTCGGCAGTGGCTCGTCCAGTTGAATCAACACCTGAAACAACGCACTGCTCGGAATCAGCGAATGCTCAGCGTTGGTTGTCGGTACCGGCCCACCAAAACGTGACGACAGCATGCGATGCGACAACTGACTGGCGCGGGTGCTGCCGATCTGTAAAACCCGGCCGGACCGCGGTGTGGTCTGGCCGTCGGGATAAAAACGCACGCGATCACCGGCAGCCATACGATGCACTTGATCCTGCGCGACATACGCATCGACTTGCCAACTGCGCGGATCGATCAGCATGCCCAGCGATTCCTGGCGACCGACCCATTGCCCGGGTTTCCAGTCCGTCTTGACGTCCAGCCAGATCCCCGCGAATGGCGTTTGCAGGTTCAACCGGGCGATTTCCGAACGAGCGGCGCGGGCTTCTTCGAATTGCACGTTGAGGCGCTGGCGAGTCACCGCATCTTCAGCCAGGCCGCCCGGATCGGCGATCAACCCCGACAGCCGTGCTTCGTAGCTGCGCGCGCTGGCTTCGCTGGTGTGCAGGCGCGACGCGATGTCCGGTTCGTCGAGGGTGATCAACGTCTCGCCGGCCTTGACCGGGCCATCCGGGTGAATCGATTGCAGGCGCGCCGGGTAGGGCGCATACACCCGCAATTGGTGCTCGGCGCGGGCCACGCCGACCGCATCGATCTGCGTGCGCCACGGGATCGCCAGAGCGACGAGGATCGCCAGCAATACAGCGTAGAACGCGACTTTGCGGCGGCTTGCAATGGCCGCGCGGTTTTTCCACCAGTGGCCTAGCTCACGCATCACGGGCAGGGCGATAAACCACGACAGTTCGACCATGAACAGGAAGATCCCCAAGACCTTGAAGAAGAACAGATAGACCGCCAGCGCGATCCCCAGAAACAGCACCAAGCGGTAAACCCAGGTGATGATTGCGAAAGTCACCAGCAAACGCCGTTGTCCGGTCGGGAACGTCTCCGGCCAGTCTTCGCGCAAACCCAACAGATTGCGCCGCAACGTCACCCGCGCCAGCGCCGAGGCGCGCTCGTGCAGGTTAGGGAAATCCAGCAGGTCGGACAGAATGAAATAACCGTCGAAACGCATGAACGGGCTGGCATTCAGGGCCAGCGAGAGCAGCCAGCTGGTGGTCGCCAGATACAGCAGCGCGTTGCGCAACGCACCCGGATCGCAAACCGCCCAGCCCAATGTCGACAGCCCGGCCAGCGACAACTCGGTGACGATGCCTGCCGAGGCAATCGCCAAGCGTTGCCGCGAACGACTGAGCTTCCAGCTCTCGCCGGTGTCGGTGTAGAGCATCGGCCACATCACCACAAAGGCAATGCCCATGTGCCCGACGCGCAAACCCAGGCGGGTGGCGACCAAGGCGTGCCCGAGTTCATGCAGGGTTTTCGCGACGATCAGCGCCAGGGCAAAACTGAACAGGCCTTCGGTGGAAAACGACTCGACCACCGCGCTGGTGAACACGTCCCACTGTTGCAACACCAGAATGATCCCGAGCAGGCTCAGGCTCAGCACGATAATCCCGGTCAGCGGATGAAACAGCCAACCCAGCGCCCGCGCCAGATACTGCAAAGGTTGTTGTGGGCGCAGCAGTGGAATGCGGAAAAACAGGTAGTGGTGAAGCCACCAGCGCCAGGTCAGCCAACTGCCTTCCTCGCTTTTACTCTTCAAGCGCTCAAGGGCTGCGGGGCCGGCGCGCAATAACTGGTGCTGTTCGAGAAACTGGCGGAAATCGAGGACCTGCTCGACGTCCGGTTTCAGCGCGGTGCCCTCGGCAATCTGCGCGCTGATGATGCGCGGCGATTGCCCCCAGCGCAGCAGGCATTCGAATTCCAGCCAGCCGATACGGTAGAAGCGGTTGATTACCGTGTCCTGAATCACCCATGCCGGCTCACCGTCGCTACCATGCGCCGCTTCGCTCAGGCGCAGGTCTTCACGCAGTGGCGGTACGGGCAGATCGGCCGGGTCGAGCATCACCAACCGCTCCACGCACGCAGCGTCGCCAGCGGCCGGCGCAGCAGGTAATAACCGAGCATTACTCGCCCGCCGTAAATCTTCGCCGTGCCGTGCAGGCCAAGACGCGCGTGCTCCGGCGCATCGTCGACACTGGCGAGCAAGCGATAGGCGACCACACCTTCATCGCTCGGCCGTGCCTGATAACTGGTTTCGAGGATCTTGCCCTTCAGCGGTGTCAGCGGATAAGCGGTGAGGAACAGCGTGACTTCGGCGCCCGGTTCCAGCGCGATGGCATCGGCCACCGCCAGTTGAATCAGCATGGCCGGTTGCGTCGGGTCGGCCACCTGCATGATGCGTTCACCCGTCACCACCGGTTTGCCCAGCCAATCATTAGGGTCGCTGAACACCGCAACGCCGCCGCGCGGGGACAACACTTGCGTACGCTTGAGCTGCGCCTGCACCGCCGCCAGTTCCGCGCGACGTTGTTGTGAACGGCCGGCGAGCAAGGTCAGCTCGCTCTTGCTCTGTGGGTTGTCGAAGGCGCGCTGGCTGGCCGCTTGCAGTTCGGCATCGGCCACCGCGACTTCCTTGCCGAGCACTTCGGCGCGGCTGCGCAGGGTGGTTTCGTCCAGCGAGAACAGCGGTGTGCCGGCGTCCACCGGCTGATTGGGACGAACCTGGATCTTTTCGATCACACCATCGATGGGCGAACTGATGATCTGCGCCTGCCGCGAGACAATCTCGGTCGGTGCCAGCGCGGTTTGCCGCACGGGCAACAACAGCAGGGCAGCGATCACGAGCGCCACGAGCAGCAGTTGTTTGCGATTCGGCCGCCAACGACTGAAGCGCTTGCGCCGGGTCAGCGCCGACCAGCAATACGCCCACGTGCCGACCAGCCCTTTCAGGTGCGGCCACAACACGGCGGGCGGTTCCTGCTCAAGCAAGATGATCAGCACGCCGAGGCGTTGATTGTCACGATCCTGCACCGGCACGCACCACAGCCCTGACGGCCACCATTCGTTCCAGCCTTCGGCGATGTCTGCCGGCGGCTCGGCGTTGTCCTGCGCCAACCATACGGGCTCGTCGCCGGACACCTGCGCCGCGACCCAACGACTGGCCCGGCGCAGCCACACCAGATAGGGCGAGTCTTCGCTGGGCCGCGACAGGCCCGAGACATTCAACAGCTCCAGCGAATTTTCACGCTGGGCAAACACCAGTGCCTGATGAAACTGCAGCAGCGGGTACAAGTCGTTGGCCATGCTGAACGCCAGGGCATTCAGCGAGTCGGCGGCCATGGCTTTATCGCGCAGCGCGTCAAGTTCCAGCAGTAGGTGCGGGTGGGGCAATTGCTCGTTCATGGTCATGGGCGCGCGTCTTGATCGAACTGCGCCGTGCCGCTCATGCCCGCCATCAGGTCGGGGTATTTGTTGTCGAGACGGGCTTCCAGTTCAACGGTTTGCGCCACCGCATCGACCCGCGAGTTGATGCCGCTGACATGGGCCGGATAGGTCTTGCCGGTTTCATGGATGCTGACTTGCAGCGGCAGCCCCGGCTTGAGGTCCTTGAGCAGGTTGGACGGCACGTTCAAACGTACTTTCAGCGCGCCGTCGCTGACCAGATCGAACAGCGGCGTACCGGCGGTCACGGTTTGATAAGGCTTGACGTAAACCTTGGCCACCCGCCCGGAAAACGGCGCGAGAACCTGGCAATAACTGCTCTGCGCCGCGCCCATCGCCCGTGCGCCATCAGCCTTTTGCACTTCGGTGTTGGCCATCGACACTTCGATATCACCGACCGCATTGAGCTGACGCAGCTGCTGTTTGGCTTGCAGGTTCTGTTTGGCCATGGCCAGTTCCGCCGCCGCGACTTTCGAGCGTGCTTCGGCTTCGTTGCAGTTGAAGCGAGCGAGCAGTTCGGACTTGCCGACCTGTTCGCCGAACCCGGCTTTCAGTTCACCGAGGGTGCCGGCCATCTGGCTGGAGAGCGTGGTTTCCAGTTCGGCGGCGAGCAGTACACGAATCGCACTGGCACTTTCCAGTGCGGGGGCTTGCGGGTTGTCTTCAGCGTGGACGGACAGGATCAGACTGGCCAACAGCAGAGCCGCGAAACCGGGCTCAAGGGCGATTTTGCGCATTCGGCGTTCCTTGCGAAGTGGCGGCGAGCAGACGTTGTTGTTCTTGTTCGTTCAAGGTGCGCTGGATTTCCCGGGCCAGGGTCTTGATGTCGTGTTGCGAGATTTCCTTGGGCAGCACGTCGAGGCCCACCGAGTTGTACATCCGCCCCCACGCGGCCTGAGCACTGGAGAACGCCGCCTCGCGCTGATAACGCGAGAGCAGATAGCGGCCTTCGGAGCGGATCACTTCCAGTTCCGAGCCTAACGCGCCGGTCTTCGCCGCCTGGGCATAGTCGAGCAGACTGCGATCGACGCGCAGGCTGTCCTCGGCGAATTCCACCTCTTGGCGCGCCAGCTGATAGCGCAGGGTGCCAACCCGCACTTGCGTGAGAATCGCCATCGACAGCGCCACGCGACGGGTGTCGTCGGTTTCGCTCTGGGATTTTTCCGCCGCGTTCAACGACGGCAATTGCAGCAGACGAATGAGGTTCATCGACACTTGCAGGCCGGTGCTCATCCAGTCGTTGTTGTAGAGGTATTTGTTGGAATCGTATTTGTAGCCGAAATCGACGCTGACGTTCGGCCACAGCTGCGCCTTGGCGATCTCCAGATCCTTTTGATTGACGCGTTTGCGGTACCACTCTTCCATGATTTCCGGGCGGTTCTCAAGCGACAGCTGTTCAAGCCGCGCCATGCTTTGGCGCACTTCCGGCAGTGCCGGGTCGGGCGCGTCGGCGAGGATCATTTTCGAGCCGGGCGGCAGCGACATCAGCGCCGACAGTTCAGCCTGGGCGAACTCCAGATCCTGGCGGCGCACGGTCAACAGGTAGATCGAGTCGAGGAGGGCGCGCTGATAGGCAAGGATCTCCTGACGCGGCAGCAGGCCACGGGTTTCTGCCTCGCGGGCTGAGGTCAGGGCGGTGTGGGTGCGCATCAGCAACTTGTCGACTTCCGGCATCAGACGCTGCGCGCCGAGTGCCCGCCAGTAGGCATTGCGCACGTCCTGCAAGACGTTCTGCGCGACTTTGCGCCGACGCTCTTCGGCCATCAGGATCTGGTCGGATTTTTGCTGGGTGCGGTAATAGGCCACGCCGAAATCCAGCAGGCTCCAGCTCAGACCCAGGCCATAGACTTCACGATAACGCTCTTCGGACGTCGATGGGCGCAAGCTGACCTGACGGTCTTCGATGCCGATCGAGGTGCCGCCGGAATCGTTGTCGCGCCCGGCGTAACCGGCCGAGGCCACCAGGCGCGGGAGCATTTCATGGCTGGAGACGTCGCGCAGGTCCGAGGCCAGCGCGCTTTCCATCAGTTTGAGGCGGTAGTCGAGGTTGTACTTCAGCGCCCGCGCGGCGGCTTCGTAAAAGGTGATCGGCGCGGTGACCGGCTCCTGGCCGGAATACATGCGTGACTGATCAGCGATGATGCGTTGGCGGTTTTCTTCGTCGGTCGAAGGTTTCGGTTCCGTTGACGAGCAAGCACTGAGCAACAGTGCAGAAGCGATGGCGGTACTGAGAAGCCGGGTCGCATGTATACGCATGTTCATTCCTTTGTATTCTTGGAATTGGTTCTGTTCGAGCGCTTTATCGCGGCGCGCGCCGTTGCGCTGCATCGCGCAATTGCGCGCTGAAACCCTTGGCTCGCGGTTTTTCCTGTTGTTTTTCAACATGGGCCGGACTGTGCGTCAGGTCTACCGGGTTCAACGTGAACAGAGACGGATCGCTCAACAAGCCATCGGCGCTCAAACCGGTACGGCCCTGACGCCCCTGAATCCACAACTGATCCAGTTCACTTTCCAGACGGCTGCTGCGCACGGCTTGTGAGACGAATTGCCCTGGCACCAGACCCAGACCATTGCCCACCGATTCACTGGTGAACTCACCGACGGCTGCCAGGCGCAGATTGCTGCCATCGACGCCCCACGCCGACAGCTCGGAGATTTCGGCCGCACGCTCGACCACTGGCGTGACGAAGATCGCCGGTTGCGGATCCGGGATCAGGAAGTTGCGGTTGAGGGTATCGGGATCACGCTCAAAGTTGTTGCCGCCTGGCGCCGGGATGAACGGCGTGGCGATATCGAGAGTGATCGCCAGTTCGGCCTGATCGCTGGCACCGTTGCGGTCATTGATGGTGTAGGTGAACACGTCGCGCAGAATTTGCCCCAGGCCCGCGGCGGCAAGGACTGCCGGGTTGTTCTGGTCGATGGTGTAGGTGTAGCTGCCGTCGGCGTTCAGCAGCAAAGTACCGTACAGGCCAATGATGGGCTGACCGATGACCCCGGCCGTTCCGGAATCAGCCTCCGCTCCGGTGCGAATGCCGACCACCACCAGACTGTCGTTATGATCGACATCGCCATCGTTGGGCAGCACGTTGCCGGTGGTTTGTGGCGCCGGCGCCTGATCGCTGGCAAAGCCGCTGTCGTTCTGCGCGACCGGGGCGTCGTTGGCGCCCTGAATCACCACGGTCAGGCGCGCATCCGCAGTCGCGCCGGCAGTATCGACCATGCGGTAGGTAAAGGTTTCGCTAAGGGTTTCACCGGCAGTGCGCAAGGCCTGCACCACGGGATTGTTGTTGTCGATGACGTAGGTGTAGCTGCCATCGGCGTTCAGCGTCAGTTGCCCATAGAGCCCGATCAGCACTTGCCCGGCGCCGGTCGACTGGCCGGCCTGATTGCTCACGCTTTGCACCTGTTTGCTTTCGCCATTGGCCACGCTGTCGACGTCAGTGTCGTTGTCCAGCACATTGCCAGTGGCGTTGCTGCCGGGCGTGCCGTTGTTGACGCCACCGGCCTCGACTGCCGTGGCGCTGTCATCGACGGCAACCGGCGTATCGTTGCGGCCATCGACGGTGATGCGCAGCTCGGCAGTGCTGGTGTCGCCCCAGCGGTCGACGATGGTGTAGCTGAACACTTCGTTGAGGGTCTGACCGCTCTGGCGCAAGGCTTGTACGGCAGCGAGGTTGTTGTCGACGGTGTAGCTGTAGCTGCCGTCGGCGTTGATCAGCAGGTCACCATACAACCCGCGCAGTGAAGTGCCGACGCTGCCCACCGTGCCGATGTCAGTGACGGTGCCGGTGTGAATGCCGATCACCGACAGCGGGTCGCTTTCGGCATCGGTGTCGTTGCTCAGGACATTGCCGCCGGGGTTGATGCCGGGTTGATTGTTGTTGCTGCCGCCAGCCTCAACCGCTGTCGCGGTATCGGTATTGGCCACCGGTGCCGAGTTGCGGCCGCGAATGATGATGTGGATTTCCGCCAGATCGTTCTGTCCGCCACGGTCAGTGACCTGATAGGTGAAGCGCTCGTTGAGAAATTGCAGCGGCCCGAGGGCCAGTACGGTCGGATTACTGGAGTCGAGGTTGTAGGTGAAGCTGCCGTCGGCGCCGATGATCAATTGCCCATAGAGGCCGTTGATCAGCGTGCCATTGCTGTTGTCGGTGCCTGCGGTGACCCCGGTCAGGCTGCCGCCGGCGTCTTCAGTGCCGAAACGGATGCCGGTGACGGTTTTGCTGTCACCCTGGTCGACGTCAGTGTCATTGGTCAGCACGTTGCCGCTCGGGTTGACGCCGTTGCCGTTGCCGTTATCGGCCACGGCGAGCGCGGTGTCATTGGCGGCGACCGGCGCATCCCAGGCGCCGTCGATGCGAATGCTCAACTGCGCGGTGTCGGTGGCACCGGCAATGTCGCGCATGCGGTAGGTGAAGGTTTCCACCAGTGAGTCGCCAACTTTCAAGGCCTGCACGGCGGCCAGATTGTTATTGATCACGTAGCTGTAAGTGCCGTCGGCATTGATTGTCAGTGTGCCGTACAAACCGTTGAAGGTTTGCGCGACGCCAACGTTGGTGAAGGTGCCGCCCGCCGCTTCGATGCCGGTGCGGATGCCGGTGAGCACTTTGGCGTCGTTGGCATCGACATCGTTGTCGTTGCTCAGCACATTGCCGCCGGGATTCACCCCAGGCGTACCGTTGAACGTGCCGCCAGCCTCGACGGCCACGGCACTGTCATCACTCGCCAGCGGATTGTCGTTGGCCCCGCGAATGGTCAGGGTCAGCGTTGCGGTACTGGTAGCGCCGGCCAGGTCGCGGATCTGATAAGTGAAGGTTTCCGTCAGGGTGTCGGCATTGCTGCGCAGTGCCTGGACCTGCGGGTTGAGGTTATCGACCAGATAGCTGTAGCTGCCATCGGCGTTCAGGGTCAACCGACCGTAAGTGCCATTGAAGGCGCTGCCGATCAGGCCGACCGAAGAGCCTTGATTGACGCCGATCACACTCAGCACTTCACCGTTGCCATCGACATCGCTGTCATTGCTCAGCACATTGCCGCTCGGATTGCTGCCCGGCGTGGCGTTGTTCAGGCCACCGGCCTCGACAGCGGTGTTGCTGTCGTTCTGCGCGATTGGCGTGTCGTTGCGCCCCTGAATACTGATGTTCAGCGTCGCGCGATCAGTGGCGCCGGCCGCGTCGATGACCTCGTAGCTGAACGCATCGAGTAGCGTGTTACCGGCGCGCAAGGCCTGCACCGCCGCCATGCTGTTGTCGAGGCGATAGCTGTAGCTGCCGTCGGCGTTCAGGGTCAGCCAGCCATAAGTGCCGCGCAGTTCCATGCCCAATGTGCCGGCCGTGCCAGTGCCTGCCTCTGGGCCGGTGCGCACCGAGGACACAGCGCGTGTTTCGCCATAGTCGTAATTGGGCAGATCGCCGGGGACTTCGCCGCCATCGACATCAGTGTCGTTATCCAGCACGTTGCCGCTCGGGTCTTGTCCGGGCTGGCTGTTGTTGAGGCCACCGGCCTCGATGGCCACACCGGCATCATCATTGGCAATCGGGTTGTCGTTCTGCCCGCGAATCAACACGATGATTTCCGCCGTGTCGGTTTGCGGGGTCGCGCCAACGCCATCGCTGACGGTGTAGGTGAAACGTTCCGAGAGCAGATCGGCGCTACGGCGCAGGGCCTGGACGTCGGGGTTGCTGTTGTCGACTTCGTAGACGTAGCTGCCATCGGGGAAAATCGTCAGCGTGCCGTACAGCCCGGCAATCACCGTACCGCCGAGATTGACCGCGATGGGCGTGCCTGGATCCGCGCTCGCGCCGGACTTGATCAGCGTCACCGTCAGTGGGTCGCCATCGGGATCGGTGTCGTTGACCGTGACATCGCCCGAAGGGTTGACGCCCGGCGTCAGGTTGTTGATCCCGCCCGCTTCGGTAGCGACGGCGATGACGTTTTGCGCCACGGGTGGATCGTTGACGCCGTGGACGGTAATCACCAGTTGCGCGGTGTCGGTGAGGCCAGTGGTGTCGGTCACGCGGTAGGTGAAAAACTCGGTCAATGTCTGCCCTGGCGCCAAGGCCTGGACCGCCGCATTGGTACTGTCGACGTCATAGAAGAACGAGCCATCGGCGCCGATGCGCAAGGTGCCGTAAAGGCCTGCAACCAAGGTTCCATTGGCTGAGGTGGTGCCGGTGGCGACGCCGCTGAGCACGTCGACGGCCGGGTTGTAGGTGGCTTCGCTTTTGTTGATCACGCCGTTGACCAGCAACTGACTGCTCGGCTGATCGTTGGCATCGACGTCCTGATCGACGCCGTTGCCACCCGGTTGAGTGATCGGCCCCGGACGGCTGGGGAACTGAATCACGTTGCCACTCGGATTGCTTTCTGAAGCCGTGCCGTTGGTTGACGCGGCTTGCGCAGAGGCGGCGTCGTCGCTGGCCACCGGGTTGTCGTTGGCGCCCTGGATGACGATACGCAATTGCGCGACATCGTCCAGCCCGCCGGTATCGGTCAGCCGATAGCTGAAGAACTCGACCAGTTGTTGCCCGGCACTCAGGCGCTGAACCGTGGCGTTGCTGTTGTTGACCACGTAGCTGTAAGTGCCGTCGGGGTTGATGGTCAAGGTGCCATAGAGCCCGGCAATCGCCGTGGCGCCGCTGACGGCGGTGAAATTGCCGGAGCCAGCCTCGGCTACCGGGCGGATGCCGGTCACCGTGCGGGTTTCGCCGTTGGCCGCGCTGTCGACGTCCAGATCATTGCTCAACACGTTGCCCCTGGCGTCACTGCCCGGTGTGCCGTTGTTGACGCCGCCGGCCTCGATGGCCACGCCGTCGTCGTCGATGCCTTGCGGCGTGTCGTTGGCGCCCTGAATGGTCACGCTCAATGTAGCGGTCGAGGTTTCACCGGCGAGGTCAGCGAGCACGTAATTGAAGTCGTCGCGCAGGGTCTGGCCTAACAGGCGCAGGGCCTGCACGGCGGCGTTGTTGTTATCGACGACATATTGGTAGGAACCGTTGCTGCCAATCACCAATTGGCCGTAAAGACCATTGATTACCGTCACGCCGAGCACCGGCGTCTGAATGCCGGCACCCGGGCCGACCGACACCACGTGCAGTTGATCGGCGTTGGTGGCGATGTCGACGTCGGTGTCGTTGCTCAGCACATTGCCGCGCGGGTCGATACCGGCCGAGCCATTGTTGTTGCCACCGGCTTCAACGGCCGTGGCGCTGTCGTTGACCCCGACCGGGTTGTCATTAACGGCGGCGAGGATGATTTGCAGGGTGTCGGTGTCGGTCAGCGCATCGGCTGCGGTGCCGGGAATCCCATCGCCGTCGGCATCGCCGTAGTTGCCCCGGTCATTGCTGAGCACGGTGAGGGTGTCGGTGCCGTTGAAGTTGGCATTGCCCAGATATTGCAGGCTGGCCAGCGCGGTGTTGATGTCGGCGAGGTTGCCGGTCAGGGTCATGCTCGCGGTGTTGGCGCCGCTGACGGTGACGCCGGGCACGGTCGCGCCGAGGAACAGTGTGCCGTGGGTGACCGTGAGAATTACGCTGATCGCCCGGTCGTTGACGTTCGGATCGCGGTCGGCATCGATATCGGTAACGCTGATTCCGCCGATATTCAGCACCACGTCTTCGAGGCCGTTTTGCGTGCCGGGGAGGGTGTTGACCGGGGCGTCGTTCTGCTCGACATAACCGGCGTTGGCGCTTTGCGTGTCGGCATCGCCCAAGGTGATGGTGATCTGGCCGAGGGTGCCGGCATCGCTGTCGACGCGCACGCGCAAATCACCCAGTGGTTGCGGATAGCTGACCAGCCCGGCCGGCACGTCGATACGGAACACCCCCAGCGGCAACACGCCGAAGCGGTACTGGCCGTTGGCATCCGTGGTGGTGGTGAATTGCAGGTTGTCGGCCGTGGTATCGAGGCGGCCGTCGGCACCGGCCCAGGTCAGGGTCACGGTTTGTCCGGCCAGACCGGCGCCATCCGGCGTAGCGCTGGCAGTCGGGGTGGCGGTGTCGTTCCACAAGGTGCCGGTGATCACGCCGAGCCCGGCTGTGTCGCGCAAGATGTACTGGTTCGGGCCGACGGCACTGCCATCGCGCTCGCCGGTGGTGGTGCCATCGACGCCGACGCTGTTACCGCCCCAACTGGTGAAGTCTTCCGGCAGGCTGCTCCAGGTCAGTGTCGCGTTGCTGCTGGCGACAATGCTCGAGTTGGGCAGGTCGACCGAGTAGCGCACCTGAATCTGCGCGCCGACATTCAGTTGATCGAAATTGACGCTCAAACCGCCGTTGGTGCTGAAACTGATGCCCGCCGGCAGATTGCCCGGGCCGTAACTCACGCCGTTGATGCTGACGCTGAGCAACGTGTAATTACTGCCGCCAGCAAAGCCGTCGCTGACGCGCGCATCGAACGCCGGCAGACCGCCGTTCTGGGTGAAACTCAGTTGCACCGTGGCGTTGCCAACGGTGCCGCTCGGGTTGGGGTTGAAGTTGATGATCTGCTTATCGAGGCCGCTGAAGCTTGGCTCGACCACGCGCTCGAACACCGTGTCACTGACCGCACGCCCCGCGCCATTGACGACTTCCTGCGCAGTCACCGCCAGTTGCGCGCCGGCGATGTTGGCGGCGATGTTGGTGACACGCACATTGAATTCGATGGAGATGCCTTCGAGGTCATCGTCGTTGCCATTGCCGTTAACCACGTTACCGAGGTTGAACGTCACCACCTGGCTGCCGTCGGGATTGGTGACGATGGTCAAACGGCTCGGGTCGAAGATGCCTTGTGGCGCCAGCCCGGACAGGTCGGAGGTAATCGGCAGGGCTTCGGGGCTGTTTTCGTTGCCGTCGATGTCCAGCGTGCCGCCGACGATCAGGTTGGCGTCGCTGGTCAGACCGCCGTTGGAGATGAAAGCAATGCGCAGGGCATTGACCAGTGCATCCGGCGAAATGAACTGCAAGCCGTTGGCCAGGGTGATCTGTATCTGATAGTTGGGGTTGTTGCCCTCGGGCACCAGCACCACCACTCGGTAGCGGATCACTTCGCCGACGGTGACTTGTTCGACGGTTGCGGTGGTTGGGTTGGGCGCGGCCGTGTCCGGCAGGCCACCGACACGGGAGATTTCGATGGCCTGAGCCACCGGAATCAGCAAGGTCGACAGGTTGCGATAATCGTTGAGCGTGCCGCCATTGAGCACGCCGTCGACGCCGGTACGCTCGCCGGCATTGCCGCCGTCGAGGCTGGTCCATTGCACGCTGGCGACGTTCGCGATGTTTGATAGTGCGGCGGCGCTGGCGTTGACGATGCCACTCAGTTGCAAAACGATGCTGCCGCCCTTGGCGATGTCGATATTGGCGCCGCTGGCGGTGCGCAACTGCCCGCCGACGATTTCGAAGGCAACCCCGCCATTGTTGGTGGCGCCGTTCTGATACAGCACGCCGACCAGCGTGACGTTGCTGAGTTGGGTCGGCAGGGTGTCGAGGAAACTGATGTCGAACGCACTGAAATCGGTGCTGCCATTGCCGTTAGTGATGGTGATATTGAAAGTCACCGTGTCGCCCTGGTCATAACCGCCGAGGCCCGAGGTGGACGTGATCACCTGATTGACCTGCAGGGTCGGTTCGCGCACGGTCACGGTCGGCTGGCCACCCGAGAGGGTGACGGTGCGATCCACGGCGACGGCGCCGTTCGGTGTGTCACTGTCCGGATCGCTGAAAATCAGTTGCGCATTGTTTTGCAGTGAGACGTTAGCCTGGTTGGCGATGACGTTGTTGGCCACCAGTTGCAGGCGAATCACGAAGGTGTTGTTGCCGGTCTGGTTGTCCGCCGACACGCTGGAAACGCTGAACGTCCAGCGCCCGTCCACGCCATCGCCGCCCAACGCGCCGCCAATCCCGGTGAAACCACTGACCAGTACGCTTCCGGCGAAATCGGCGCCGAGTGCGCCACTGCCGACGCGGGTGGTGATGATCTGGTAACCGAGGCCACCGTTGAAACTGGTGTCGAGACGCATGCCCGGTGGAATCAGGTCTTCGATGCGCAGGTTTTGCGTGGTGCCTTCGGGCAGGGTGATGACGATGTCGTAGCGCATGCTTTCGCCGATCACCAGATCGCTGCCGGTGGTGTGCGCGGCACTGGAGTCGCCGGCGTCGAGCGTGCCGTCGGCGAAGACTTTGCTGATCACCGGGGCGGCAATTTGCTGGTTAGCCAGATCGGTGAGGTCGGTCGGGGTGAAGTCGGTGCCGCCATTGACGCTGGCGTAGTTGCTCAGGGTCGCGGTGGATTGCAGGCTGCGGCTGGCCTCGATGGTGGCGCTGACGACCACGTCATAGCTGATCACCACGACGTTGGCGCCGCTGGTATCGGCCGCCGTGCCGCTGCGCCCGGCCAACAGACTGGCCTGACCGCCCGCATCAAGGAAGTTGATCTGGTTGCCGCTAACGCTGTAATCAGTCCCCAACACCAGCAAGGTGCCGTCACCGCGATAAATCTGCAGATTGGCCGCCGCCAGACTGCCGCCGACAAAACTCAAACCCGAGGGCAGCGTGATGCTGGTGCTGACGTCAAACGCGCCGCCGCCACCGCTGTTTTCGATCGCCGTGACCAGGCGCAAGCGGTCGGCACCGTCGATGTTGCTGATGTTGCCATCGACCGCAGACAAATCGGTGACGCTGCCGTTGAACGGCACGCCGGTGCTGCCCGGTGGGTTCCAGCTACCGCTGGTGCCGGTGACCGTGCCGTTCGAGCCGGAGACCACGCCATGTTTGATGTTGAGTACCGGCTCGGCGACGGAAACGATCGCGACCACGTCGGAAGAAATCAATGTGCGGTCGGTGAGGGTGGTCTGCTGGCTCGATTGCGCGAGCACGTCCAGCGAGCGCTGATCGGCAAACGGCTGATCGCCGACTTTGACGGTGAAGCGAATGACGATGCGACTGCCGGTGGTGGTATTGGTGGCAAAACTGCCGAAGTCGAATACCACCGAGTTGCCGTTGGCGCTGATCACACTGACCACACCGCCGGCGTTGGTATTGCCCGGGCCAAGTTCCCACTGGCCGATGTCACTGCCCGAACCCCAGGTAATCCCGGTGACATTGAACAGCGGCAACGGCAGATAAGCCGTCAGTTTGAATTGCTCGTAGTCGCCGGTGACCAGGTCGTAACTCAGTTCGAAGGTCACTTCATCGCCGGGGCGCAGTTCGCCGTTGCCTGGTGGCGCGCCATTATTGACCTCGACCAGACTGATATCGACGTTGCTGGTGGGGATCACACTGGTGGTCGCGGAACCGTCGGTTTCACTCTCGCCGGTGAGGTTGAACTGATCGACCAGCAGCGTGCCGTCTACCGTCGCGGTGTTGCCCAGTTCGTCGCCTTCGTTGATGTCCGGTTGCGGATTGCCTGATGGTGGTTTGTAGGTCTGGCCAACGATGGCTGAGTAACTGAGAACCGCGACCACCGCGCCTTGCAAGGTGTCGTCAAAGGCCAGATCGCCGTTGAGCCAGCCACGAATATTGCCGAACGCGTTACGCAGCGACTGCGCAATGTCGAACACCATTGAGGTCGTGCCGTCGGCGTTGTTAACCACACTGGTGACCAGGGTGATGGTCTGCGCAACACCGTTGATGGTCACGGTGAGCGTCGGTGTGCCGCTCAATGTCTGGCCGTCGCTGAGCTGATCGCGAATCACCAGCTGGCCTTCGTTGAAGAAATCCTTACCGAAGGCAAAGTAATCGGAAATCGCCAGATTGAGCGTGTACTGCAACGTGTCGCCGGGGCTGATACCGGTGTGGCCGATGTCGTTCTGCATCGTCGCGGTTTTCAGCAGGGTGATGGACTTGGCGATGAACTGAGTGCCTTGCCCGGTGCCGCTGAAATCGATGGTGGTGTTCGGTGCGGTAAGGTCACGTGGATCAAGCGGCACCCACTGTCCCGAAGCCGTTGGCGGGCCGAGGGTGACGGTGACGGCATCGCCGGTCACCGGGTTGATTACCGGCTGAGCATTGGCGTCGGCTTCCGGCACGTAGAAGGCGACCACGGTATCGGTCTTGCCGGTGAGACTGTCGTAGGTGACGGTGAACGAATTGATGTAGACGTCGTTGGCCGCAATCAACACGGCGATTTGTGCGGCATTGGTGACCACGGTGCCGTCGTGCAGAGTGATCGAGGTGACCCGGCCGCCGGGACCGGGGGTGATTGCGTTGACCTGGATATTGTCCGGCAGCGGTTGGGTGATCACCACGTTGGTCAGCGTCTGGCCGGGAGCCGGCGTGGCCGACAGCGTCAGCGTGCGCACGTAGTTGGGGCCGGTGGCGGTTTCGCCTTCCGGAGTATTGATGGTTTCGCTGACGGTAATCACCGTCGGGTGCACGACGAATGCTGCGGTGCCGGCCTGAATCAGGCTTGGGTCGTTGGTCGGGTTGTCCAGCGCATCATTGCCGAACTCGAAGCCGCCACTGGCGCGAATGGTCAGGTCAGGCGTGCCATTGGAGAACGCCGTATCGGCCAGGTTGCTCAGGCTGGCGGTGATTTGTACGCCAATCACCGGTTGCTGATTGGTGACGCTGGCGAAGGGCAACTCGATGACCACCAGTTTGTCGCCAGCGCGCATGCCGTAGGTGGCGGCGTTGATGATCAGGAAGTTGCCGTTGGCGTCTTTCGCCAGCGGGTGCGTAGCGTTGCCGTTGGCATCGAACGTCACCACGTGGCTGATCAGGTTTTGCCCCAGGTAGGTGGCGGAAATGAAATTGACGCCGTCGTCGCCATCCTTGCCGGTCGCCGGCATTGCCAGGTTGATGAACGGCGCATAACCCACCTGCGTCGAGGTATTGCTGAAATTCACGGTAAAGGTGAAGCGGTCGCCGAGCAGTACGTCGCCGCCAGCGCTGGAAACACTGGCGGTAGGCGCGGCATCGGCCAATAGACCGTCGAAGTGCTCCATTGCCAGGCTGCTGATGGCGAGGGCTTTGTCGATGTTGCCGACCCTGGTTTCCAGCGTCCAGTCGCCGCCGGCCTTGCTGCTGCCGGTGTCATTACTCGAAGCGCCGACATCGGCGCCGGTCCAGCGCGCGAGTTCGCTGACCAGGGTTTGCCCGGCCGCACCGGCGCCGACATCGCAGCCGTACAGCTGAATGTCGGCACCTTGGGTCAGATTGTTGCGCCATTGTTCGAGGGTCTTGCCCAGCGAGTCGATGTTGTCCGAGCTGACCGTGCGATTGCCCAGGGTGAATTGCCCGGAGGCGCCGTGGGACATGATCTGGATCGAATCGACCTTGCCCAGTTGCGCGAGCGCCGCAGAGATCGCCGCGAGGCCATCTTCGCCGACATTCACCACAATCGCAGTGACATTGCCCGGCAACTGCGCGAGCAACTGGTCGCGGTTTTCGATGCGGCTGTCGATCACCAACAGGCTGCGCGCGGCCGACGGTGCCTGCTCGGTGGCGGCGCGGCCTTCGGTTGGCGTGGCGTGCGGGACTTGAGCATCCACAGCGGTCGGCGGGGCAGCGGGATCGCTGTGATGTTGATCGGCAGCTGCCGAAGCGGCGGCGCCGTCGAACAGAATTCTGGGTTCCAGTGCCAGTGACTGACGCTGCGGGCGCAAATGTGCCGCAGAAAAACCACCTCGTGAACCTTGCATGATCGGCCCTCGTACTGCGCGCAGAATCCTTCCGGTGAGTGCCGACGCCAGGCGACGGACAAATTCAGCGTAGGCCGTTTCTTACGGTTTGCCACCGAATGGGCCGCAGTTTCAGATGCTTGGAGACGCGCGGCGCAGCAGCCTTTGGCTATCACTGTGACGGGGGATTTGTACGAATTGGCGCACAGCAACACTGGCGTCTAGGCTGGTCAATCAGTCGCCCGTCCGGGCGCAACGCCCACGCAGGGACAGGAGCGCAACCGATGAAAGCCCCAGTCAGTGTTTTCTGCCTGATGTTCACGTTGGTTCTCGCGCCGGGAGCCTACGCCGAAGACCCGCCCGCAGCGGCTGCGCAGCCCACGACCAGCGCGGCGGACGACACGCCGCTGGTCAACCCGCAAGTGATCGACAAACTCATCGATATGGGCAATTACCTGCGCAGCCTGGCGAAATTTCAGGTCGATGCCGAAGTGTCGCGCGACACGGTTCTGGAGTCCGGTCAGAAGATCAAGACCGAGTCGTTCAATACGTTGAAAGTGGTTGGCCACGATCGACTGTATGCAAAAAGCGAAGGCGATGTGCGCACCCGCGAATTTTTCTACAACGGCAAGAAGCTCACTCAGTACTCGCCATACCTGAAGTACTACACCACCGTCGATGCGCCGGCCAATGTCGCGGAAACCCTGCATATGGTTGAGAACTTCTACGGTGTGCAAGTGCCGATGGAGGATCTGTTCCTGTTCGGCAGCGATCAGGCGCAGATCGATGCCTTGAAGGCTGCGCTCTATGTCGGCCCGTCGATCATCAAGGGCAAGCTTTGCGACCATCTGGCGTTTCGTCAGGACGGCATCGACTGGCAGTTGTGGCTGACCCGTTCGGACAAGCCCTTGCCGTGCAAACTGGTGATCACCACCACCGACGAAAAGAGTTCTCCCGAGTACAGCGCGGTGTATCAGTGGAACCTCAAGCCAACCATCCCGGACACGCTCTTCACCTTCAAACCGGCCAAGGGCGATGTCGCGATTGCGTTGAAAAAAGCCAGTGATCAGGGAGGGCAGTGACATGAACAAGTCGATGTCGTGGAGTCTGCTGTTATCGCTGGCCACCGCCACCTTCCTGACTGCCGGGCTGATCGCCGAAGCCGACGCCAGGCCGCAGCGCGCGCAAGGCCATGCCCGCGCCAACGTCAACCGCGCACCGGCGCCCAACGCGCAGCGGGCACAACGCATCAATGCGCCGCAACGGACCAATCACGTCAACGCCGGAAACCGTGCAAACGCGGGAAATCGGGTAAACGCCGGCAATCAGGTCAATTCCGGCAACCGCGTAAATGCCGGCAACAATGTCGGTAACCGCACCTACGTCAACAACAGCAATCGCAACGTCAATATCGATAACCATCGCGACGTCGACATCGATGTCGACGGGCATGGTCGCTACGGTTACGACGATCACTATCACCCGATAGCGACTGCGGCGGCGGTGACGGCAACGGTGGCGGTTACCGCCGCTGTCGTCGGTTCGATCATGACCCCGGCGCAAATGCCCAGCAGCTGTGTGCAGGTAATCCGCTACAACGTCGCCTACATGCAATGCGGCTCGACCTGGTACCAGCCGCAATATCAGGGCAGCGATGTGACGTATGTGGTGGTCAACGCGCCTTGATCAGGCTTTCGGCACCCAGGGTTGCATCAGCGCGAGCATGCCACGGCCGCCGCGTCGCAACCCGGTGGCCAGGGTCAGCCACGACAGTTCGGTGACGATGACATGGGCGGCCGGCACCAGCCGCACTTCACCGGCGGTGCCGCCCGCCGGCCCACCGTCCGGCATGAAAATCGTCAGCCAGTCATCCACGCTTTCGACGATCAGGCAGAGGCGAAAGCCTTCGCCCTCGGCGATCATGCCGACCTTCGAACCATCCTCGTTTTCCAACCCGGCAAAACGCGCGGTGGTGTCCTTGAACAGCTGGTAGCCCGGCAGATTGCTCAGCAGCTTGTTTTCGGTGGCTTCCAGCGCCCGTGCCGCCGCCGAGGTGCGCGCGAGCAATCCGGCGAGAAAACACAGGACGATCAGGCCCAGCAAGCTGGCAACCGTCACCAGTGTGACGCCGGCGACATCGAAGCCCTTGAACATTGGCAAGAGCTTCTCGACCGGCCCGCGCAGCAGGTGGATGGCTTTTTCGATCAGCACCACAATCAGCATCAGCGGCAGGATGAATAACAGCCCGCCGATGACGGTGGTCTTGATGAACTTGAACATGACGGCTCCTTGAGTGACGGGCGATCCGCACTCAAGGCTAGCTGATAAAAAAGCCGAGCCGCACGACTGGCTGCCGATGGCCGCTGTACAGAGGCCACCGGTACCGGGTTTTAGTTGATCCGCGGATGCTGCTGCACCAACTCCTTGCGTTTGGCTTCGAGCGCGGCGATTTCGGCGTCGATGTCTTCGATTTTCTGTTCGATGTTGTCGTGGTGTTCTTGCAGCAGTTCCTTGGCTTCTTCCAGATCGGAAGCCGCCGGGGCGGCGCCACGCAGCGGTTTGTTGGCAGTTTCCTTCATGGTCACGCCGGTGACCAGGCCGACCACGGCGATGACCATCAGGTAATACGCCGGCATGTACAGATCGTTGGTGCTTTCGACCAGCCAGGCGACGATGGTCGGGGTCAGGCCGGCGATCAATACCGAAACGTTGAAAGCCGCCGCCAGCGCGCTGTAGCGGATGTGCGTGGGGAACATTGCCGGCAGGGTCGACGCCATGACGCCGATGAAGAAGTTCAGCAACACCGCCAGCATCAGCAGACCGGCGAAGATCAAGCCGATCTTGCCACTGTTGATCAGCATGAACGCCGGAATTGCCAGAATGAACAAGCCGATGCTGCCGACCACGATGAAAGGTTTGCGGCCGATCTTGTCGCTGATGAAACCGATCGCTGGCTGCACGAACAGCATGCCGACCATGATCGCGATGATGATCAGCACGCCACGGTTTTCACTGTAATGCAGGTTGTGCGACAGGTAGCTCGGCATGTACGTCAGCAGCATGTAGTAGGTGACGTTGGTCACCGCCACCACGCCGATGCAGGTCATCAAGCTGCGCCAGTGTTTGGTCGCGACCTCCTTGAACGACACTTTCGGGCCACGCGCGAGGCCTTCGCGGTCACCTTCCTCGAGCTTTTCAACGTGCTGCTGGAAAGCGGGGGTTTCTTCGAGGGCGTGACGCAGGTAGAGGCCGATCATGCCAAGGGGCAGGGCGAGGAAGAACGGCAGGCGCCAGCCCCATTCTTCGAACTTGGCTTCGCCCAGCGTCGTCGAGATCAGCACCACGACCCCGGCACCGAGGACGAAGCCGGCGATCGAGCCGAAGTCCAGCCAGCTGCCGAGGAAACCGCGCTTGCGATCCGGCGCATATTCGGCGACGAAGATCGACGCACCGGTGTACTCACCGCCCACCGAGAAACCCTGGGCCATTTTTGCCAGCAACAACAGGATTGGCGCCCAGATGCCAATCGAGGCATACGACGGAATCAGGCCGATGGCGAAGGTGCTCAGCGACATGATGACGATGGTTGCGGCGAGGACTTTCTGCCGACCGTACTTGTCGCCCAGGGCGCCGAAGAACAAGCCGCCCAAAGGCCGGATCAGGAAGGGCACCGAGAACGTCGCGAGCGCGGCGATCATCTGGGTGCCGGGATCGGCGCCGGGGAAAAATACTTTGCCGAGCACATAGGCGACAAAGCCATAAACACCAAAGTCGAACCATTCCATGGCGTTGCCCAGAGCGGCGGCGGTGATCGCCTTGCGCATCTTGGCGTCGTCGACAATGGTGATGTCGTTCAGGCCGATTGGCTTGACGGTTTTCTTGCATGATTTCATCCGGGTATTCTCTTTGCTGATCCATCTTGCCGCGTAGATGCCATCGATTTGATGGCGCGTGCTCTTTGGCTCAGATACATGAGGACACGAAATAATTCACTGCCCAGCGCATTTTTCCCCAAACATCCCAAAATCTCCCCGTAGGAGCTGCCGCAGGCTGCGATCTTTTGATCTTGGGGCGCGGAGCGTCCCGGGCTGCATTCCCACGCAGAGCGTGGGAACGATCAATCGGTATACGCCGCCCGGGCTTTACTGCGCCAACCACTCCAACGCAATCCCGACTCTGGACGTCTGCCGGCGATCCGTCGGCTGAACCGCAGTCTGGCCATCCATCTGCCGACGATAACCATTCGGGCTGACCCCCAGATGCTTTTGAAACGCCCGACGCATGCGCTCTTCGCGGCCAAAACCCACGGTTTCGGCAATGCGCTTGATCGGCTCATGGGTGCTTTTCAGCAATCGACCCGCCGCCTCCAGCCGCACGTGCTCGACCGCTTGCGCGGGTGTCTGCCCAGTGGCTGCAACATACGCACGGGCGAAGTGGCGCGGGCTCATGCCGAATTGCTCGGCCAGCCGTTCGACGCGCAAATCACCCTTCAGGTTAGCGGCAATCCATGCATGCAGACGGGCCAGACGTACGTCTGGGTCGGTGCGCAAGGCGTTGGATTGCGCGTTGAGTGAAGCGCTCAGTTGCGGATGTTCCGCGCCACGCCACAAAAATACGGTGAAATACCGCGCCAATGTCAGCGCTGCTTGCGCGCCGAGGTCCTGTTCCACCAAGCCAAGAGCGAGGTCGATGCCCGCGGTGGCGCCGCCGCACGTCCACAGATTGTCGTCGTGCAGGTACAACGCATCGGTCTGACAGCGCACCGCCGGGTAGCGCGCCTGCAGTTCAGCGGCGAATTTCCAATGCGTCACCACTTGCCGACCATCGAGCAACCCGGCGGCGGCCAGGGCAAACGTGCCGGTGCCTATCGAGCACAGCCGGCGAATATGCGCCGAGCGAACGCGCAGCCAGTCACAGGCCTGTTGATCGGCCTCCAGCGCGGCCATGCCCGGACCGCCCGCGACGATCAGGGTGTCGATCACCGGGGCGAGTTGGTCGATCTGCTCAAGCGAGCACGTCGACACCGTAATCCCCGAGATCGACATGACCGCGCCACCCTGCGGCGACGACATCAGCAACCGATAGGGCGGATGGCTGCTGAAGTGGCCGCCCAACACGCGCGGTATCGCCGCGAAGACTTCCAGCGGCCCGGCCGCATTGAGTAACAACAGGTCATCGAAGGCCAACACCACGACGGTGCGCAACGGTTGCGGCACGATGTCCGCCGTGGCAGCAAAGGAGGGGTGTTTGGCATGGAGCGGCACGGCGGGCCTCGACATACTGAGTTCACTGCAAAAAACGAGGGCATGACAATGCCGGTAAAACCTCTAGCTGCCAAGTATTCGCTGACCCGCCATGTCGCCCTGTGCCTGAACGCGCTGGTGTGCTGCGCGACGTTGCTGCTGAGCGCGCAGGCTTCTGCCGCTGAGACCACGCTGAAGGTCGGCGACCAGAGCGGTTTGACTCAGGCGTTGTTGCACGCCGCCGGTGAGGACAAGGACATTGCCTATGCGCTGTCATGGCATCCGTTTCTGGCCGGAACGACGCTGCTTGAAGCGTTGAGCGCCGGGGCGATCGATGTCGGTGTCGTCGGTAATGCGCCACCGGTATTCGCTCAGGCCGGCGGCTTCGATGTGCGCATTGTCGGCGTGGCCAGCGGCGCGCAGAACAACAATGCATTGCTGGTGCCCGAAGGCTCGACCGCCAAACAAGTCGCCGATCTGAAAGGTCAGCGCATTGCCGTGGCCAAGGGCAGCAGCGGCCACTATTTGTTGTTGGCTGCGTTACGTGAAGCCGGCCTCACGCCACGGGATGTCAACATCGCCTACGTCAGCCCGGTGGACGCACAAAATGCGTTCGCCAGTGGCAAGCTCGACGGCTGGGCGGTGTGGTATCCGTTTGTGGGGCAAGCCACGGCGCGTGGCGCGCGGGTACTGGTCGACGGCAGTGGCTGGCCGGAAACCGGGCTGAACTTCACCGTTGCCAGCCTGCAAACACTGGAAGATCCGCAACGGGCAGGGCCGTTGGGCGATCTGCTGGCAAGACTCGCCCGCGCTCAGGCTTGGGCCACCGCATACCCGCAAGCGTGGGCCGAGGTTTTTGCGCAAACCACCCGCCTGCCAGTTTCGCTGGTGCAAGAAATGCTGGCGAAGCAGGATCTTCGCTATGTGCCGATCGAATCCTCGGTCATCGCCTCGCAGCAGCATCTGGCCGACCTGTTTGCCACTGAACACCTGATTCCGCGACCGCTACAGGTCGAGCAAATCTTCGACGACCGCTTCAACAAGCTGCTGCCGAACAACCCATAACCCACTGAGTTCACCTTGCCGCGTTGCATGCGGCGGGGATTTTCACGCCTGGAGAAAAGTCATGCCTAATCTCGAAACCACCACCCTCAAGCGGCGCAAAACCGGTCTGATCGCTGTCGATCATGCCCGCAGTGCCGGCGGTTACACGCTATTCGCCCCGCAAACGGCGGACGGCAATGTGTTCCTGATCGACCTCGACGGCGAAGTCGTGCACCGCTGGAAACTGCCGCAGCGTCCCGGTCGTGACGCGGTGATTCTGGCCAACGGCAACCTTGGCTACAACGGCAATCATCCCGATTCGCCGGACCTGTTCCCGGGCTGGTCGGTGTGGCACGGCGGTGCTTTCAGCGAAGTTACCCCCGAGGGCGAAGTGGTCTGGCAGCACACCGATCTGCTCCATCACCACGATGCGCAGTGGCTGGATAACGGCCATCTGCTCTACACCACGGCCGAGCCGTTGAGCGCAGAGCTGGCCAAACGCGTGGTCGGCGGGATTCCCGGCAGCGAGGCGCCAGGCGGGGTGATTTATGCCGACGTGGTCAAGGAGATAGATCGTCAAGGCAATGTGGTCTGGGAGTGGCGCAGCTGGGAACACCTGCAACCTGAAGACTATCCGCTGCACGCGGCTTTCGAACGGCATCACTGGCCAATGACCAATGCCGTTACCCCGGGCCGCGACGGCAAGGTGATCCTCAGCCTGCGCAGCGTGTCTTCGGTGATTGCCGTGCAACGTGGCAGCGGAGAAGTGTTGTGGCGTCTGGGCCACGATCTGGTGGCCCAGCAACATTGCCCCAGCGAGCTGGAAAACGGCAACGTGCTGGTCTTCGACAACGGCATCTTCCGCCCACACGTGAGCATGCCGCACTCGCGCATCGTCGAAATCAACCCGCACACCCAACGCATCGAATGGCAATACGCCGACACCCCGGGCTATGCGTTTTTCACCCCGTTCATGGGCGGTGCACAGCGTTTGCATAACGGCAACACACTGATCACCGAAGCCAATTTCGGTCGGCTGTTCGAAGTGACGCCTGCCGGCGAAGTGGTCTGGGAATACGTCAATCCGCACTTCGCGACCTATCCCGATGCCGCCTCCCGACGTTATCTGCCGGGCGAGAACAACGCGATCTTCCGTGCCCACCGTTATCAGCGCGCAGACCTTGCATGGCTGCGTGACTGAGTACACCGCGACATCCACCGCAACGATCACGCTCACGCAGGCCACGCGCAGCGAAGTATCGACTCCTCTCGAAGAGCTGCCCGGTGCAGCTCCAGGAACCACCGATGAATCTTCTTTATTCGCGCAACTTTTCCGCTGGCGCCCTGGGTTTGTGTTCGTTAATGCCGTTGCTGCCAGCAACCGCCAGTGATTTACCCGACAACAGCGATGTGCTGCAAACCATCACGGTCGAATCCCGCCACCGTAGCGAAGATGCTCAGCAAGTGCCGACCGCTATGAGCGTGCTCGGCGCACAGACGCTTGAGGAGCAGCGCCTGTATCGCCTGCAGGATTTGCAGCAGGCGATGCCGAGCGTCAACGTCGCGTTCATGCACGCGCGGCAGTCGAGCCTGTCGATTCGCGGCCTGGGCAATAATCCGGCGAGCGATGGCCTCGAAGGCAGCGCCGGGATCTATCTGGACAATGTCTATCTGGGGCGCCCCGGCATGGCCGTTTTCGACTTGCTCGATGTTGAGCAGATCGAACTGCTGCGCGGTCCGCAAGGCACTTTGTTCGGCAAGAACACCACGGCCGGCGTATTGAACATCACCACACGGCGTCCTTCATCGACGCCGCAAGGCAGCTTCGCCAGCTCAGTGGGCGAGGACGGCTATTCGCAAAACCAGGCGAGTTTTTCCGGGCCTTTGAATGACTCGCTGACCGGGCGCATTGCTGCCTATAAGACTTACGAAAACGGCTACGTGAAAAACCAGTTTGACGGCCATGAACTTGGCGGTGGCGTGCGTCAGGGCGTGCGCGGGCAACTGCTGTTGCAGCCCAACGACGATTTCAATCTGCGCTGGCTAGCCGATTATCACGAAGAGGACTCCAGCGCTGGCACGCGCTCGTTGTTCAGCACCGGGCCGACCATCAACGGCATCAACCGTTATGAGGCGCGCGCAGCAGCGGTCGGCGCGACGCTGGTGGACGGGCGCCGGGTCAATCTCGATGCCGATCAGAACGTCACCGTATTTCAGGGCGGCACGTCGCTGGAGGCCAACTGGAATCTGGCCGGTGGCTACACGTTGACCTCGATCAGCGCCTATCGCTGGTGGGATTTCACCCCACGCAACGATGATGAACTCAACGTCGACGTGATGGACAACGTCGGCCAATCGGCACGCGACAAGCAATATTCGCAAGAGATACGCCTGGCTTCGCCGGTCGGGGAACATTTTGACTACGTGCTGGGCGCGTATTACTTCCGTCAGGAAATGAGCAACAAGGTCTTCACCGACTACGGCCCCTTGGCCGACACCTGGAATGGCACTCCGCAAGGTGCATTGAACAATGTCACCAGCATCGGCCATGGCGATGTCGATACCGACAGTTTCGCCACCTTCGCCCAAGGCACCTGGCACCTGACACCGCGCCTGGATTTCAGCCTTGGCGTGCGCGGGACCTATGAACGCAAACTGGCGCAAGTAACGCGCAACGTGCCAGTCGGCGGTGCCAGCGTCAGCGGATCAGCCGCTGCCGCCAGGGCAGGGCGTGTGGGCGCTTATGACTCCGGCGGTTTGAGCCTCTACAGTTTCAGCCCTTCGGCATTGGCCAGTCTGGCCTGGCACGTCAACGATCAGGTGCTGGCGTATGCCTCGTTGTCGCACGGCGAGAAGTCGGGTGGCGTCAATCTCAGCGTGGCGAGTGCGCCGGTGGCAGGTGCCGATTCGCTGTTGATTGGCAGCGAGCGCGCCAACGATGCCGAGCTGGGCATCAAGACCACGCTGCTCGATCAGCGTCTGTTGCTCAACGCCAATCTGTTCTGGACAGTGGTGCACGGCTATCAGACCAATGCCTACGATGACGTCACCCTCAGCAGTTACCTGACCAACGCCGGCACGGTGCGCAGCCGTGGTGTAGAACTCGACAGCAGTTGGCGCCCGGTTCAAGGCCTGACGATCAACATCAACGGCTCCTTCAACGACGTGCGGTATCTTTCATATGACGATGCGCCGTGCCCCGCTGAAGTCGCCTTGCGCCCGGGCGCACCGGCCGCTTGCGACCTGAGTGGCCACGCGGTGGTGGGCGCGTCGAAATGGATCTACAACACCAGCGCCAGTTATCAATGGAATCTGGATAACGGCCTGCAACCCTACGTCAACGGCAACTACGCGTGGCGCTCGCATGCGGTGGGCACCATCGATGATTCACGTGACGCGCAGTTGCCCGGTTATGCATTGGTCAACCTCTCGACCGGTGTGCGCGGCGATTGGGGCAAGGGGCAGTGGGACGTGTCGTTGTGGTTGAAAAACGCCTTCGACAAGACTTACTACACCACCTTGTGGAATTCACCGAACGGCGCCTACACCGGCGTATTGGGCACACCGCGAACGCTGGGCATGACCGCGCGTTATGATTTTTGAGCGGGCGACGCTATAAGTTGCCGACGCCACCGTCGACCAGCAGCTCGCTGCCCACCACGTACGTCGATTCGTCCGAGGCCAGGTAAACCGCAGCTTTCGCCAGTTCCCACGGAGTGCCCATCCGGCCGATGGGCACCAATTGGCGGATTCGTTCACGCAACGCATCCTGCTCGGCGGCGGGCAAGCCAAGCTTGTCCAGCGCCGCCGTTTCAGTAGGGCCGGGGCTGAGTCCGTTGACGCGGATGCCGCGCCCGATCAGCTCGCCGGAAAGCGTCCGCGCCAAGGACAACAGACCAGCCTTGCTCGCGGCATAGGCGTTGCTCTGGGCGAGGCCGATTCTGGCGGCGACCGATCCACAGAGAATCACCGACGATGGATTCGCCAGCAACGGCAGCAGTGCCTTGATCAGGAAGAACGGGCCTTTGAGATTGGTCTGCATGAGCTGATCCCAGCTCGCTTCGTCCCAGTCCTCGATCGAGCGGTGCGTGACGTCACCGGCGTTGATGAACAACACGTCCAGCCGCGACCACAGTTCGCCAATCTGTCGGGCCAATGCCAACTGGCCTGCGACATCACCGGCATCGCTGCGAATGGCGAGGATACGCTCGCCGAATTCTTCCCTGACGGCCGCCAGGGCTTCTTCGCTGCGTCCAGTGACCGCAACGGTTGCACCTTCCTCGAGGAACTGGCGCGCGGTTTCCAGGCCAATGCCCGCCGTGCCGCCGGTGATCAACGCGAATTTGTTTTTCAGTCTCGACATGTGCTGCATCCCTGTAATGAGCTGGAGAGGCCATTCTCAGAGCGTTAGTATCCTTTGACCAGTAGGCACCTTTTGCATACCAAGGCACGGATGTGATCCTCATGAACAAACAATCAGCACTGCAAACTGCGATACCGAGCTGTCCGATGGTGGACTTCGTCAGCCTGATCTCCGGCAAGTGGGCGATTCCGATTCTTTATCGGTTGATCGTGCTCGATTGCCCGGTGCGTTTCAGTGAATTGCAGCGCGCCGTCGCGCCGATTACCCAGAAAGAACTGACCCGGCAACTGCGCCTGTTCGAACAGCGCGGGCTGGTGACGCGCACGGTGTACGCCCAGGTGCCACCGCGCGTGGAGTACCGGATCACGGCGCTGGGCCAGACCCTGCGCGAGACATTGGACTCCTTGGCGCAGTGGATGCGCGTGAATGCCGATCAACTGCGAGATCCCGTGGTTCGCAGCGTCTGAGACTTTTTCATATGCACGGTCGTAAATTTAGCGGGTTGCTCGCGTGAAATTTATTCTGTAGATTTTCATGAAATTATAAAAAGATAATTTCACGAGGTCGCGAATGTTTCAGCAATCCACGCAGCACGTCGACAGCTATTACGCCCACAGTTGCGCCGATATCCTGTGCACCCGACCTGCGCTGGCAGGCGAACAACAGACTGACGTTGTGATCATCGGCGCAGGCTTCAGTGGCCTGCACACAGCGTTGCGCCTGGCGCTGGCCGGTAAACGCGTGACCTTGCTGGAGGCCAGTCGGGTGGCGTGGGCTGCTTCGGGGCGCAATGGCGGGCAGGCGATTCTCGGCTGGTCGTGCGACATGCCGCCGCTGGAAGCTGCGCTGGGCCATGAACGGGCCAGGCGCCTGTGGGATGGCATGCGCTGGGCTGCCGAGGAATTGCGGGCGTTGCCGGCGCGCCATGGTTTCGATTGCGATTATCGGCCCGGGCATTTGTGGACGTCGGTCATGCCGCGTCGAGTCAGCCTGCTGCGCGAATGGCAACACGAGGCCAGCCACAAATGGGGCCACGACGCCTTGCAGTTCATCCCTCGTGAAGAGCTGCCGGCGTGGGTCGCCAGTGATCGTTATCAGGCCGGGCTGTACGACCCGGAAGGTGCGCACCTCAATCCTTTGAAACTGGCCCTCGGCCTCGCCGCCGCCATCGAGCGTGCCGGCGGCCAGATTCATGAACAAAGCAAAGCGCTCAATTATCAGGAGGAGGGCAGTGGTTTTCGGGTCAACACCGAGCGTGGTTCGGTTCGCGCCGATGTGCTGATCCTCGCCTGCAACGCTTATCTGGATGAACTCGATCCGCAACTGTCCAGCTGCATCTTGCCGGTGGGCACTTATCAAGTCGCCACGGCGCCACTGACAGCCGAACAAGCCTGCACATTGCTGCCGAGTAACGTCTGCGTGACCGACAACCAGTTCGTCCTCGATTACTTCCGGCGTACCCCCGATCACCGTCTGTTGTTCGGCGGCGGCTGCACCTATCTCGGCGGTATGCCCAAGGATATTGCGGCGGCGACCCGGCCATTTCTGCAGTGGGTCTTCCCGCAACTGAAAGGCGTCGACGTCGAATTCGCCTGGGGCGGGCACATCGATCTGACCCTCAAACGCACGCCTGATGTCGGACGCGAGGGCAACCGGTACTGGCTGCAAGGTTATTCCGGCCACGGCGTGTTGCCGACGCTGGCCGCCGCCCGCGCGGTATCTGATGCGATTCTCGGCGACGCCGACGAGTTGGCGTTGTACCAAAGCCTGAGCAACGGCCGTTTCCCCGGCGGCAAACACTTCGCGGCGCCGCTGGAAGCCATCGGCAAAGCCTGGTATCGACTGCGCGACAGCGTCTGATGAGACATTTTGCGGAGCCTTTTCTGGAACCCCGACCATGAACAAGCAAGAAGAAATTGCCGCGCTGGCGATCCTCATCCACGACCTGCGCAAACACAAGAAGTGCACCCTTAAGGAACTGGCCGACAGGATCGGGCGCTCGGTGGGTTTTCTCTCGCAAGTCGAGCGCGGCCTGTCACGGCCAACCGTCGCCGACCTGACCGCGATCAGCGAAACCTTTGGCGTGCCGACCACCTACTTCTACAGCCTGCCCAAACCCAAAGAGCTGCCGTGGGTGACGCGCCCGGACGAGCGCCGCACGTTGTATTACGCCAACGGCATTACCGACATTCTGGTGTCGCCACAGATGCGCGCCTCGTTTTCGATGCTCGAAAGTCATCTGGAAGCAGGCGCCAGCAGTGGCGACCGGCATTTGACGGACAGCTCGGAGCAGGGCGGTTACGTGCTCGAAGGCGAGCTGACGCTGTGGCTCGGCGATGACCCGGAACCGACCACGCTGAAGGCCGGCGACAGCTTTCAGTTCGACAGCCACACCCGTTGCCGCTACGGCAATCTCACCGAACAGCTCACGCGAGTGCTGTGGGTCTACACCTGAGAACAATAAAGGATGAACACGATGGACGCTGTCTGCGCCGACCTGCTGGCTGAAGTGCGTGCGTTTCGCCAACAACACCCTGAAGTGCGTTATGTCGAGCTGATTTCCCTGGACATCCCCGGGCATTTTTACGGCAAGCGCTATCCCGTCGACATGCTCGAAAAAGTCGCGGCGGGCAGTGCACTCAAATTGCCGCAGAACTGCGTGTTGCTGGGCGTGCAGGGCGGGCTGTTCAAGATTGGCGATTACTGCTTCAACGACGGCGATCCGGATGCGCTGCGGCGGTTGGTGCCGGGCACATTGAAACCGGTGACCTGGGAAGCGCAGCCGCTGGGACAGATGTTGATCACCTCGGACGGCACCGAAAAGCCGATTGAATTCGAACCGCGTGAAGTCCTCGCGCAGGTGCTGAACCGGCTGGCGCGCAAAGGCATTCATCCGGTGGTGGCGTTTGAGCTGGAGTTTTATCTGTTCGATAAAAAGCTGCGCGACGGCCTGCCGCAATTCCCCCGTGACGAACTGAGCGACGACGCTGATGATCAGCCGAACATGCACATTGAACGCCTATCGCGGTTTGCCCCGGTGCTGGATGACATGGTCGAGGCGACGCGGGCGCAAGGTATCGATGCCACGGTGATCACTGCGGAGCTTGGGCCGGGTCAGTTCGAAATCAATTTCGGCCACCTCGATGACGGTTTGCGTGCGGCCGATTGGTCGGCGTTGTTCTGCCGCAGTACGCGCGGGGTTGCCCTCAAACACGGTTATCGCGCCAGTTTCATGGCCAAACCTTATTTGCAGCACCCGGGCAGCGGCATGCATGTGCATGTCAGCCTTTACGACGCGGCGGGCAATAATCTGCTCGCGGCGAATCAGCAACAGCCGTTGCGCCATGCCGTGGCGGGGTGCCTGGAATTGTTGCCGCACAGCATGCCGATCTTCGCCCCGAACCAGAATGCCATGCGCCGTTTGGGCGGCACGGTCAATACGGCGACCCAGGCGAGTTGGGGTTTTGAGGATCGCGATGCCTGCTTGCGCATTCCTGAATCGGACGCGAAGAACCTGCGCATCGAATATCGCCTCGCCGGAGCGGATGCCAATCCGTATCTGGTGCTGGCAGCGATTCTGGTGGGCATGGAACATGGGCTGCAAGCACGCAAAGAGCCGATTGCGCCGCTGAATGAGGATCGCAGCAGCGGCATTGATTTCCCCAAGGAGATGTTTGAAGCCGTGCGCGCAATGCAGCATCAGCCGCAGTTGCGTGAAGGCTTGGGTGCCGAGTTTGTCGATGTCTATTGCGAGAACAAACGCCAGGATCATCAGGCGTTCATGCAGGAGATCAATGCGCGGGAGTATCGGTGGTATTTGTGATTGATCTTGTAATATCTTGAAACATTCGACCGAAGGCAGGGGTCAACAGAGTTCATCCCCTGCCAGAAGTCCCCATGAAAACACCTCGTCCCTCCGCACGCCTGGAAACCCTTTCGCAACTGCGAAACTTCAAGATGGCGAGGTCGGCTCATGCTTATGTTCGGGGCAGCACCGTGCAGTTTTATGAATGGCTGCACAGCCAGCCCGGCCGGCGCCTGCCGCACGGACCGGCGGTGTGGATCTGCGGCGATTGTCACGCCGGTAACCTCGGGCCCACTGGCGATTTGAAAGGGCGGATCGACATCCACATTCGTGACCTGGATCAGACCGTCATTGGCAACCCCGCGCACGATCTCGTCAGGCTGGCGTTGTCACTGGCCACGGCAGCGCGTGGCTCCGATCTGCCCGGCGTCGCCACCGCGCGCATGCTCGAAGAAATGATGCGCGGCTACGAGCAGGCCTTTGTCGACGATGTCGATAAAGAACCGCCGCGCCCGGCGCAAGTGAAGGCGGGCATGCGCAACGCCGTGCAACGCACCTGGAAGCATCTGGCGCAGGAACGCATCGAGAACACCCAACCGACGATTCCTTTGGGCAAACACTTCTGGTCACTTTCGCGCGCAGAACGTGCGGCGCTGAAGACCCTGTACTCGACCGATGAAATCCATGGTTTGGTGACTGCTTTGAAAGGCCGGTCGAAGGATGACCGCGTCAAATTGCTCGACTCGGCGTACTGGGTCAAAGGCTGCAGCTCTTTGGGTTTGAACCGTTACGCAGTGCTTTTGGGCGTGGGCGACGACGATGATCAGGACTTCTGCCTGCTCGATATCAAGGAAGCAGTGGCCGCTGCTGCACCGCGTGCGGCCAGGGCGCGGATGCCGCGTGACAACGGTAAACGGGTGGTCGAAGGGGCGCGGTTTCTATCGCCGGGATTGGGTAACCGAATGATTGCGACACGGGTGCTCGACCACGGTTTTTTTATCCGCGAATTGCTGCCGCAAGACATGAAGCTGGAACTCGATCAGTTGAGCCAACGCGATGCCATGCTGGCAGCGGGTTATCTGGCGCGAGTGGTCGGGATCGCCCATGCACGGCAAATGGACCTGGCGACGCGGGCTTCATGGATGCGCGATCTGCAGGCGTGCCGTTCAAAGACCCTCGATGCGCCGTCGTGGTTATGGTCGAGCGTTGTGCAGTTGGTCGGCAGTCACGAGAAAGGCTATCTGGAGCATTGCCGCCGGTATGCACTGCAACACTGAAACCACTGAGATCCTGAAATCCCTGTAGGAGCTGCCGAAGGCTGCGATCTTTTGATCTTTCTTTCAGATCAAAAGATCGCAGCCTGCGGCAGCTCCTACACAGGGTTGGGGGTTAGAGGGCGGCTTTTACTTGCAGGCCCACGACCAGGGCGTTGTCGATGTCTTGTCCGGAGAACGCGCCCGGTTCGATGATGTATTGCACGTTCGGGCGCAGGGTCAGCCAAGGTGTGGCTTGATAGCCGTAACCGAGTTCGATCAATTGTTCAGCGCTGTCCAGATTGGGGAACGCGGCGCCATTGGCGAGCGCGGCGTCTTGCTGCACATCGCGGCTGCGCGGGTTGGGTACGGCGCGGCCATAACCCAGCGCGACGGTGTCATGCGGGCGGCCCTCGAACGGTTTGTACAGAACCACGCCGGTGCCGTACCACTTGCTGAACGGCGAGGCTGCTTCGCTAGCTGCCGAGTACTGACCGAAAGCGTGCAGACTGCGGCCTACAGACGAGGGTGAACTCCACACGGCCTGATCGACCAGCAGGTAATGACCGCCACGACCGGACACGTCTTTGTCGCTGCCGATGCGTTTCACGTCGGAGCTGTCGTAGTAGTAACCGACCTTGTATTCGCCGGGCAGCTCACCGGCGTGCTTGTACACCAACTCGATCGGCACCACGGTGCCCGTCGTGTGTTTCGGGCCAAGGTGCCAGGCGCGGCTGGAGTTGCCGTTACTTTCCGGGTCGACGTTGAACGCCGCCACGCGCAATTGCCAGGACGACGACAGGTCGTACTTCACCCGCACGCCCAAGTGCGCATTGGGGTAGTTGGTCCAGCCGCTGCCGCCGGACATGTTCAGCGGATGCCCGCAGAAACCGGCGTTCATGAAGTTGCAGAGAATGCCGCTGTCGAGGCCACCGAGGTCGTTGCCCATGGCCATGTAGCCGAGTTTGACGTTGAGCGCGGGGGTGAACAGGCTGCGCTCGTAACTGAGTTCGGTCAGGCGCGTGTACAGGCCACCGTAGTTTTCCTGGATCGGCAGACGGTTGCCGACCAGGTCTTCCGAGGCGCTGTTGCCACGACGGTCGTTGATGGTCAGCTGGACTTTGCCGGCGTTGTCGAAGCCGTACAACTTGCTCAGGTCGAACTGCACACCGAGCTTGATGTTCTGCGAGTAGCGCGCCGAGCGATGCAAGCCACCATCAGCGTTGTAGGCGGTTTCGCCGCTGTAGTCGCCGGTGAACTTGACGCCTTGTTCATCCATTTGGTGACGCAAGCCACCCCAGTCACCGGTGAGGGTGCTGCGGGTCAACAGATCGGAATCGTCAGCGGCCAGCGCGGGGAGGGCGGTGGTGCAAGTCAGGCCCAGCAACAGGCCTTTGAACAGGTCGGAACGAGAGAAACCAACAGCCAAAACCATGTGAATCTTCCTGCTGAAAACATGTGCGCAATAGAACGAAGCGCGGTGCCCTCAGGCACCGCGTTTTACGATGTGCCCACGCAGTAATCGCGTGGGCCGGTGGCAGCAACGGGTTACGGCAAGGCGTAGGCCATGACGTAATCGCCACGATCCGTCGACTGGCGCGCGCCGCCGGCGGTGATGACGATGTACTGCTTGCCGGTTTTCGGCGAAACGTACGTCATCGGGCCGCCCTGGCTGCCGACGGGCAGACGTGCCTTCCAGATTTCTTCACCGTTGCCGCTGTTGAATGCGCGCAGGTAGAAGTCCTGGGTGCCGGCGATGAAGATCAAGCCACCTTGGGTCGACAGGGTGCCGCCGAGCGTTGGCAGACCGATCTTGATCGGCAGGTGCATGCGGATGCCCAGTGGACCGGTGTCTTCAACCGTGCCGACCGGAACCTGCCAGGCGATTTTCTGGGTTTTCATGTCGATCGCGGTCAGCGTGCCGAACGGTGGCGCCTGACACGGAATGCCGGCCACCGACAGGAAGCGGTTCTTGTTCACGGCGTAAGGCGTGCCTTTCAGCGGAACGGCGCCCATGCCGGTGTTCAGCGCTTCGCCACCGCCAGCGGCCTGGCCTTTGTTCTGCGACGGGATCATCTGAATCCACAGACCCAGGCGCATGTCATTGACGAAGATGAAACCGTGCACCGGGTCAGTCGAGATGCTGCCCCAGTTCATGCCGCCCAGCGAACCCGGGAAGCTCAACGATTTGTCCATGCCCGGCGCGGTGTACAGGCCGTCGTAACGCATGCCTTTGAAGTCGATGCGGCAGAGCAACTGGTCGTACGGTGTTGCGCCCCACATGTCCGCTTCGGTCAGGTGCTGCGCACCGATCTGCGGCATTCCCAGCGATTTCGGCTGGGTAGGGGAGTACGGTTCGTTCGGGATGTTCGCCGCTTTGACCGGCACTTCTTTCACGTCAGTCAGTGGTTTGCCGGTGGCGCGGTCGAGGACGTAGATCTGCCCGGCCTTGGTGCCGATGACCAGTGCGGGAACGGTTTTGCCGTCCTTGGTGAAGTCGATCAGGCTCGGCTGCATCGGCAGGTCGAAGTCCCAGAGATCGTTGTGCACGGTCTGGAACACCCAGCGCTCGGCGCCGGTCGTGGCGTCCAGCGCGAGGATCGAGGCGCCGTAAGTGTGATCCAGTTTGCTGCGCTCGACACCATAGATGTCGGTGGACGAACTGCCCATCGGCAGGAATACGGTGTTAGTGGCCGGGTCGTAGGACATCGGTGCCCAGCTGTTCGGCGTGCTGCGCACGTAAGTGCTGCCGTCTGCCGGGGCCTTTTTATCTTGCGGGTTGCCCGGGTCGAACGCCCAGCGCATGGCGCCTGTGATCACGTCGAAACCACGGATCACGCCACCTGGCATGTCGGTCTGCACGTTGTCCGCCACGCGACCGCCAACCACCACGGTGGTGCCGGCCATCAACGGCGCGGAAGACAACTGATAGTAGCTGTCCGGCACATCGCCGAGGCCAGCCTTCAGATCAACCTGGCCATTGGTGCCGAAATTCTCACAGAACTCACCGGTGTCAGCATCGACCGCGATCAGGCGGGCATCGATGGTGTTGGTCAGCAGACGGCGTCGGCAATTGGCGGCCGGCTCCGGTTTGGCTTCGATGATCGTCGAATTGCTTGGCTGGGCGATAGAAGCGGTGGCATCGAAATACGCCATGCCACGGCAGCGCTGCCAGACTTTCGACTTCGCGTTGATCGAGTTCTTCCACAGTTCTTTGCCGGTGTCGGCATCGAGTGCGATCAAATTGTTGTGCGGGGTGCAGATGAAGACTTTGTTGCCGATTTGCAGTGGGGTCAGCTGATCTTCAGCACCGTTGCCATCGCTCTCGGCGACGTCACCGGTGTGATAGGTCCAGGCAACTTTCAGCTTGTCGACGTTGTTGCGGTTGATCTGGTCCAGCGCTGCGAAGCGGCTGCCACCTTCGGTATTGCCGTAGTGCGCCCAATCTTTTTGCGCCTTGTCCGGTTCAACCGGAGTCAGGCCCGGGCCAGTGCCGGTGGCAGCAACGGTCGGATGTGCGACGAACATGTTGCCAGCCGCCACAGCCACGCCAACCGCCAGCACCGCAGCCACGGCGTAAGTGCCGCGACCCGCAACGCCGCCGTTGGCACGTTTGAGTAGCGGATAAACCAGCGCCACGACCAGGCCGATCACACTGAACATGAACAGGCGCGAGAACACTGGCCAGAACACCAGACCGGCATCGCTGACAGCCCAGATCGCCGTCCCGACCAGGAACGCTGCAAACAACCAGGCACCGCTCAGTTTGAAGCGCGCGATCAGCAGACCGGAAACGGCCATGACCAAGCCACCCACCAGGAAGTACCACGACCCTCCCAGGCTGACCAACTTCACGCCGCCCGCAGCCAGCGCCAAGCCGAGCAGGACGATGACGACGCCCAGCCCGACCAGAATGAATTTTGATATGCCCGAGAGGCGTTGACTCTGCTTCACGTTGAGTGTCCCGTTGAAATGAGATGGCCATTATATAGTTAGTTAACTATCCAGTTAAATCATCAATTCGGCGTAAAGCGCAGATCACTGCCGAATGGTCTGTCTTTCAACGGGAAGCGCGCTCTTCAACGGGCGGGATAAATTCGAGAAATCTCAAAAAACAGCGTTTTCGCCAAATAAACCGTAAGTTATGACAGCCAGCGATTCCTTGTAGGAGCTGCGGCACGCTGCGATCTTTTGATCTTTAAACAATCAATATCAAAAAATCGCAGCGCGCCGCAGCTCCTACAAAGGCTGTGGGGAAGCTTCGCTGCGCCGTTCAGTGTCCAAAGAATCACGCTGCATCGACTGCAGGTTTTTCTCGATGGTTTCGCACAACGCTTCCATCTGAATCTGATGTTCGCTGTGGCGAAACGGACTCTGCAGATCCGTGCCAATGCGCTCGATGGCCAACAGCATAAAACCGACCACGGTCGAGGCCAGCGGCGTGAACCAACCCAACGATTCCACCAGTCCCACTGGCACGATCAGGCAGAACAGCGAAATAAACAGGCGCGGAAAATACACATAAGGGTAGGGCAGCGGCGTATTGGCGATCCGCTCCATACCGCCCTGACTGTTCGAAAGGTCCACCAGCGTCGACTCCAGCCGTGCCAGACGAATGCTGTCCAGCCGCCCGGCCTTGTATTCCCGCGCCAGGAGCGCAGCGGAGCCGGTGAGAATGTCGTTGGCGAAATTATTGGTCGTGCCACTGCGGGCGAATTCATCAGCGGGAATAAACGCCCGGATTTCATCGGGACAAGGCAAACCTTGCAGATGCGCCGCGAGGCAATTGACGTAAGCAACGTGGCGGCGCAACAACGTCGACTTGACCGGATTCACCTCGCTGCCGGGGTCATCCAGCAACGTCAGCACCTGCCGGGCGAAGCTGCGCGAACTGTTGATCATCGAGCCCCACAATGTCCGCGCCTCCCACCAGCGGTTGTAGGCGCTGCTGTTACGAAAACTGATCAGCACGATCAATGCCGAACCCAATAACGTCAGGGGCATCAGCGGCAAATTCAGCTTGGCGTTGAGAAACAGCATGAAGTCGACCGTGACCGCGATGTCCCAGAGCAACAGCCAGAACAACGCCCAGCCGACATAGCCCAGGGTCTTGATGATCAGACGGTATTTTTTGACGATGGCAGCTTTCAAACGGAAACCTCGTGGCGAGCGGGAAGCATTGATGCCTTAGCTCGGACGGCGGTATGCGGTGAAA
Source organism: Pseudomonas helmanticensis (assembly GCF_900182985.1). NCBI lineage: Bacteria > Pseudomonadati > Pseudomonadota > Gammaproteobacteria > Pseudomonadales > Pseudomonadaceae > Pseudomonas > Pseudomonas helmanticensis. The sequence continues at coordinate 1,143,394 of NZ_FXUY01000001.1, read as the reverse complement.
GGTTCGGCGCTGCAATGCAGCGATTGTTCGTCCGGATGTGTACTCAGGCATTCATGCTTACGCGGGGGGGAAACGACAGCCGCTGGCTTTTTTACAACATTTCGATCAACTCAAATTCCTCTGCCACAAGTTCCATGGCCTCGTTGAACGAGCCCTCTCTTTGGAAAAAATCTTTATGACCTTGCATCCAGTACCTGAGGCTGAGATCCCCTTCACCTTCCTTTCTAGCAAGGTTCTGATCCACATCGCAGTACCGAACGATGCGCATCGAAGTAACTCGAGTGACACAGACAGGTTCGCCGTTACCATTTAGAACAATGTTGTAACCGCCGATAGTGGGCGGTTCACTTTCAAGTTTGAATGACGAAAGGGAGCTGCATGTCGCCGTTTTTACTCCTTTGGCGACCAGTTCTGCCAGCTTATCTGCCATTTCTGGAGTATCTCCAAACGGCCACGCAATGGCTCCGGGGTACCTGGCCTTTAAATCATCAATAATGCTCATCATTAAGTCCCTTTAAAAATCCCATGGTCATTCGACATGGCCTGCTACACCGCCGTACTTCAACTTTGCGGCCTCGATCGTCTGAGCCGTTCCAGCATCCTTATTTTGCGATGGCTTTGACTTGCGAGGCCGCTGAGGTCTCAGCCAACCATCACCTCATCCACCGCCTGCTCCAGCGTGCTCACCGTGCGCTCGATATTGTGCAGTTTTTCCAGCCCAAACAGGCCGATGCGGAAGGTCTGGAAGTCGGCCGGTTCGTCGCATTGCAACGGCACGCCGGCGGCGATCTGCAGACCGTGGTTGGCAAATTTCTTGCCGTTTTTGATGTCGGCATCGTCGGTGTAGCTCACCACCACACCTGGGGCCTGAAAGCCTTTAGCGGCCACGCTTTTGAAGCCCTTGCCGGTCAACATGGCGCGCACCTGATCGCCGAGCGCCTGTTGTTCGTCGCGAATCTTGTCGAAGCCGTAGACCTGCGTTTCTTTCATCACCTCGTTAAACCGCGCGAGGGAATCGCTGGGCATGGTCGCGTGGTAGGCGTGGCCGCCCTGTTCGTAGGCCTGCATGATTTGCAGCCATTTTTTCAAGTCGCAGGCGAAGCTACTGCTTTGCGTGTGCTCGATGCGCTCAAGGGCCAAAGGGCTGAACATCACCAGCGCGCAGCAAGGGGAGGCGCTCCAGCCTTTTTGCGGGGCGCTGATCAGTAGGTCGACGGCGCATTTGTGCATATCAACCCAAAGCGTGCCCGAGGCGATGCAGTCCAGCACGAACAGGCCACCCACTGCATACACGGCGTCGCCGACGGCTCGCAAATACTCGTCGGGCAGGATAATCCCGGAGGACGTTTCAACGTGGGGCGCGAAGACAATTTTCGGCTTATGCGCCGCGATGGCTGCCAGCACTTCGTCCAGCGGCGGTGGGGCATAGGCAGCCTGGTGACCGGCGTCGACGGGGCGAGCTTTCAGCACCGTGGTGGCCGCCGGGATGTTGCCCATCTCAAGGATCTGGCTCCAGCGATAACTGAACCAGCCATTGCGTATCACCAGGCATTGCTGGCCGGTCGCAAACTGCCGCGCCACCGCTTCCATGCCAAATGTGCCGCTACCCGGCACCACCGCAACCGCCTCGGCGTTGTAGACCTGTTTCAGGGTCTGGGAAATATTCTTCATCACCGCTTGAAAGGACTGCGACATGTGGTTCAGCGAGCGATCAGTGTAGACCACGGAGTACTCGACCAACCCCTCGGGATCGATACTGGGATAGAGCTTCGACATGGCGTGATTCCTTTGGCAGAGATGTCAGTGGTATCGACCCTGCCTTAAGCGTTGGGAAATGACAAGATTGCTGGCACGGGTCAGCGTGCGTGCCAATCAAATGTCTGGTGCACAGACCAGAGGGATGGAAGTGTAGGCAAGGGCAGGGATGCGCTCATTGAATTTCATAAATGAGATAGAGTGCCCGTCAATCTCTCCATCGTTGTGTGAACAATGAATCGTCCGCTGTTTGTTTCTCTGGATGGGCCAAAAGGCACCGGCAAAACCACACTGTTGGAAGCCGTTACCGCAGCATTAAGGTCAGAAAACCTGAAAGTCATCCGACTTTGCGAGAGAAAAAGCGATCCTTACAGGGGTGAAACCATGGCCCTTGTCAACCAACTCGCGAGAAATCCGTCCCGGGATCTGGAGTGGGCTGTGTGTCAGCGACTTGCTGATAGCCGTAGCTGGATCTCGCGAAACGTTCTGCCTAAACAGCCGTTGGACAGCATTATCCTGATCGATCGCTGGTATCCGTCGGATGCTGCGTTTCGGCATACGGTGCCGTTTGCGGAGATTCTTCAGTTGAACCTGGACAGGAACGTGCAAGTGCCAGATCTGCATGTTGGCGTTGTTACTGCTGCGGATATTTCTTGGGCGAGAGCAACGGCACGCTCGCGGGGACTGGGCGGCACGGTGATTCAGAAGCACGCTGAGCATGTCGCGTGTACCGAGATGTTTGAGCGCGCGGTTGTCGATCAGGGGTGGGTGTTGTGTCGTAATGAGGGAACGGTTGAGGATGCAGTGACGCAGGTGGTTGCTGAGATCTATAAGGTGCTTGGGTGATTGTCGAGATGGAGACTGAGTTGTTGTAAGCGTGCGTAGCTTAATACAAGATTTAACATAATATACATTACACGTAACAACGTATTTCAAGATTGGCCCTGTGCCTCAGAACATTCCAATCTCCAGCGCCACGCCTAAATCTCTTTTCCCAACACCAAGCGCTTCCTTCAAATCCATCCCCCTCAACCATCACCACGCGTCAACTTTTCAATCAGCGCTCGATGCTGTGGAAACTGCGCCGTGAGTTTCTCTCGATCGCCCATCTCCATATCTGCAAAATCAAAACCGGGTGAAACTGCCTCGCTGATCAATCCAAATCCATTTGAGCCGTCCAGCAGTCGCGAAGCTTTCCAGATTCCGCCAGGCACGTGTAATTGCAAATGTTGGCCAGCCAGGACGTCGCTGCCCATGACCAACGTTTGCAATGAGCCGTCAGCGTGAATCAGGTTGTATTCGATGGCGTCGCCCAAATGAAAATAATGCAGGATGTCCGAGCGATTGAAATGGAATTGGCCCACTGGTGATTGTTCTGTCAGCAGGTAATAAATCGAGGTCATCAGGTAGCGTGGACCGCCGGCGGTTTCCAGGCTGTCGCGATGGTCGGATTGGTAGGTTCGGCGAAAATAGCCGCCTTCGACATGAGGCTCAAGATTCAGCGCAGTAATCACGTCCTGCGCGTTGGCTTTAGCCTTAATCATGACCTACTCCATTGTTTTTATTGAATATTATTGATAGCTCTACTAAACGGTCATTTAGTAGAGCTAGCAATCAGCCTCGCCTCAACACACAAACAATGCCCCATCCCGTGCCTTGATTAAAGGGCAAACGTAGAACCCGGCAATCCGCTACACGTTGATTCCCCTGCGTTCGAACGCCACAGCAAACAGCTCTTGGCAAATCCGCCGATGGTCGATCACTGAGCGGCGAGCCTGCGCCGCAGTGAAACGCATTGAGATCCACGCCAGTCTGCGCTCGGCGCAGACACGCTCACCGACCCGACAGCAATCTGACGGACGTGCGTCGCCAGCTCCGCCTCCCCTCGCCCTGCCCGAACGCCCGTCTATCGGCGGCTCATGACCGACCGTTTCAACGTCTCGCTGGGCAACTCGTTGAACAGCGCCCGGTAGCTGCTGGAAAACCGCCCCAGATGCCAGAACGACCAGTGCATGGCCACTTCGGCGACGGTGGTTTCGGTGGGCTGGCATTTGAGCAGTTCGCGGTGTGCGCTGTTCAATCGGCGCAGACGCAACCAGTGGCTTGGCGTCATGCCGGTATACGCCTTGAACGCTTGCTGTAACTGCCGCAGTGACACCCGCGCCACGTGCGAAAGCTCCATCAGATTGACGGTCTCTTCAGGCGAATCCGCCGCCCATTCAGCAACGCGCTTCATGATGATGCGCTCCTCGGTCCTGCGCTGTAACCCGCCGCCGTCCAGGCACACGCGCGCGTTGTCGAGGATGAACAGACAGTCGTCCAGCAGCTGTCGAGTCAAACCATCTTTATCAAGTGGATCAACGGTTTGCGACAACTTTGTGAGAGTCGAGCTTAACCAGCGAGTGAACAAGGCGTTCTGTCCGCAATTGAGCTGGGTCATGAACAAGCCTTCTAGCTTTGCCACATCCAGACCCTGCTGGCGGACAAATTCGGCGCCGAACACCACGGCGATTTCCTGGTAGTTCTCCGGGGTGATCCAGATGTTGCGGCTCTCTTCATTAAGCAGATAAAGCGCGTTGTCGCTGCGATCAAAACAGAACGCCAAAGCACCCGACGGCGCGCTGAAATTCTGCTCGACCCGGGTGTTCATCTGCTCTTCGTAAACCTCGACGCCCTGCAGGTCCAGATAGCGGATCTGCCCGGCGAAATGCCCCGGCGACATCTGCTGGTAATGCTGGACCCAGCCCGGTGTGACACGGACTTGCTCAGCCACATCGGCGGTGTTGAACGCTTGAACCTGGAGCGGATTGCACGTTGTCATGGGGTGACCTTGCGCACTCTTTTGGTGCGCTTTGGTGCTGCTTAAAGTGGATAGATGGAACTGCAAGGCTCGCCCAAGATAGTCGTCAACGCGCCACAGGGGAAGGGGCGGAAGATGAAACCCGCCCTCCCCGGCGTCTATAAAACCAATAACGAGGTCTTTATGAATGCCCCTTTCGATCAGCTGTTCACGTGGCTGAAAGATCACAAGATTACCGAAGTCGAATGTGTGGTCAGCGACCTGACCGGCATTGCCCGCGGCAAGATCGCACCGACCAACAAGTTCCTGCATGAGCGAGGCATGCGCCTGCCGGAAAGTGTGCTGCTGCAAACGGTAACCGGGGATTTTGTCGACGACGACATCTACTACGACCTGCTCGATCCTGCCGACATCGACATGGTCTGCAAGCCAGTGGCTGACGCGGTCTACGTGATTCCTTGGGCGATCGAACCGACCGCCATCGTCATCCACGACACCTTCGACAAGTTCGGCAACCCGATCGAACTGTCGCCGCGCAACGTCCTGAAGAAAGTCTTGCAGCTGTACACCGACAAAGGCTGGAAGCCGATTGTGGCGCCGGAAATGGAGTTCTACCTGACCCAACGTTGCGAAGACCCGGACTTGCCGCTCAAAGCACCGCTGGGGCGTTCGGGCCGCGCGGAAAGCGGTCGGCAGTCGTTCTCCATCGATGCCGCCAACGAATTCGATCCGCTGTTCGAAGACGTCTACGACTGGTGCGAACTGCAAGGTCTGGATCTCGACACCTTGATCCACGAAGACGGCCCGGCGCAGATGGAAATCAACTTCCGTCACGGCGACGCGCTGGATCTGGCCGACCAGATCACCGTGTTCAAACGCACCATGCGAGAGGCGGCGCTCAAGCACAACGTTGCGGCGACGTTCATGGCCAAGCCGATCGGCGATGAACCGGGCAGCGCCATGCACATTCACCAGAGCGTGGTGGACATCGCCACCGGCAAGCCGATCTTCGCCAACGCCGACGGGCAGATGAGCGAGTTATTCCTGCATTACATCGGCGGTTTGCAGAAATACATCCCGAAAGTGCTGCCGATGTTCGCGCCGAACGTCAACTCGTTCCGCCGCTTCCTGCCGGACACCTCGGCACCGGTCAACGTCGAATGGGGCGAAGAAAACCGTACCGTCGGCCTGCGTGTCCCGACTTCCAGCCCGGAAGCCATGCGCGTGGAAAACCGCTTGCCGGGCGCCGATGCCAACCCGTATCTGGCGATTGCCGCGAGCCTGCTCTGCGGTTACATCGGCATGGTTGACGGCATCGAGCCAAGCGCTGCGGTACAAGGCCGCGCTTATGAGCGCCGCAACCTGCGTTTGCCGATCACCATCGAAGAAGCGCTGACGCAGATGGAAGAGTGCGAAGCCGTTGCGCAATACCTTGGCGACAAATTCGTCCGTGGCTATGTCGCGGTGAAGCGTGCCGAGCATGAGAACTTCAAGCGCGTGATCAGCTCGTGGGAGCGTGAGTTCCTGATGCTCAGCGTCTGACCAACCTAAAAAGATCCCCTGTGTCGATCGTTCCCACGCTCTGCGTGGGAATGCAGCCCGGGACGCTCCGCGTCCCATCCAAAGCCGAACGCGGAGCGTCCGTTGAGGCATTCCCACGCAGAGCGTGGGAACGATCATTCTAAGAAGAGGTGTCGATATGCGTCTGTTGAAATCCGTAATCCCGGTCGCCCTGAGCGTGCTGTTCAGTGCAGTAGCCCACGCCCAGCCCCAAGTCAGCGTCTACAACTGGACCGACTACATCGGCGAAACCACCCTCGCCGACTTCCAGGCCAAAACCGGAATCAAGGTGATCTACGACGTTTTCGACTCCAACGAAACCCTCGAAGGCAAACTTCTCGCCGGCCGCACCGGCTATGACGTGGTCGTGCCGTCCAACCACTTTCTCGCCCGTCAGGTAAAAGCCGGCGCGTTCCTCAAACTGGATCGCTCGCAACTGCCGAACTTCAAGAACCTCGACCCGAAACTGCTCGAACTGCTGGAAAAGAACGACCCGGGTAACGAGCACTCGGTGCCGTACCTGTGGGGCACCAACGGCATCGGCTACAACGTCGACAAGGTCAAGCAAGTGCTGGGCATCGATCACATCGATTCCTGGGCCGTGCTGTTCGAGCCGGAGAACCTGAAAAAACTCACCCAGTGCGGCGTGTCGATGATGGACTCCGCCGATGAAGTCTTCCCTGCCGTCCTCAACTACATGGGCATGGACCCACGCAGCGAAAACCCTGAAGACTACAAAAAAGCTGAAGCGAAACTGCTGAGCATTCGTCCGTACATCACCTATTTCCACTCGTCGAAATACGTCTCCGATCTGGCCAACGGTGACATCTGCGTAGCCTTCGGTTATTCCGGCGACGTGTTCCAGGCCGCCAACCGCGCCAAGGAAGCCAAGAACGGCGTGAACATCGCCTACGCCATTCCGAAGGAAGGCGCCAACCTCTGGTTCGACCTGCTGGCAATTCCGGCCGATGCCAGCAACACCAAGGAAGCCCACGCCTTCATTAATTACCTGCTCGATCCGCAAGTGATTGCCAAGGTCAGCGCCTCGGTGGGTTACGCCAACCCGAACCCGGCCGCCAAGCAATACATGGATCAGGCGCTGGTCAACAATCCTGAGGTTTATCCGCCGCAGGAAGTCCTCGACAAGCTCTACATCTCTACCACCCCGCCTCAAGCGATCATGCGTCTGATGACCCGGTCCTGGAGCAAAGTGAAGTCGAACAAATGAATCAGTACACCGAAGAACACGCCCGTTCCTATTACGCCGCTTCGGCTCGGGCGACTACACCTTATCCGCGACTGGAAGGTGATCTGAGCGCCGATGTCTGCGTCATCGGCGGCGGGTTCACCGGGGTCAACACGGCTATTGAACTGGCGCAACGCGGGCTCTCGGTGATTTTGATCGAAGGCCGCCGCATCGGCTGGGGCGCCAGCGGGCGCAATGGCGGACAGTTGATTCGTGGCATCGGCCATGACGTTGACGGCTTCGCCAAGTATGTCGGTCAGGACGGGGTGCGTTATTTGCAGCGCGCCGGCATCGATTCGGTGGAACTGGTGCGCCAGCGCATCGGCGACAACGGCATCGAGTGCGACCTGCGCTGGGGGTTCTGCGACCTGGCCAACACCACCGCGCAGTTCGATGCGTTCAAGGATGAACTGGTCGATCTCGCCGAACTCGGTTATTCCCACGCAACCCGCCTGATTGGCCCGGAGCAGATCCGCCAGCAAGTGGTCAACTCCGACATCTACGCCGGCGGGCTGCTGGACATGGGTTCCGGTCATCTGCACCCGCTGGATCTGGTGCAAGGCGAAGCGCGGCTGGCGGCATCACTTGGCGTGCGGATTTTCGAGCAAAGCCAAGTGCTGGAAATCATCCACGGCGCGACGGTGCAGGTGCGTTGCGCCCATGGCACGGTGCGGGCCGGCAGTCTGGTGCTCGGCTGCAATGCGCATCTGGATGAACTCGAACAACAACTCAGTGGCAAAGTGCTGCCGGCCGGCAGTTACATCATTGCCACTGAATCATTGTCCGAGGAACGCGCGGCGCAACTGATCCCGCAGAATCTGGCGGTGTGCGACCAGAAAGTCGGTCTCGATTATTACCGGCTTTCGGCTGACCGGCGCTTGTTGTTCGGCGGTGCCTGCCATTATTCCGGGCGCGATCCTGCGGACATCGCTGCTTATATGCGGCCGAAGATGCTCAAGGTCTTCCCGCAACTGGCGGACGTGCGCATCGATTACCAGTGGGGCGGCAAGATCGGCATCACCGCCAACCGTTTCCCGCAGGTCGGGCGTCTCAAGCAACTCCCGAACGTGTTCTACGCGCAGGGCTATTCCGGGCATGGCCTGAACGTCACGCACTGGTGCGCAAAACTCCTCGGGGAGGCGATTCATGCCGGGCACAGCCAAGGCATGGACGTGTTCAGCGGTGTGCCGCACATGACCTTCCCCGGCGGCCCGGCATTGCGTTCGCCGCTGCTGGCACTGGGCATGTTCTGGTATCGCCTGCGCGAAATCCTCGGCTAACCTCCTGCCCAATCTGATCGTTCCCACGCTCCGCGTGGGAATGCCTCAAGGGACGCTCTGCGTCCAGTGACGCGGAGCGTCACGGGCTGCATTCCCACGCGGAGCGTGGGAACGATCAACGCTCCGCGTGGGAACGATCAATACAGGGAAATCGGGGTGCATGCGCTATACGGATTTGCTCTATCGCCAAGCACTTCTATATTGATGAGGTGCTTTTGCGTTCCTGACGCTCAGTGCCCAATCAATCGAGGAGGACATGGATGAAGTCGTCAGCCACCGACGAGCCGCAAGCACCAGGCCAAGCCCCCGTCAAAACCCGCCGTTTCGGCATTTCGCTCGTGTGGATCGTGCCGATCATTGCCGTGCTGGTGGGTATTTCGCTGGTGGTGCACAACATCCTCCAGGAAGGCCCGACCATCGTTGTCACGTTCAAGACCGGCAGCGGTCTGACGGCGAACAAGACCGAGGTCAAATACCGCAACGTCGTGGTGGGCCAGGTCACCGACGTTGAGTTGAGCGACGACCAGAAAAGCGTCAACGCGACGATCAAACTGGCCAAGCAGGCAGAAACCTTTACCCGCGAAGACTCGCAGTTCTGGGTTGTGCGCCCGCGCATCGGTGCTGGTGGCGTTTCCGGTATCGATACCCTGCTCTCCGGTGACTACATTGGCGCGGACATCGGCCAGGCGAATGGCCGCGCAAAACACTTCAACGGCCTCGAAAACCCGCCACCGATCACTTACGGCGAACCCGGCAAGCGCTTCATGTTGCATGCCTCGGACCTCGGTTCGCTGGACATCGGCTCGCCAGTCTACTATCGCAAGATTCCGGTCGGCCAGGTCGTCACCTACGCCCTTGATCCGGACGGTAAAGGCGTGAATATCGAAGTGTTCATCCATTCGCCGAACGATGCCTTCGTCACGGAAAACACCCGTTTCTGGAACGCCAGCGGCATCGACGTCAACGTCGGCGCCAACGGTTTTGCGGTGAAGACCGAATCGCTCTCGACGTTACTGATCGGTGGCATCGCCTTCCGCGCCCCGGATTACAGCCCCAACGACGTTGCCGCCGCCGATGACAAGGACTTTGACCTGTTCGCTGACCAGACCACCGCCCTCGCCCCGCCCAACGGCAAGGCGCAATACCTCAGTCTGCGTTTCGATCAATCGCTGCGTGGGTTGAAAGTTGATGCACCGGTGGAATTTCTCGGCATGGAAATCGGCCGCGTGGTGGCGATCAACCTGGATTTCGACGCAAAAAAACGCAGCTTCCCGCTCAATGTCGGCATCGTCATTTATCCGCAGCGCCTCGGTATGGCGTACGGCAAGATGCTCACGGCGTTCAAACATGATCCCAATGATGAAGCCGCCGGCATTCGCCTGATCGGCACCTTCATCGACAACGGTCTGCGCGCCCAGGCCCGCAGTGGCAACCTGCTGACCGGGCAGTTGTACGTCGCCCTGGATTTTTTCCCGAAAGCCGAGAAAGTCGCTTTCGACCCGACCGCTCGGCCGGTGGTCATTCCAACGGTGCCGGGTAGCCTCGAACAGTTGCAGGAGAAACTCGAGGCGGTGGTCGACAAACTCAACAAGCTGCCGGTGGATCGCATCGCCAGCAATCTCGACAGCAATCTGGTCGAACTGCGCAAAGGCCTGACCCAGTTCAACGCGAAGACCTTGCCGGGCGTGCAGAACACCCTCGCCGATGTCAGCAAGACCTTGCAATCCGCCAGTTCGACCCTGGCCGAAGATTCACCGCAGCGCGAGAAACTCACCGAGACCCTCGACGAACTCGGGCGCATGTCGCGCTCGCTGCGTGAACTGTCGGATTACCTCGGTCGCCATCCGGAATCGCTGATTCGCGGCCGGCCAGACAACGCGGCGCCACTGGACCTGAAAGGACCGCCACGCAATTGAGCACAGGAGCTACCCCATGGCTTTACCGCTGAAGATCACCGTGCTCGCTGCGTTCATGTTGCTGGGCGCCTGCCGCAGCGACCCGATCAGCTTTCACACGCTGACCCCGGTGCAACTGGGCAGCACTCGCGCCGGGGTGCAAATCCCGATTGAAGGTATCAGCGTGCCGCCGCAGGTCGACCGCCCGCAAATCGTCATTCGCCAGGGCAACAGTGGCCTGGCGATTCTTGAAACCCAATGGTGGGGCGCGAGTCTGGCGGATGAACTACGCAGTGCGTTGACCGATCAATTGAATAACAGCAGCGGTCGCGGCAACGTCTCGGTGCGCATCGACGTCCAGCGCTTCGACTCGATTCCCGGCCAGTACGCGCTGATCGATGCGAAATGGCGGCTGCGCCCGCTGGGCGATACCGACAGCGAACTGGTCACGTGCCGTTCGACCTTGCAGACCCCGTCGGGGCCGAGCATCGATGAACTGGTGACGGCTCAGCAAAACAACGTCAAACGCCTCGCGGCGCTGATCAGTCAGGCCGCCGGTAATCCGCGCACTTGCCCGCCCTCCTCCTGAGCCAGGGTCACGGTAAAAATACAACCGTTGGGCTCGCGGGTCGTCAGTTGTACCCGCCACTGTTGCTGGTTGCAGATTCGCTGCACCAGCGACAGTCCGAGACCAAGCCCTTCCCCACGTTGTTCATCGCCGCGCACGAAGGGCTGAAACATCGCGTGGTGTTGCTCCTCGGGAATGCCGATGCCACTGTCCTCGACTACAAAACTGTCGTCACGCAGGGTCAAGCGAACGAAGCCGTGGTCGGTGTAGTGCCAGGCGTTGCGCAACAGATTGCCCAGCACCGACTGCAAAAACGTCAGGTTGTAGCGCGTCGTGCAGGCCAACTGCTCAACGTAGATAAACTCCAGGCCTTTTTCGCGGATCAACCGCCCCCAGACTTCTACCTGAGCATCCGCCACTTCCTTGAGCGTTACCGCCGACTGCACGGAGACTTCATCAGGCTTTCGCGCGAGCATCAGGAAGGTTTCAACCAACTGGCGCATTTCACTGCTGGCGCGGGCAATGCGATTGACCTGCGCCGTTGAACGCGCATCCAGTGACGGGTTGGCCAGCAGCAGTTCGCAAGAGCTGCCGAGCACCATCAGCGGTGTGCGCAGTTCATGGCTGACGTCGCTGGTGAAGAGTTTTTCGCGGCTCAGGGTGGCTTGCAGGCGACCTAGGGTCTGATCGAACGACAACGCCAGTTCGCCGACTTCATCAGCGGCGTAATCCGGGTGCAGGGGTGGCGCCAGTTCGATCAGCTGATCGCGGTGGCGCACCTGTCGCGCCAAGCGGATCACCGGCGCCATCACCCGGCGTGCCAGCAACCGGCCGAGCACAATCGCCAATAGAATGCTGAGGATGAAACCGACAATCACCACGATGAACAACAGATGTTCACGCTGTTCGAGGCTGCCCTGATCACGCAGCAGCACATACTTGCGCCCGGCCACCGATTCGACCATCGCGTAGAAGTCTTCGCCGTGGAACTTGATCTCCTGAAAGCCCAGTGGCAGCGCCGCCAATTGCGTGGTCAGCGTCAGCGGGGGCTTGGCGCCTTCAGCGAAAAACAACTCGCTCTTTTCCGGCTTGTGGCTCCAGTGGCTGATGTCCTCCATCGCCAGCAGCCGGTGCAGGCCACCGCTCAACGTGGTGGTGGTCAATTTTCGCTCGACCACATGCACGGTGGCGACGATCCCCAACGCAAATACCCCGGCGACGAAGGCACTCATCAGGGCGAACACGATCACGATCCGCGTCGTCAGGCTGTGCTTGAGATCCATTCGTTCAGTCGGCTCCTATCGGGTTGTCTGGCGTGAGGGCAACAATAGACCAGCGCAACGCCGTTGTCCGCCACAACCGAGCTTCGCCGCAACCCCTGCGCGTTGTTAAGACCTGCGCCAAACAAAAACAGCGTTTGAGTTTATTTATCAAATAGTCGTTTTAGTTAGGCGCTTCAACTTTGCGCAATATTTTCACATGTTATTCACCGCGCCCCTACGACCCCGAACGTAGTGTTCAGCCAGCATTCAACCAAGTAGTCGTAAAGTTGCTCGCTGCCTGAGCCTTGCGTTGCACTGAATGAAACATCAGGAGTTAGAAGGGGCAATATTGTGGCGCAATTATTTCAATCTGAAACAACATCAAAGTCGCCGCGTACTCCGCGCCTGCGCCTGTTGATCGCGCTTGCTTGCGTTGTGTTTGTAGCGATCCTGGTCAGCGGTTTTGTCTGGTGGCCACGCTCGCCGGTCGACCTCGATCACGCCGATCGCGCCACCACCGCCGAGTGGGTCAAGGCGTGGCAAGCGGGCGAAATCGTCGCATTGGTCCGCCATACCGAACGCTGCGATCGCTCGAGCAACACTTGCCTCGGCCCGGCTGACGGCATCACCCAAGCGGGCAGTCTCGCGGCGGCAGCCGTCGGTCAGGGCTTTGTGCGTCTCGGCATGCAGCAGACGCAAGTATTGGGCAGCCCGTTGACGCGGACAGCACAAACCGCGCACTCGATGTTCGGTCACGACGCCAGCACTGAGGATTGGCTGGCCACCTGCGGACCGACGCTGCGCGATGAAATCGTCGCGAACAAGACACCGCAGCACAATCTGATTCTGGTCACCCACAGCGGTTGTATCAGCGACTTCGAAAAACAGAGCGGTTTTCCTCATGCAATTGCCGCCGAATACGGCAGCGTATTACTGGTGCGAATTAACCATCAACAGAAACTTAGCGTCCTGGGCATTGTAAATACCCCGTTCTGGCAAACAACAAGTGCCCAGTAACCCGCAAACATCCGAACTTTCGCCCCACATACTTTATCCGCGCCAAGGTCCAATCATGACGTCTGATAACAAACCGTTGCGCCACGCTGTCCGACATTTATCACAAGCCCCCTCGATGGTTGAGCGCTGGGCGATTCCCGGGCTGATCTTCGCCTTCGTGCTGTTTTATCTGCTGCCACTGATGAGCCACGGCTTGTGGATCCCCGACGAAACCCGCTACGGCCAGATCAGCCAGGAAATGCTCCTCAGCGGCAACTGGGTCGCGCCGCATTTCATGGGCATCCGCTACTTCGAGAAGCCGATTGCCGGTTACTGGATGATCGCCATCGGTCAGGCGATTTTCGGTGACAACCTGTTCGGGGTGCGCATCGCCTCGGCATTGAGCAGCGGCGCCAGCGTCTGGCTGGCCTATGTGCTGGCGCGGCGTTTGTGGAACAGCCCGCGCATCAGCGCTGCCTGCGCGTTGCTGTACATGAGTTTTGGTTTGATCGCCGGCCAGGCGGGCTACGCCAACCTCGATCCGCAGTTCACCTTGTGGGTCAATCTGAGTCTGGTCGCGGTGTGGTTTGCCATTGATAGCCGCAGCGTAAAGGCCCGCCTCGGCAGTTGGGCGTTGTTGGGCGCCGCCTGCGGGATGGGCCTGATGACCAAGGGCTTTCTCGCCCTGCTGCTGCCGGTACTGATCGCCCTGCCCTACATGATCTGGCAACGCCGCTTTGCTGAATTACTGCGTTACGGGCTGGTGGCGGTGCTGGTTGCCGCACTCGTCAGCGTGCCTTGGGCATTGGCCGTGCAGGCGCGCGAACCGGATTTCTGGCGATTCTTCTTCTGGCATGAACACATTCGCCGTTTTGCTGCCGGCGATGATGCCCAGCACGCGCGGCCATGGTGGTTCTACCTGCCGTTGCTGTTCGCCGCGACGCTGCCATGGGCCATGTTGTTGCCGTCGACGTTGATCCGTACCTGGCGCGAAAAACGCCAGCCGAAAATCGCGTTCCTCGCGTTGTGGTTTCTCCTGCCATTAGCGTTTTTCAGCCTGAGCAGCGGCAAGTTGCCGACTTACCTCATGCCGTGTCTGCTGCCCTTGGCCTTGCTCATGGGGCACAACGTGGTGCACTGGCTGCAGCAGCGCGACAGCCGGATCCTGCGCCTCAATGGAGTAATCAACACAGCACTGGCGAGCGTTGCCCTGATTGCGCTGATCTATCTGCAAACCAGCAAAGATATCTACACCCACAGCGAAATGTTCAGCCTGTCGCTGGTGTTTATCGTGCTGATCGGCTGGATCATCGCCAACGCCCTGCAGATCATGCGTCCGCTGACACTGTGGGCAATGCCGGCGCTGGGCATCGGCCTGTTGATCGCGCTACTGCCGGCGGCGATGCCCGCGCTGATCGTCGACAGCAAAATGCCTGACCAGTTTATTGCCGAACATCAGCAGGCATTGAGTGAAACGGCGTCACTGTTGAGTAATGACCTGGGCGCGGCGTCGGCGCTGTCGTGGCGTTTGCAGCGACCGCAAGTCGACCTGCTCAACACCGTCGGCGAACTTAAATACGGTCTCGAAGACCCGGCCATGGCGTCGCGCAAAGTCAGCCTGGCCGACGTCGGCGAATGGATGACGCAAGCACGTAAAAAAGGCTCGGTGGCGGTGGTGATGCGCGTCAACAGCACCCAGGACGAACAGGAAATCGGCCTGTTGCCGGCGGATGGCAAGCACTACCAGCGCGGCAATCTGCAAATCTACATCTTCGCCAAGAGCCAGCCATGACCTCGACGGCCTACGACCGCAAGGCTTTATGGATGCTGCTCGCGGCCACGGCGCTGATGCTGCTCTTCGGCCTCGGCAGTCGCGAACTGTGGGGCGCGGAAACCCGCTGGGCCAACATCGCCCTGCAGATGCTGCAAAGCGGCGACTATTTCGATCCGTATCTCAAGGGCGGGCCGTACTACGACAAACCGCTGCTGTCGTATTGGCTGATTACCGCCAGCGCCTGGCTGACCGGCAGCCTCGGGCCTTGGTCACTGCGTTTGTCGTCGGTTGTCGCGGCGTGGTTGAGTGTCTGGCTGGTGTACCTGCTGGGTGAGCAGTTGTTTCGCAAAGGCACCGGGCTGATTGCCGGATGGATGCTGGCCACCACGTTCTATTTCGTGTTCTGGGCGCGCGTCGCCACCGCCGACATCCTCACCGTGTGCGGCGTGCTCGCTGCCGTGTGGTGGTACTGGCGCGGACCGGACGATACAAAACTCTGGCGATACGTGGTGTTTTTCGGTTTGCTGGCGCTGACCTCGCTGTTCAAGGGCTTGATCGGCTTCATTCTGCCGGGGCTGGTGCTGCTGCCGCATCTGCTGAGCGACAAGCGCTGGAAGCTGCACCTGAATCTACGTCTGGCCGCAGCGTTGCTGATTGCCGGCACATTCTACATGGCGCCGTTCCTGCTCTCGCATCTGTATGGCGCGCCGAACTACGGCGAAAGTGGCCTGGGTCTGGTGCTGCGGGAAAACGTCGTGCGGTTTTTCCAGCCGTTCGACAACATCGGGCCGATCTACACCTACCTTATCTATCTGCCGGTCTACACCTTGCCTTGGGCACCCTGCTGGTTGATTGCATTGTGGGTGGCGCTGCGGCACTGGCGGCAGATCGAGCCGGACACCCGCTGGCTGATTCAGGGGCTGGCGCTGCTGATGATCTTCTTCACCGCCAGCGGCAGCCGTCGCAGCTATTACGTGCTGCCATTGGTGCCGTTCGCACAACTGCTCGGCGCCTGGTGGATCACCCGGCGCATGGCGGCGCGCAACATCGAAGGTCGTGGATTGAAAATCGGCTTCGGCGTCGCCACCGCGGTGCTGGTGGGCGTACTCGGTGTGCTCTACCCGTGGACCAACAGCGGTGGCGGTGTGATCCGTTTCGGCGAAACCGTGCGCGAACAGGCCAGCCAGCAGGCGCCGCTTGATCAGTGGCGTGTGGTCATGGTCGAGGTCGACAACAAAGTGCCGATGTACCTGCAAACCGGTGGAACGCCGTTCTATTACGTGGCCGAGACCGCAGATTTTCCGCGCAGCGGCGACAGTGCGGCGCTGATCGCCTGGCTTGAACGCAGCAGCGGTCAGCCATGGAATCCGCAACGCACCATTTTCGTTGCGCAGTACCGCCAGGGCGAGCCTGTGCCGCTCGGTTATCTCGGCGCCGACCACCGGATCATCACCACCACGCCGACACGCGGTGAGCAATTTTTCCATGGCCGCGAGGACCAGAGCGTCGCCTACCTGCCCAATCCCTCCTGAAATCTCATGACGTTGAATGACGCACGGCAATCGTGCGTTTTCAAGTCGCTGCTAATCTGAATGAAAATGACATGTATTAACGGTCTGTTTGACGTTTTTTTCTCATTTGCCTCTCTACATTGCCTGCGACTCAACATATGCAAATCATTCGCATTGAAGTCCGCTCGCGAGTGCCTGCCCATAACGTCAAAAAAAACAGGAGCGTTGTCGTCATGAATCCACAGTTTCCGTCCTTCCTGAAACGCGCGTTGCTGGCCACCGCCCTGCTCGCTGCCAGCCAGGCCTACGCCGCCGACGGCGTCGGTCTATTGGTTTACAACGCGCAGCATGAAAGCCTGACCAAGGCCTGGGTCGCCGGCTTTACCGAAGAGACCGGCATTCCGGTGACCATTCGCAATGGCGATGACACCGAAATGGGCAATCAACTGGTACAGGAAGGCGCGGCCTCTCCGGCGGATGTGTTCCTCACCGAAAACTCCCCGGCGATGGTGCTGGTCGACAACGCCAAATTGTTCGCGCCGATCGCGCCCGCCACGCTGGAACAAGTCGATGCGGCGTACCGTCCGGCCCACGGCCAGTGGATCGGCATCGCTGCGCGCTCCACGGTATTCGTCTACAACCCGGCGAAACTTGCCGAAAAAGACCTGCCGAAATCCCTGCTCGACCTGGCCAAACCGGACTGGAAAGGTCGCTGGGCCGCCTCCCCGGCCGGTGCTGATTTTCAGGCCATCGTCGCTGCGGTGCTGGAGCAAAAAGGCGAAGCCGCCACGCTCGACTGGCTCAAAGGCATGAAAACCAATGCCACCGTGTATCGCGGCAACAGCGCCGTGCTCAAAGCAGTCAACGCCGGCCAGATCGACAGCGGCGTGATCTATCACTATTACAGCTTCGTCGATCAGTCCAAGACCGGCGAAAACAGCCAGAACACCAAGCTCTACTATTTCAAACATCAGGACCCGGGCGCGTTCGTCAGTACCTCCGGCGCCGGCGTGCTGGCCTCCAGCAAACACCAGGAAGACGCGCAGAAGTTCGTCAAATACATCACCGGCAAGGAAGGCCAGGAAATCCTCCATAGCGGCACCTCGTTTGAGTACGCGGTGGGCAAAGACGCGCCTTCCAATTCGAAACTGACGCCGTTGAAGGAGCTCGATGCGCCAAAAGTCGATGCGTCGAAACTCGACAGCAAGAAAGCCGTCGAGCTGATGACCCAGGCGGGAATCCTGTAAGTGATCCCGGAACCTTTACCGGCGGAAATCGCTGCGGCGTCTTCCGCTCACCTGCCACTGAAAACCCGCGCCCTCACTGGTCGCGGGGGATCGTGGGTGGTTGCCTTGGCGATCACGGTTTCACTGTTGTCGTTGCTGCCGATTGCGTTTGTGATCGGCGTGTCGTGGGCGACAGGCTGGGCGACAATCGAAGCCCTGGTGTTTCGTCCACGCGTCGCCGAACTGCTGATCAACACGGTGCTGCTGGTGTTGATCACCCTGCCCTTGTGCATTGTGCTCGGCACGACGCTGGCGTGGCTGACCGAGCGCAGCAACCTGCCCGGCCGGCGCCTGTGGTCATTGCTTGCAGTGGCGCCGTTGGCGGTACCGGCGTTCGTGCACAGCTATGCGTGGGTCAGCCTGATCCCATCGATCCATGGATTGCCGGCCGGAGTGCTGGTGTCAGTGATCGCCTATTTCCCGTTCCTTTATCTGCCGGTTGCGGCGACCTTGCGGCGACTCGATCCAGCGATAGAAGACGTTGCCGAATCCCTCGGTCTCAAGCCTTGGGCGGTGTTTTTTCGTGTGGTGCTGCCGCAGTTGCGCCTGGCGATTTGTGGCGGTGCACTGCTAGTGGGTTTGCATCTGCTGGCCGAGTACGGCCTCTACGCGATGATCCGTTTCGATACGTTCACCACGGCGATTTTCGATCAGTTCAAATCGACCTTCAACGGCCCGGCAGCCAACATGCTCGCCGGCGTTCTGGCCCTGTGCTGTCTGGCGATGCTCACGGTCGAATCCGCCGCCCGTGGCAAGGCGCGTTATGCCCGCGTGGGTTCCGGCAGTGCGCGCGAACAACGCACCATGTTGATGAGTCGCGGCGCCAAAGCGCTCGGGCTGGGCCTGCAAGTGCTGACGTGCCTGCTCGCTCTCGGCGTACCGTTGCTGACCTTGGGGCGTTGGTTGATCGCCGGAGGTGTGGAGGTCTGGGGCGGCGACGAATTGCTGCCCGCGTTGTTGCAAACCCTGTCGTTCGGCGTGGCCGGCGCGTTGCTGACCAGCCTCGCGGCGATACCGATTGCCTGGTTGTCGATCCGTGCGCCCGGCAAACTGCAACGTTTGCTGGAAGGCTGCAACTACATCACCAGTTCGTTGCCGGGGATTGTCGTCGCATTGGCGCTGGTGACCGTGACCATCCATTTCGCCCGACCGATCTACCAGACCACCATCACCGTGTTGCTGGCCTACCTGCTGATGTTCCTGCCGCGCGCACTGGTCAGCCTGCGCGCCGGTTTTGCCCAAGCGCCGGTGGAGCTGGAAAACATCGCGCAAAGCCTCGGCCGCTCACCGTTGCGTGCCTTGTGGCTGATCACCCTGCGCCTCGCCGCACCGGGTGCGGCAGCCGGCGCAGCACTGGTGTTTCTGGCGATTACCAATGAACTGACCGCGACCCTGCTGCTCGCGCCCAACGGCACGCGCACCCTCGCGACCGGATTCTGGGCCATGACCAGCGAAATCGATTACGCCGCTGCGGCGCCTTACGCACTGCTGATGGTGCTGTTATCGCTGCCACTGACGGCCATCCTCTACCACCAATCCAGGCGCACCGCGGGCCGATGAACGCACTTGAACTGATCTCCCTGAGCAAAGCCTTTGGCGCGCAGAAAGCGCTGGATGACATCTGCCTGTCCGTACCGACCGGCAGCCGCACGGTGATTGTCGGCCCTTCGGGTTCCGGTAAAACCACGCTGTTGCGGATGATCGCCGGTTTCGAATTCCCCGACGCCGGCAGCCTGACTCTTAACGGTCAGGTACTGGTCGACAGCAGCCACGCGGTTCCGGCTTATCAGCGCCAGATCGGCTACGTGCCGCAGGACGGCGCGCTGTTCCCGCACATGACGGTGAGCGCCAACATCGGCTTCGGTCTGGCCCTCACCGGCACGGCGCGACACGAGCGCATCGCGCAACTGATGGACAGCGTCGCGCTGGACGCCAACATGGCCCAGCGCTGGCCGCATGAGTTGTCCGGTGGCCAGCAGCAAAGGGTTTCACTGGCGCGCGCGCTGGCCCAACAACCACGCCTGATGCTGCTCGACGAACCGTTCTCCGCGCTCGATACCGGCCTGCGCAGCGTCATGCGCAAAATGGTCGCGCGACTGTTGGCGGATGCTGGCGTGACGACCATCCTGGTCACCCACGATCAGGGCGAAGCACTGTCATTTGCCGACCAGTTGGCGGTGATGCGCGGCGGTCGCCTGGTGCAGTCCGGGCATCCGATGGATCTCTATCGTTATCCGGAAGATGAGCAGACCGCGCACTTTCTCGGTGAAGCCGTGGTGATGCCGGCGCGCATCGAATCCGGTTGGGCGCACTGCGATCTCGGCCCGGTGCCAGTCAACAGCAATGGCTTCATTGGCGATGCGCAAATCATGCTGCGACCGGAACAATTGCAGGTCGGCGGCACCGTCATTGGCGCTCCGAGCTGCGATGCAGTGGTCACCGAACGTGATTTCGCCGGCAACACCTGCACGCTGACGGTCGAACTGCGCTCCCCCGCCAGTCATGCGCCGGGCCGTTCGCTACTGGTGCGCAGCTCCGGTATGCACGCGCCACCCGCCGGCAGCGCGGTGCAATTGTCGGTGCTCGGTGCAGCCCACGTGTTCGCCGCGCTCTGATCAGAGATCGAAGCGATCCACCGCACGCCGCCGCTCGTTGTCATCGCGCACATCGTAGTTGGCGGTGGTCTGGATATTGCTGTGGTGGGCGAGCTTCTGCGCAATCGACAGATCGTGCTCCTCGATCACCCGGGTGATGAACGAGCGACGGAAATCGTGCGGCATGATCTTCACCCCGACCTGGGTGCCACGCTGACGTGCGATGTAGTAGATCGCGTGTTTGGTGATGCGCTCACGGGTGATGTGGCTGCCACGGCGGATGCGGTTGAACAGAAAGGCATCGTCGCTCTCGCCTTCCTTGAGCTGCTCGCGGCGGAACTCCAGCCATTTATTGAGCTTGTCGAACGCCCACGTCGGTGCATATTTGATCAGTTGCTTGTTGCCCTTGCCGGTGACGGTCAGGCTGCGTTCGCGGAAATCGACCTGATTCAAATCCAGATCCACTGATTCCGACTTGCGCATGCCGGTGCCATACAACAGTGCGATCACTGCCGCGTCGCGCAGGCCCTGCGGGCGCGGGTCGGCGGCGCAGACTTCCATCAGTTCGTGAATCAAGGTGCGCTTGAGATTGCGCCCCTGCGACAGTCGCGTACCGGCAATGCCTTTTACCGAACGCATCTTCAAAAGATGATCCTGGCTGATCAGGCTCATGCGCCAGGCTTCATTCATTACACCGCGTATGGCATTGACATACAGCGAAGAAGTGTTCGGCGCGTAGTTGTCTTCGCGTAAAGCGGCCACCAGCGCGACAACATCTTCAGGTTGTAACGCGTGCCAGGGAATATCTTCGACATTCATCTCGGCAAAGCCGAGGCGATCGGCAGCGTCCTGCAAAACGTAACGCATGGTCAGCTGGCTGGAAGGTGCCAGGCGTGCCAGATACACGGTCATCGGATTGGTTTGGCGGGTTTCCAACGGAACAGCGGGCAAGTCAATCAAACGTAAAGGCCTTGAGTAAAAACAATTCAACACACCAACTAACAACTGCAACATTCCCCGTCTAAGGGGAACACTTCTGTAGGACTTTTCTACTAAAAATGACGATAAACGGTAGAAGTCTGAACAGCGGCTGTATGAGTTCCAGATAAACGATTCGCCGACCGGTTTTTCATGTTCCTTTCACAAAAACGGGCATAACCTTAATTCCAACAGATCCCGTGTCGGCCCTGTCCAAACTGCCGCGCGAAGCCACAAAAGTCAACCAGCCCCCGACGGAAGCCGTTTCAGCAACTTATTGATGCAAAGGTAATTTTTGCGTCTACGCGGAAATTGGATCCTATTTAAAGAGTTGGTTTTCTTCTGATTGTTTGTGATGAGGTGTCCATGAGTCAGGCGTTTCTCCCTTTTTCTCGCCCGAGTATCGGCGAAGAAGAAATTGCAGCCGTAGAGCAAGTATTGCGTTCCGGCTGGATTACCACCGGGCCTAAAAATCAGGCACTCGAAGAACAATTCGCAGACTACGTTGGTTGCCGGCATGCGGTAGCACTTTCCTCGGCAACCGGTGGCATGCACATCGCGCTGCTCGCCTTGGGCATCGGCCCGGGTGACGAAGTCATCACCCCGTCGCAAACCTGGGTCTCGACCGCCAACATGATCTCGCTGCTCGGCGCCAAACCGGTGTTCGTCGACGTCGACCGCGACACCCTGATGACCGACGCTGCGCGTATCGAAGCGGCAATCACTCCACGCACCAAAGCGATCATCCCGGTGCATTACGCCGGTGCCGCATTCGATCTCGATCCGCTGTACGCGCTGGCCGACAAGCACGGCATCGCAGTGATCGAAGACGCCGCCCATGCCGCCGGCACCCGCTACAAGGGCCGCCATGTAGGCTCGCGAGGCACGGCGATTTTCTCGTTCCATGCGATCAAGAACATGACCTGTGCAGAAGGCGCAATGTTCGTCACCGACGACGAAGCCCTCGCCAGCCGTGTGCGCATGCTCAAATTCCACGGCCTCGGTGTGGATGCCTACGACCGCCTGACCGGTGGCCGCAAGCCGCAGGCGCAGGTGATGGAGCCGGGTTTCAAATACAACCTGGCCGACATCAACGCTGCCATCGCGCTGGTGCAGCTCGAGCGCCTGGATGCAATCAACGCGCGCCGCACCGAGCTGGCCACCGCCTACCGGCAAAAACTCGAAGGCCTGCCGGTGCAACCGCTGGCCCTGCCCGCCTACGCCCAGCAACACGCCTGGCACCTGTTCATCCTGCGCATCGACAGCGAGCGCTGCGGCATGGACCGTGAAGCCTTCATGAAAGGCTTGCAGGACCAGGGCATCGGCACCGGTATCCATTTCATCGCCACCCACCTGCACACCTGGTATCGCCAGCGTGATCCCGACCTGTACCTGCCCAACACCGAATGGAACTCGGCGCGGCTGTGCTCGATTCCGTTGTTCCCCGACATGAGCGATCAAGACCTTGATCGCGTGGTCGGCGCCATCGCCACTCTTATGGACAAACGCCTGTGAAACCCTATCCGATCCGCTGTGTGTCGATCGTCATCCCGGTCTACAACGAACAGGACAGCCTGCCGGAACTGTTGCGCCGCACCGAAGCGGCGTGCCGGATGCTGCGTCACGACTATGAAATCGTCCTCGTCGACGACGGTAGCCGTGACGAATCCGCCAACCTTCTCGAAGAAGCCGCGACCCGCGAAGACAGCCCGTTCGTCGCGGTCATTCTCAACCGCAACTACGGCCAGCACGCGGCAATCATGGCCGGTTTCGAACAGTGCAAGGGCGACGTGGTCATCACCCTCGACGCCGACCTGCAGAACCCGCCGGAAGAAATCCCGCGCCTGGTCGCCGAAGCCGAAAAGGGTTACGACGTGGTCGGCACCGTGCGCGGCAACCGCCAGGATTCGGCGCTGCGCCGCTACCCGTCGAAGCTGATCAACCTCGCCGTGCAACGCTCCACCGGCGTCGCCATGAGCGACTACGGCTGCATGCTCCGCGCTTACCGCCGGACGATCATCGACGCGATGCTTGCCTGCCGCGAACGCAGCACCTTCATCCCGATTCTGGCCAACAGCTTCGCCCGCCACACCACGGAAATCGTCGTCGCCCACGCCGAGCGTGAACACGGCGATTCGAAATACAGCCCGATGCGTTTGATCAACCTGATGTTCGACCTGATCACCTGCATGACCACCACGCCGTTGCGCTTGCTGAGCATCGTCGGCTTCGCCATGGCCGGGCTCGGCTTGTTGTTTGCCGCCGTGCTGATTGTCCTGCGCCTGACGCTCGGCGCCGGCTGGGCGGGCGATGGCTTGTTTGTGCTGTTCGCCGTGTTGTTCGTGTTCACCGGTGGCCAGTTCATCGGCATGGGCCTGCTCGGCGAATACCTTGGGCGCATGTACAGCGACGTGCGTGCCCGTCCGCGCTTCTTCATTGAAAAAGTCTTGCGCAGCCACGCCTCCCACCCGGCGCCTGCGGTCACCGTTGACGGTCTTTCTTCCACTTCCAATTCCACTTCTACTTCCGGTCAGGTTCTCTCATGAGTGCAAAAACTGTTGTCTTCGCTTACCACGACATTGGCTGCGCCGGCATTCAAGCCCTGCTCGACAGCGGCTACGACATCGCTGCCGTGTTCACTCACGCCGATGACCCGAAAGAAACCGCGTTCTATGCCTCGGTTGCGCAACTGTGCGCGCAAAAAGGCATCCCGGTGCACGCCCCGGAAGACGTCAATCACCCACTGTGGATCGAGCGCATTGCCAAGCTCGACCCTGAGTTCATCTTCTCGTTCTACTACCGCAACCTGCTGAGCGAAGCGCTGCTGGCCACTGCCAAAAAAGGCGCGTTCAACCTGCACGGTTCGCTGCTGCCGAGCTACCGTGGTCGCGCCCCGGCCAACTGGGTGCTGGTCAACGGCGAGACCGAAACCGGCGTGACCCTGCACCGCATGGTCACGCGTGCCGACGCCGGCGCCATCGTCGCCCAGCAACGCGTGGCCATTGAACGCAGCGACACCGCGCTGAGCCTGCACAGCAAACTGCGCATCGCCGCCTCCGACCTGCTGCGCGATACCCTGCCAGCAATGCTCCAGGGCAAGATCAGCGAAACCGCGCAGGACGAATCGAAAGCCACGGTATTCGGTCGTCGCACTGCCGCCGACGGCAAACTGGTCTGGGCGCAACCGGCCGAGCAACTGTTCAATCTGGTGCGTGCCGTAACCCAACCCTACCCGGGTGCTTTCTGCGCCGTGGGCGAACACAAACTGATCGTCTGGAGCGCTGCAGTCGTCAAAGGCAACGACGGTCAGGCACCGGGCCGCGTGATCAGCGTCGATCCGCTGCGCATTGCCTGCGGTGAAGATTCGCTGGTGGTGCTCTCCGGCCAGCGCAACGACAACGGCCTGTTCCTCAGCGGCCCGCAACTGGCCAACGAGCTGGGTCTGGTCGACGGCTCGCTGCTGCGCGGTGCCGAGTCCGGTCGTGCGCCACGGCGTACTCGCGTGCTGATTCTTGGCGTCAACGGCTTCATCGGCAATCACTTGTCCGAGCGTCTGCTGCGTGATGACCGCTACGAAGTCTATGGCCTGGACATCGGTTCCGACGCCATCGACCGTCTGCGCAGCCATCCGCACTTCCATTACGTGGAAGGCGACATCAGCATTCACTCCGAGTGGATCGAGTACCACATCAAGAAGTGCGATGTGGTCCTGCCGCTGGTGGCCATCGCCACGCCGATCGAATACACCCGTAATCCGCTGCGCGTGTTCGAACTCGACTTCGAAGAAAACCTCAAACTGGTGCGTTACTGCGTCAAGTACAACAAGCGCGTGATCTTCCCGTCGACCTCGGAAGTCTACGGCATGTGCCAGGACAAGCATTTCGACGAAGACTCGTCCAACCTGGTGGTTGGCCCGATCAACAAGCAGCGCTGGATCTACTCCGTCTCCAAGCAACTGCTCGACCGGGTGATCTGGGCGTACGGCGCCAAAGGCCTGAATTTCACCCTGTTCCGTCCTTTCAACTGGATGGGCCCGCGTCTCGATCGCCTGGACTCGGCACGTATCGGCAGCTCCCGCGCCATCACCCAGTTGATCCTCAACCTGGTCGAGGGCACACCGATCCGTCTGTTCGACGGCGGCGAGCAGAAACGCTGCTTCACCGACATCGCTGACGGCGTCGAGGCACTGGCGCGGATCATCGATAACGACAACGACGTCTGCAACGGCCAGATCATCAACATCGGCAACCCGGACAACGAGGCGAGCATCCGTCAGTTGGGCGAAGAGCTGCTGCGCCAGTTCGAAGCGCATCCGCTGCGCAGCAACTTCCCGCCGTTCGCCGGTTTCCGCGACGTTGAAAGCAAGGCGTTCTACGGCGCCGGTTATCAGGACGTCGAGCACCGCAAGCCAAGCATCGACAACGCCAAGCGCCTGCTCGACTGGACGCCAACCGTGGAAATGCGCGAGACCATCGGCAACACGCTCGACTTCTTTTTGCGTGAAGCCATGCTCGAACAAGCGGACAAGCGCTAATGCAGGCGGGTCTACGCATCGACGTCGACACCTTTCGCGGCACCCGTGAAGGTGTGCCGCGTTTGCTGGAAATACTCGACGAGGCGCAGATCAAGGCGACGTTTTTCTTCAGTGTCGGCCCCGACAATATGGGCCGGCATCTGTGGCGCCTGATCCGCCCGCAGTTCCTCTGGAAGATGCTTCGTTCCAACGCGGCCGGCCTGTATGGCTGGGACATTCTGCTGGCCGGGACTGCCTGGCCGGGCAAACCGATTGGCCGTGACCTCGGGCACCTGATGCGTCAGGCCCGCGATGCCGGTCATGAAGTCGGTTTGCACGCCTGGGATCACCACGGCTGGCAAGCCAATGCCGGGCGCTGGAGCAACGAACAGCTGATCGAGCAGATCCGCCAGGGCGTCGACACCTTGAGCGACATTCTCGGCGAGAAGATCACCTGTTCAGCCGCCGCCGGCTGGCGCGCGGACGAGCGCGTGATCGAAGCCAAGCAGGCTTTCGGCTTTCGCTACAACAGCGATTGCCGGGGGCAGCGCCTGTTTCGTCCATTGCTCGCCGATGGCACACCGGGGACGCCGCAGATCCCGGTGGACCTGCCGACCTTCGATGAAGTGGTCGGCCCGATCGTCGCAGCGCGGGATTTCAACGGTTTCATCCTTGATCACTTTCGCCCGCAACAGCTCAACGTCTACACCATTCATGCCGAGGTAGAAGGGATTCTGATGGCTGAGGATTTTCGTCAATTGCTGGCCGATGCGCGCCTGCGCAACATCGACTTCGCACCGCTGGGCGACTTGTTGCCTGAATTCTTCAACACCTTGCCCGTGGGTCGCGTACAACGCGGCGCCCTCGACGGCCGTGAAGGCTGGCTGGGAGTGCAAGGCGCATGACTAAACGCTGGGCATTGCCGCTCTTGTTATTGGGAATCTGCCTGCTGGCTTATCTGCTGCCGTTGGGCAGTCATGGTTTGTGGATTCCCGATGAAACTCGCTACGCGCAGATCAGCCAGGACATGCTGCTGAGCGGTAACTGGGTGTCGCCGCATTTCATGAGCCTGCGCTATTTCGAGAAGCCGATTGCCGGCTACTGGATGATTGCGCTGGGTCAGGAATTGTTCGGGCAGAACCTGTTCGGCGTGCGCTTTGCCTCGGCACTGAGCACCGGGTTGAGCGTGTTGCTGTGCTACCTGGTGGCCCGGCGTTTGTGGAATCAGCCGCGCAAAAGCTTTGCCTGCGCCCTGCTCTACATGAGCTTCACGATTGTTGCCGGTCAGGCTGGTTACGCCAACCTGGATCCGCAATTCACCTTTTGGGTCAACCTGAGTCTGGTGGCGCTGTGGTTTGCCGTCGACAGTCACGCCAGCGGCAAGCGCATGGCCGCGTGGGCGCTGCTCGGGCTGGCGTGCGGCATGGGTTTCATGACCAAGGGTTTTCTCGCCTGGCTGCTGCCGGTGCTGATCGCCCTGCCGTGGATGCTCTGGCAAAAGCGCTGGCGTGAACTGCTGACATACGGCCCGGTGGCGATTGCCGTGGCGATCATCGTCAGCCTGCCGTGGGTGCTGTCGGTGCATGCGCAGGAAGCGGACTACTGGCGGTTCTTCTTCTGGCACGAGCACATTCGCCGCTTCGCCGGTGACGATGCCCAACACAACGCGCCGTGGTGGTTTTACCTGCCGCTGCTGGTGGCGTTCAGTCTGCCGTGGGTCGGTTTGCTGCCGACCGCTTTCAAGCAGGCCTGGCAAAGCCGTGCTCAACCGAAAGTGCTGTTCCTGTTGCTGTGGCTGCTGATGCCACTGGCGTTTTTCAGCCTGAGCAACGGCAAGCTGCCGACTTACATCCTCCCGTGCCTGCTGCCGATGGCGTTGCTGCTGGGTAACGCGCTGGCCGACCGCCTGCACCTGGAACAAGGCCGGGCACTGAGCGTCAACGGTCTGCTCAACCTGGCGCTGGGCATCGTCACGCTGATCGCGTTGGTGTACCTGCAATTGACCAAACCGGTGTATGACCATGAGCTGCACAGCATGGTGCTGGTGTTCATTGCCCTGATCGGCTGGATCATCGCCAACCTGCTGCAAGCCTTACTGCCCCTGCAATGCTGGGCCGCCCCGGCGTTCGGCAGTCTGCTGCTGATTGCCGTGCTACCGGCGGCGCTGCCGAAATCGGTGGTCGCCAACAAGATGCCTGATCAGTTCATCAAGCATCACATCACCGAACTGGCGCAGACCGAACACCTGTTGAGCAACGATCTCGGCGCTGCCGCCGCCCTGGCCTGGCGGGTCAAACGCCCGCAAGTGGCGTTGTACAACACGATAGGCGAATTGAAATATGGCCTTGCCTATCCTGACGGCATTCAGCAACGGGTCGATCCCGATCAAGTGCAACAGTGGATGCGCGAGGCGCGCCGCAGCGGTTCGGTCGGCGTGGTGATGCGCGTAAAGGGGCAGGACGAACTGGACGAAATCGACCGACTGCCAAAGGACGGCATCCGTTATGAGCAGGGCAACCTGGTGATCATGATTCTGCCCAAGGAGGCGTCATGAGCCTGTTGCTGCTGTTGGCCGCGTGCCTGCTGACCTGTCTCGGCCAGGTTGCACAAAAATACGCCGTGGAAAGTTGGCGCGGCGTCGTGTCGGGCTGGGCCGACAAACTGCGTTCGCCATGGTTATGGCTGGCGCTGCTCGCTCTCGGCTCCGGTCTGCTGGTCTGGCTGCTGGTGTTGCAGCGCCTCGAAGTCGGCATCGCCTACCCGATGCTCAGCCTCAATTTCGTCCTGATCACGCTGATCGCCCGCTTCGTCTTCCGCGAACCCATCGATCGCCAGCATTGGCTCGGCGTGGCGTTGGTGATCGGCGGCGTGGTGTTGTTGGGGCAACAATCATGAATCAGCGTCGTGGCATCACCTTCGCTTTGGGCAGCGTGTTGTTGGTCAGTGCTGCGCAACTGGGCATGCGCTGGAGCATGACGCGCCTGCCCGCGCCGGAACAATGGCTGGCCATCGACAGCCTCGATCTGCGCGCCTTGGCCGTGGTGGTTGCGGCGATTTTCGCCTACGCCCTGTCAATGCTCTGCTGGCTCGCCGCCCTGCGCGACCTGCCGTTGGGCCGCGCCTATTCACTGCTGAGCATCAGCTACGCGCTGGTGTACCTGTTGGCGGCCAGTCTGCCGCTGTTCAACGAATCCTTCAGTTTCACTAAATCACTGGGCGTGGCGCTGGTCATGCTCGGGGTCATCACCATTAACACTCGTCCGGCTCGTGCGCCCGAATTCAGGAGTGCTCCATGAAAATCACAGTATTTGGCAGCGGTTACGTCGGTCTGGTGCAAGCGGCCGTATTGGCCGAGGTCGGTCATGACGTCGTGTGCATGGACGTCGACCAGAAGAAGGTCGACCTGTTGCGCCAGGGTCACGTCAGCATCTTCGAACCGGGGCTGGCCAGCCTGGTGCGCGAAGGCCTCGATTCGAAACGTCTGTTGTTTACCACCGATGAAAAACTCGCCGTGCAGCACGGTCGCGTGGCCTTTATTGCAGTGGGGACGCCATCGCGTGAAGACGGCTCGGCAGATTTGCGCTACGTGCTGTCGGTCGGTGATGCCATCGCTCGCCATCGTGAGCAGCCGCTGATTCTGGTGGAGAAATCCACCGTGCCGGTCGGCACCGGCGATACCTTGCGCACGCACATCGAAAAAGCCCTGATCAAGGTCGGTCGCTTGCTGCAGTTCGACATCGTCTCCAACCCGGAATTTCTCAAGGAAGGTTCGGCGGTTGCCGACTGCCGGCGTCCGGACCGCATCGTCATTGGCTGCGAAGGTGACGAGGTGCGCGACGTGATGCGTGATCTGTATTCGCCGTTCAACCGCAACCACGACCGCATCATGTTCATGGACCTGCGCAGCGCCGAGCTGACCAAGTACGCCGCCAACTGCATGCTGGCGACCAAGATCAGCTTCATCAACCAGATCGCCGAGCTGGCCGAACACCTCGGCGCCGATATCGAATCGGTGCGTCAGGGCATCGGTGCCGACACGCGCATCGGTTATCACTTCATCTATCCGGGCTGTGGTTACGGCGGCTCGTGCTTCCCGAAAGACATGCGTGCACTGATTCACAGTGCCGAAGAAGCGCATTGCTCCAGCGACTTGCTGCAAGCGGTCGAGGCGATCAATCAGCGGCAGAAACACAAGCTGTTCGAGCGTATCAACGCGTTCTACAAAGGCGATCTGCGCGGCAAGACCTTCGCCCTCTGGGGCCTGGCGTTCAAGCCAAACACCGATGACATGCGCGACGCGCCAAGCCGCGTCCTGCTGGAAGAGTTGTGGGCCGCCGGCGCTAGCGTGCGCGCGTTCGACCCGGAGGCCATGCAGGAAACGCAAAACCTCTACCCGGACGAATCGAAACTGATGCTGATGGGCACCCCGGAATCGGTACTGCCCGGCGCCGACGCATTGATCATCTGCACCGAATGGCAGCAGTTCAAGGCACCGGATTTCGAGCTGATCAAGCAACGCCTGAATACCCCGGTAATCTTCGACGGTCGTAACCTCTACGACGCCGAGCGCCTGGCGCGTAACGGCTTCCATTACTTCCCGATGGGCCGTGGCGAATCGCGCAAGCTGCCGATTCCGCTGCAACAATGGCCGCATGCGTCCGACGTCGCTTGATCACCTTGTCGCCTGACATTCGCCGGCAGTCGCTGATCCTCGGGCTGCTGGCGTTTTTATTGTTCATGGCCGGGGTCTACGGGCAGGCTCCGATCGGTTTCGATTCGCGCTTTGTGTTGTTCGCGCAAGAAATGCTGCGTCATGGACCGACCTGGTTTCCGACAACGTATGGCCAGCCGTACGCTGACTATTCAGCGCTGTCGACGGTATTCATCTGGGTGTTGTCGTTGCCCTTCGGCACGGTCAACGCCTTTGCCGCGTGGGCGCCGAGTGCAATTGCCGGCGCGGTGATCGTGACGTTGATGTATCGGCTGTTGGCACCCTATTCGCGGCGCTGGGCGTTGATCAGCATTGCGCTGTTGTTGCTCACCAGCACTTTTGTCACTGAAGTGCGCGCGGTGTCGCAGGACTTGATGCTCGCCGCAGTGGCACTTGCGGTGTTTTATCTGGGTTATGCCCATGAGCATTTTGCCGGCGGGCGGCGCTGGCCGTTGATTTTCGCTTTGCTGTTGCTGGGTTTCGGTGTTCGCGGGCCGATCGGCCTGGTGGTGCCGACCGGCATGCTGTGCAGTTATTACCTGCTCAACCGAGAGTGGTCACGGTTGCTGGTGTTTGGTGTGCTCGCCTCGGTGTTGCTGGCCGCCTGTATTGGCCTGTTGTTGTGGCTGGCGCAGGTCAGCGGCGGGCCGGCATTCGTGCAGGACGTGATCCGCATGCAGTTCATGGGACGCATGGACGGCAGCGAAGGCGTCAGCGGTTCGCTGTATTACTTCACCAGCTCGCTGGGCAACTATGCGCTGGCGTACCCGCTGGCATTGCTCGCGTTGGCGGCGACCTGGCTGAGCAAACCACAGCAGCGCGGCCCGGCATTGCGCCTGGTGCAGTATTGCGCGGCGGCCGGCTTGATCGTGATGCTCGGCTTGTCGATTCCGCAGGCGAAAAAGGCGCGCTATCTGCTGCCGATGTTGCCCATGGCGGCGATCATCGCGGCGTATCCGTTTCAGGTGATGCATGGGCGGGTGTTCCGCTGGTTGCGCGGTTTGCTCCTGGGTCTGTGGCTGCTGACGCCGGGATTGTTGCTGGTCACGCTGCTGATTGCGCGGCGCAGGTTTCCCGAGCAATTGAGTGAGATCACCTTGGTTGCGATCGCGCTGGGTGTGTTGCAACTGGCGGCACTCTCGCGTCTGTTGATCCCGCGCTGGCGTGCAGAAGTGCTCGCGCTGTGTGCCGTGTTGGCAGTGTGGACGGTGTATGCGGCCGTGTTCGAACCGGTGGAACGGCGGCTGTATGACACGCAGGCGTTCAGTCGCGCAGTGTTCGCGCAGGTAGAGCAGGCACCGGCGCCGCTGGTACTGCACGGCATGGGCAAAGACGCCAAGGCGATCAAGTTCATGGTCAATCTTGAGCAGGACCTGCAACCGCAGTTCACTGAATCGGTGCAACAACTGGAAGCGCTCAAGGCGCCGGCGTGGCTGATGATGGATCGCGGCGATTTGCAATCGCTCAAGGGCACGCCGCTGGAACAGCTGCAACCGGTGCTCAGCGGCCGTTTCGACAAAAACGATTACGTCCTCCTGCACCTGAAACCCTTGTAGGCGCTGCCGAAGGCTGCGATCTTTTGATCCTTGATCGTTCCCACGCGCGGCGTGGGAATGCAGCCGGGGGACGCTTCGGGTCCCGAAATCAAAAGATCGCAGCCTGCGGCAGCGCCTACATGAATATGCTCATTCGTCTTGCACGGCCCGCTGACGCGGTTGCCCTCCCCGCCATCGAACGTTCGGCTGCCGAACTGTTTCGTCGTGATCCCTCACTGGCCTGGCTGGCTGACGCCGAGGTGCCGGATGTCGCGCAGCACTTATTGGCGATCCAGCACAAACACGTGTGGGTGGCTGAAAACACCGAGGGGCAACTGGCCGGGTTTCTTCGCGCGGTGCAAATCGATGGACAATTGCATATTGAAGAACTGTCCGTCAGTCAGGGCTTTCAGGGCCAGGGCATCGGTCGTGCACTGGTGACGGCAGCCATTGAGAAGGCCCGCCAGCAACAATTGCAGGCAGTGACATTGACCACGTTTCGCGACCTGCCGTGGAATGCGCCGTTCTATCAACGCATGGGTTTTATCGAGTTGCCGCCCGCACACACCTTTGGCCATCTACAGGACGCACTACAGTCTGAAATCGCCCACCACTTTCCCGCAGAACGCCGCTGCGCCATGCACCTGCCCACCAATCCCCTTTAGGCGCTGCCGCAGGCTGTGATCTTTTGACTGATCGTTCCCACGCTCGGCGTGGGAATGCTGCCGGGGGACGCTCCGCGTTCCGAAATCAAAAGATCGCAGCCTGCAGCAGCGCCAACCGGATTGTGTTTGACCGGGAATGGCTGCGCGGTGAGGATGGCGTACGCCCGCCAGGCATTTTCAAATAAGGACATTGACCCTTCGTGGCCACCTACTCACGCTTCATCCGCCGGTTGATGATCAGCTCGCTGACCGTCGTCGTCAGCCGCGCCCTGATCGGCCCGCTGCTGACCCTGTTCCTCAGCAACAAACTCGACCTAAACCCGCAAGACGTCGGCCTGCTGCTGGGCATCGCGGTCTTCAGCGCCACGCTGTTGTCGCTGTACGGCGGCTACATCATCGATCGGCTGGACAAGCGCCAGTTGCTAATCCTGACCATGCTCTCCAGCGGTATCGGCCTGATCCTGCTGACCTTCGCGCAAAACCTGTACCTGGTGACGCTGGTGCTGATCATCAGCGAAACCGCCTCGGCGCTGTTCATGATCTGCTCCAAGGCGATCCTCAGTGAAAACCTACCGGTCGGCCAACGGGTCAAGGCGTTTTCGCTGAACTACACGCTGACCAATATCGGCTATGCCGTCGGCCCGATGATCGGCGTGGTGATTGCCGGTATCCAGCCGTCAGCGCCGTTTATCGTCGCCGGGGCGATTGCCATTGGCAGCATTTTTCTCCTGCTCGGGGCCGGCAAAGACGCCAAGCCGATTGCGCCGCCTGGTCAGCCGCAAAGCTTTCTGAAGACCCTGGTCATCCTCAAGAATGACCGCACGATGATCCTGTTTACCCTCGGTTGCCTGCTCAGCACGCTGGTGCACGGACGCTTCACCCTGTACCTGTCGCAATACCTGCTGGTGACCCACACCCAGCAACAGACGCTCGACACCATGGCCGCCCTGCTCGCCTGCAATGCGATCACGGTGATCCTGTTGCAATACCAGATCGGCCGTTTCCTCACGCGCGAACATCTGCGCCACTGGATTGCCGGCGGCACCGCGCTGTTCATCGGCGGGCTGATCGGTTTCAGCGTCGCCGACAGCCTGGTTGGCTGGTGCGTGGCGATGTTCATTTTCACCTTGGGCGAGATGATCATTTACCCGGCAGACTTTCTGTTTGTCGACACGCTAGCCCCGGAGGAACTGCGCGGCAGCTACTACGGCGCGCAGAATCTGGCAGCACTGGGTGGCGCGGTGAGCCCGGTGATGTGCGGCTTTCTGTTGATGCACACACCGGCACCGAGCATGTTCTATGCCTTGAGCGCATTGGCGGCATTGGGCGGGTATTTGTGCTTCGTCAGCTGCCGAAGAGCCGCCTCAATGCAAAAATAATGCACTGAAGCTGCATTAATATGAATTTGTCAGCATCGAGATAGATCGGCAAACTGTGCGTGTTCCTCCCCCAATGTTGGAACACTTCGAGGGCTTTCCGGATTGCCGGACAAGTCCTTTTTTTTGCCCCGAATTTGTTGCAAGGACTGGATTCACATGCTCGCACGCTGGTTGCCCGCCGCCATCAATACCCGCCCCTCCGAATGGAGCCGCGCCGCCATCGGCATGGCGTTGGGCACGCTGTTCAGCGTGTGGTTCTGCGCGCAGGTGTTCGGGCATGAAGTCGCCTATCACCTGATCGGTCCGCTGGGCGCCTCGGCGGTGTTGCTGTTTGCCGTGTCGTCTGGCGCCCTCGCCCAGCCGTGGTCGATTCTCGGCGGTTATTTGTCTGCCGGTGTCGTCGCCTTGCTCGTGGCCCACGTACTCGGCCGAACCTTGGGCAGCGCTTGCCTGGCGGCGGGCATGGCGCTGATCCTGATGTGCTGGCTGCGTTGCCTGCACCCACCCGCTGGCGCGTTGGCACTGACGCTGGTGCTGGCCGACCCCGCGACCATCGCCCTCGACTGGAAAGCCATGGCACCGGTGATGCTCGGCGCCGCGTGCATGCTGCTCAGTGCCCTCGCCTACAACAACCTGACGCGCATCCGTTACCCGAAACGCCCGGCCGAACCGGCGCCGCTGGTGGCGCCCGTCGACACTCAGGCGATCACCGCCGAAGACCTCAAACTCGCCTTGGCGGACATGCAAGCCTTCATCGACATCACCCCCGAAGACCTCGAACAACTGATCCACGCCAGCGAACTGCACGCCAAACGCCGCAGCATTACCGCCACCTTCACCTGACCCCTTATGCAGGAGCTGCCGCAGGCTGCGATCTTGATCTTGCTTTTGATTTCTAAAAATCAAAGTCAAAAGATCGCAGCCTGCGGCAGCTCCTACATGAGTCCGCGTGTATTTTTGGGTAAGGTAAAAACGCAGACAGGCCCTGCAGATATCCCCGTTGTACAAGGCAAATTTGCACTGTTACGATCCGGTAACGCTCGCGCGCGAGCTTCTCGAATAAAGACAATAAAAGCAGGGAGTTACTGATGACAGCTCAGGCTTCATCCCCGCGGACACCGTCCATGGATGCCATGCAAAACGAAGTGCTGGCCGAGGTTCGCAATCACATCGGTCACCTGACCCTTAACCGCCCCGCCGGTCTCAATGCCATAACCCTCGACATGGTGCGCCTGCTGCAACAGCAGCTCGATGCCTGGGCGACTGACGCCGATGTGCAGGCCGTGGTGCTGCGCGGTGCCGGTGAAAAAGCCTTCTGCGCCGGTGGCGATATTCGTTCCCTGTACGACAGCTTCAAAAGCGGCGACACGCTGCACGAAGATTTCTTCGTTGAGGAATATGCCCTCGACCTGACGATTCATCACTACCGCAAACCGGTGCTGGCGCTGATGGACGGTTTTGTCCTTGGCGGCGGCATGGGCTTGGTGCAAGGCGCGGATCTGCGCGTGGTTACCGAAAAGAGCCGTCTGGCGATGCCGGAAGTGGCCATCGGTTACTTCCCGGATGTCGGTGGCAGCTATTTCCTGCCACGGATCCCCGGCGAACTGGGGATTTACCTGGGCGTCAGCGGCGTGCAGATCCGCGCGGCGGACGCGCTGTATTGCGGGCTGGCCGACTGGTATCTGGACAGCAGCAAACTGGCGCTGCTCGATGAAAAACTCGACACGATGGAATGGCAGGACACGCCGCTCAAGACCTTGCAGAACCTGTTGGCCAAACACGCCGTGCAAACCCTGCCCGATGCGCCGCTTGAAGCGTTGCGCCCGGCCATCGACCACTTCTTCGCCCTGCCCGACGTACCGAGCATGGTCGAGCAATTGCGCGCGGTGACCGTTGCCGACAGCCATGAGTGGGCAACCACCACCGCTGATTTGCTGGAAACCCGTTCGCCGCTGGCCATGGCCGTGACCCTGGAAATGCTCCGTCGCGGCCGGCACCTGAGCCTGGAACATTGCTTCGCGCTGGAACTGCATCTGGATCGCCAGTGGTTCGCGCGCGGTGACCTGATCGAAGGCGTGCGCGCCCTGCTGATCGACAAAGACAAGACACCTCGCTGGAACCCGCCGACCCTCGCCGCGCTGGACGCTGCGCATGTCGCGAGTTTCTTCCACGGTTTTGCAGAGAGCGGGAGCTGAGCCATGCACGATCTCGAACTGACTGAAGAACAAGTGATGATCCGCGACATGGCCCGGGACTTTGCCCGAGGCGAAATCGCGCCCCATGCGCAGGCCTGGGAAAAGGCTGGCTGGATCGACGACGCGCTGGTCGCGAAGATGGGCGAGCTGGGTTTGCTCGGCATGGTCGTGCCCGAGGAATGGGGCGGTACCTACGTCGACTACGTGGCCTATGCCTTGGCGGTCGAGGAGATCTCCGCTGGCGACGGCGCGACTGGCGCGTTCATGAGTATTCACAACTCGGTCGGCTGCGGCCCGGTGCTCAATTACGGCAGCGAAGCGCAGAAACAGACCTGGCTGGCAGATCTCGCCAGCGGCCAAGCCATCGGTTGCTTCTGCCTGACCGAACCGCAGGCCGGCTCCGAAGCGCACAACCTGCGCACCCGCGCCGAACTGCGCGATGGCCAATGGGTGATCAACGGCGCCAAGCAATTCGTCAGCAACGGCAAACGGGCGAAACTGGCGATCGTGTTTGCCGTGACCGATCCGGATCTCGGCAAGAAAGGCCTTTCGGCGTTTCTGGTGCCAACCGATACCGCCGGTTTTATCGTTGATCGTACCGAACACAAGATGGGTATTCGTGCGTCGGACACCTGCGCGGTGACGTTGAACAATTGCAGCATTCCCGAAGCCAATCTGCTTGGCGAGCGCGGCAAAGGTCTGGCGATTGCCTTGTCCAATCTCGAGGGCGGACGCATCGGCATCGCCGCGCAAGCATTGGGCATTGCCCGTGCGGCGTTTGAAGCGGCGCTGGCTTATTCGCGCGACCGTATTCAGTTCGGCAAACCGATCAACGAACACCAGAGCATCGCCAACCTGTTGGCCGATATGCACATGCAGATCAACGCGGCGCGCTTGATGATCCTGCATGCGGCGCGGCTGCGTTCGGCGGGTAAACCGTGTTTATCGGAGGCTTCGCAGGCCAAGTTGTTTGCGTCGGAAATGGCCGAGAAGGTCTGCTCATCGGCGATCCAGATTCATGGCGGCTATGGCTATCTGGAAGATTATCCGGTCGAGAAGTATTACCGCGATGCGCGGATTACCCAGATCTATGAAGGCTCGAGCGAGATTCAGCGGATGGTGATTGCCCGCGACTTGAAGAACTACCAGATGTAATGGTGTTGGCCCCTTTCCCTCACCCCAGCCCTCTCCCAGAGGGAGAGGGGGCCGACCGAGGTGTCTGGCGTCATATATCGACCTGAAAGACCGGGTCGATTATGGATTCGCTATATCAGGTTCAGGTCGGCGTATCTGCGAAGCATTCCCCAATCAGCCCCTCTCCCACCGGAGGGGTTGACCGAGGTGTCTGGCGTTATACATCGACCTGAAAGACCGAGTCGATTATCGATTGGATAAACCAGGTCGATCAGGGATTCAGTAAAGCTCTTTCAGGTCGGCGCAGATCATCAATATCCCCCAATCAGTCCCCTCTCCCTCCGGGAGAGGGTTAGGGTGAGGGGCTTTTCGCTCTAGACGCCTTACTTGCCTTGGAACACAGCCTCACGCTTGGCAATAAACGCCGCCATCCCCTCCTTCTGGTCCTGGGTGGCAAACGCCGCATGGAATACCCGGCGCTCAAAACGCACGCCTTCCGTAAGGTTCACTTCGAAGGCACGATTGACGCTTTCCTTGACCATCATCGCAATCGGCAACGATTTGCTGGCAATCACTGCTGCTACTTTCAGCGCTTCATCGAGCAGCTCATCACTCGGCACAATGCGCGCGACAATCCCGCAACGTTCAGCCTCAACTGCATCAATCAAACGCCCGCTCAGGCACATTTCCATGGCCTTGGCCTTGCCCACCGCGCGGGTCAGACGCTGGGTGCCGCCCATGCCCGGCAACACGCCGAGATTGATTTCCGGTTGACCGAATCTGGCATTGTCGCCGGCCAGAATGAAGTCGCACATCAGCGCCAGTTCACAGCCACCGCCGAGGGCGAAACCGTTGACCGCAGCGATGATCGGCTTGCGCCGGTTGGCAACGCGATCGCTGTCGCTGAACAGATCATCCATGTAGATCTGCGGATAGGTCAGCTCGGCCATTTCCTTGATATCGGCGCCGGCGGCGAAGGCTTTTTTCGATCCGGTGATGACGATGCAGCCGATGTTGGCGTCCGCTTCCAGCGCATCGAGCGCCTGGTTCACTTCGCTGACCAGTTGCGCGTTCAGGGCGTTCAGAGCCTGTGGGCGGTTCAGGGTAATCAGGCCAACACGGCCATGGTTTTCCAGCAGAATCGTTTCATAACTCATACATAACTCCTCAATTCGCCCCGTGTAGGAGCTGCCGCAGGCTGCGATCAGTTGATCTTTCTTTCAAAAAAATCAAAGTCAACAGATCGCAGCCTGCGGCAGCTCCTACGGGGGTTGGGTTTACAGGTTGCGGGAGATGACCATGCGCTGAATGTCGCTGGTGCCTTCGTAGATCTGGCAGACGCGCACGTCGCGGTAGATACGTTCCAGCGGGAAGTCGTTGAGGTAACCGTAACCGCCGAGGGTTTGCAACGCCATCGAACAGACCTTCTCAGCCATCTCAGAGGCGAACAGCTTGGCCATCGACGCCTCGACCAGCGCCGGTTGGCCGCTGTCACGCAGCGCTGCGGCGTAGTGGACCATTTGCCGGGCAACGGCAATCTGCGTGGCCATGTCGGCGAGACGGAAGGCCACGGCCTGATGCTCGATGATCGGTTTGCCGAAGGTGTCGCGCTCACGGGCATAATCACGCGCGGCTTCGAACGCGGCGCGGGCCATGCCCACCGATTGCGAAGCGATGCCGACGCGACCGCCTTCAAGGTTGGCCAAGGCGATCTTGTAGCCCTCACCCTCCTCGCCCAAACGGTTGGCCACCGGCACTTGCACATCTTCGAAGAGGATCTGGCAGGTATCGGAGGCGTGCTGGCCGAGCTTGTCTTCGACCCGTGCGACTTTGTAGCCCGGTGAGTCGGTCGGCACGATGAATGCCGTGATGCCGCGCTTGCCGGCACCGGGATCGGTTACCGCAAAGACGATGACAATCCCGGCGTTTTGCCCGGAGGTGATGAACTGTTTGCAGCCGTTCAACACGTAGTGATCGCCTTCGAGGCGTGCGCGGGTTTTCAGGCTGCTGGCGTCGGAGCCGGCTTGCGGTTCAGTCAGTGCAAACGCACCGAGCATGGCGCCGCTGGCCAGCGGTTTGAGGAAGCGTTCACGCTGGTCGTCGTTGCCGAACTTGAGGATCGGCACGCAGCCGACCGAGTTGTGCACGCTCATGATCGTCGAGCAGGCGCCA
This sequence comes from Pseudomonas helmanticensis, assembly GCF_900182985.1. Lineage (NCBI taxonomy): Bacteria > Pseudomonadati > Pseudomonadota > Gammaproteobacteria > Pseudomonadales > Pseudomonadaceae > Pseudomonas > Pseudomonas helmanticensis. The sequence goes on along the minus strand of NZ_FXUY01000001.1, from coordinate 1,103,585 downwards.
TCGCCAGCGGCGATTTCTTCCAGGGCCATGGCGTAAGCCAGATAGCCGGTGTCGCAACCGCCCCACTGTTCCGGCACGAGCATGCCGAAGAAGCCCAGCTCGGCCATCTCTCCGATGGCTTCCTTGGGAAAACGGTGCTCGCGATCCCACTCGGCGGCGAACGGTTTGAGGCGCTCCTCGGCGAACTGCCGGGCCATGTCACGGATCTGGGTTTGGTCTTCGTTGGGAATCATGCTGAGTCCTTAAATCCGGTTTACCACAATCCCCTGTAGGAGCTGCCGAGTGCAACGAGGCTGCGATCTTTTGATCTTGCTTTTGATTTCTAAAAAACAAAGTCAAAAGATCGCAGCCTGCGGCAGCTCCTACAGAAGTCAACTCATGTAGGAGCTGCCGAGTGCAACGAGGCTGCGATCTTTTGATCTTAAAAAGCAAAGTCAAAGGATCGCAGCCTGCGGCAGCTCCTACAGGGGTGGTGTGTTTAGTAGAGGCATTCCACGGCCATGGCCGTGGCTTCGCCGCCGCCGATGCAGATCGCGGCGATGCCGCGTTTGAGCTGGCGCTGGCGCAGCGCCGAAAGCAACGTCACCAGAATCCGCGCACCGGAAGCACCGATCGGATGGCCCAGCGCACAAGCGCCACCATGCACATTGAGCTTGTCGTGGGGGATTTCCAGATGGGTCATCGCGGCCATGCCGACCACAGCGAACGCTTCATTGACCTCGAACAGATCGACGTCACCCAGCGACCAACCGGTTTTCTTGATCAGCTTCTTGATCGCACCAATCGGCGCCACCGGAAACAGGCCCGGGGTATCAGCGAACGCCGCATGGCCATGAATAACAGCCAACGGTTTCAACCCCAGTTTCTGTGCCTGCGACTGACGCATCAGCACCAACGCCGCCGCCCCGTCAGAAATCGAACTGGAGTTCGCTGCCGTCACCGTGCCGCCTTCGCGGAATGCTGGTTTCAGCGAGGCAATCTTGTCCAGCTTGGCTTTCGGCGGCTGCTCGTCGTGGCTGATCAGCACCTGCTCTTTGCCAACGGTTACGGTCAGCGGGACGATTTCGTCCTTGAAGCTACCGTCCTTGATCGCCTGCTGCGCGCGGGTGGTCGAGGCGATGGCGAAGGCATCCTGAGCTTCGCGGCTGAAATGATTGGTCTCGGCACAATCCTCAGCGAAGGTGCCCATCAAGCGGCCCTTGTCGTAGGCGTCTTCGAGGCCATCGAGGAACATCGAATCGAGCACCCGGCCGTGGCCCATGCGGTAACCGGCGCGGGCGCGATCGAGCAGATACGGCGAGTTGGACATGCTTTCCATGCCGCCGGCAATCACCACATCGGCACTGCCAGCGATCAACATGTCATGAGCGAGAATCGTGGTTTCCATGCCCGAACCACACATCTTGTTGACGGTGGTGCAACGGGTCGATTTATCCAGCCCGGCGCCCAATGCAGCCTGACGCGCCGGTGCCTGACCGAGCCCCGCCGGCAACACGCAACCGAACAACACTTCATCAACCGCGTCGCTGGCAACACCGGCGCGTTCCACCGCAGCCTTGATCGCGGCAGCACCGAGTTGCGGTGCGCTGAGGCTTTTCAGTTCGCCCTGAAAACCGCCCATTGGCGTGCGCACGGCGCTGACGATAACAATCGGATCGTTGGAAATAGTCATGACAAATCCTCCTTACTTGGCGGCCATGCGCAAGGCACCGTCGAGACGGATCACCTCGCCGTTGAGCATGCTGTTTTCGATGATATGCCGAACCAGTGCAGCGTACTCGGCAGGCTTGCCCAAGCGCGGCGGGAACGGCACGCCGGCCGCCAGCGAGTCGCGCACTTCCGGGGTCATGCCCGCCATCATCGGGGTTTCGAAAATGCCCGGGGCGATGGTCATCACACGGATACCGAAGCGCGCCAGTTCGCGCGCGGCGGGCAAGGTCAGGCTGGCGATGGCGCCTTTGGAGGCAGCGTAAGCCGCCTGACCGATCTGGCCGTCGAACGCCGCCACCGAAGCGGTGTTGATGATCACGCCGCGCTCGCCATCAGCATTGGCTTCGGACTCGGCAATCGCTGCAGCAGCCAGACGCAGCATGTTGAAGCTGCCGATCAGATTGACGTTGATCACCTGGGCAAAACTGCTCAGCGCATGCGGGCCGTTCTTGCCGAGGATTTTCTCGCCACGGACGATGCCGGCGCAGTTGACCAGGCCATTGAGGCTGCCAAACGCTGAAACCGTTGCCTGCACGGCGGCTTCGGCAGCGGCTTCGTTACTGATGTCGGCCACCACGCTGTGCGCGCCGAGACGCTGAGCCTGCCCGGCGACGGCTTCGGCGTTCATGTCCACCAGCATGACTTTGGCGCCAGCATTCACCAGCAATTCAGCGGTGGCGGCACCGAGGCCGGAGGCGCCGCCGGTGACGATAAAAACCTTGTTCTCGATCTGCATGACTGTAATTCCTGATTCAAGCTGAAACGTTATGCGCCGCGGCCTCTTGAGCCTTGGCGATTTCCTGGTTGCGCAAGATAAAGCGCTGCAATTTGCCACTCGGGGTTTTGGGCAATTCGCTGACAAATTCGATTTCACGCGGGTACGAATGCGCGGCCAGACGCTTGCGCACGTATTGACGAAGTTCTTCGGCCAGCTCCGGCGCCGCGCGGTATTGCGCACTGAGCACGACAAAGGCTTTGACCAGTTCCGTGCGCTCCGGGTCCGGTTTGCCGACGACCGCCGCTTCGACTACCGCCGGGTGTTCGATCAGCGCGCTTTCCACGTCGAACGGGCCGACCCGGTAGCCGGAAGTGGTGATCACGTCATCGCTGCGACCGACGAAGCTGATGCTGCCGTCCGGGTTCCATTCCACGGTGTCGCCGCTCAAGTAGTAATCGCCGACGAAGGCTTTGGTTGGCGCGCCTTGGTAGCCGCCGAACCAGCACATGGGCGATTGCGCGCGGTCGATGGCGAGGATGCCCGGCTGGCCGACGCCGAGTTCGTTGTAATGCTCATCGAGCACAACAATGCGATGGCCCGGCGAGGTGAAACCGGCGGCACCGATGTGTACCGGGTGTTCGAGGCCGTGGTGGTTGCACAGCACCATGCCCAGTTCGGTCTGGCCGTAGTGATCATGAATGACCACGCCGAGGTTGTCGGCGAACCAGCGGATCACTTCCGGGTTCAACGGTTCGCCGGCGCTGCTGACAATGCGCAGCTTGCCCTTGATTGCCTTGGCAAACTCATCACCGCCAGCGATCAGCAGGCGATAAGCCGTCGGCGAACCGGTGAGGTTGGTGATGCCGTACTTGTTGATCACCCGGCAGGTGCTTTCGAGGGTGAACGGGCCATCGTAGAAGGTGATCGGGTGGCCCATCGACAACGGACCGGTAACGCCGAAATAAATGCCATAAGCCCAACCCGGATCGGCGACGTTCCAGAACGCATCTTCCGGGCGCAGATCGACGGCATCGCGGGTGTAGCTCTGAAAGGCGACGATGGCTTTCAGCGGTACCGACAGCGCTTTCGACGGGCCGGTAGTGCCCGATGTGAACATCAGCAGGAACGGGTCTTCGCCGGTCAGCAGCACCGGTTCGCAGACGTTGGAATAATTGGCCAGTTCGGCCCAGAAACTGAAATCGCCACGGACGATGCCCTGGCCTTTGGCGCCGCCGACGGTGACGAGGGTCGGGCAATCGGCGACGTCGGCGAGTTTCGGCCGGTTGACCGCATCGGTGACCACGACTTTGGCGCCGGAGCTGTTCAGCCGATGTTCAAGAGCCTTGGGGCCGAATGCGGTGAACAGAGGCTGATAGACCGCGCCGATGCGCCAGGTGGCGAGCACGGTGATGAGCAATTCGATGTTGCGCGGCAGCAGGCCGGCGACCTTGTCACCCTTCTGCACGCCTTGGGCGAGGAGGAAGTTGGCGAAACGCGCGGCTTTGTCCTGCAGGTCGCTGAAGGTGTATGTCGCACTGGCGCTGTCGCGGCCTTCCCAGAACAACGCGATACGCCCCGGCAACGCGTGACGGTCACAGCATTCGACGCAGGCGTTGAGTGCCTCAAGCGAACCGCTGAGCGCGGCTTCCACGGTGTGCTGATAGTTGAACTGTGTGGTGGCAGACAAGTAATCGCGCATTGCCAGAATCCCTCTGTGTTTTTATTAGGCTGGGAAGCGTAAACAACAGAGGGATAGTCGCGCTGTACGGGGCTTGGAGCAATGGTCAAAGCCATCAAAGTGGCTGACTGGTTTGGCCAAGACAGCTCAACATCGCCCCCCTGTAGGAGCTGCCGAAGGCTGCGATCTTTTGACGTTGACCTTTTTAAAACAAGATCAAAAGATCGGAGCCTTCGGCAGCTCCTACAGAGGAATGCCTTCCAAATGTAGGAGTGAGCCTGCTCGCGATAGGGCCGGGTCAGACAACCTCATTCAGAATCAGCGTCCGGTAGTGGCCCGGATTCGATCCCGACCACTTGCGAAACGCCTTGTAAAACGAACTGGCATCGGCAAAACCCAAACGGCTGGCGATCTCGACAAAACTGATCGAAGGCTCCGCCAGCCAGACAATCGCCAATTCCTTGCGCACACTGTCCTTGAGGCCTTGATAGGTCTGCCCTTCCTCCGCCAGACGTCGGCGCAAGGTCGAAGCCGACATGCACAGTTGCTGCGCCAGGGCCTCGGTTTCCGGCCACTGCTCAGCCGGCAACTGCCGCAGATCCTGCTTGATCCGACTGGCCAGACTTTGCGGGTCGCGGTACTTGACCAGAATGTTGGCCGGCGCATGGGCCAGAAAGCGTTTCAGCTCTTCGGCAGACCGCTTGATCGGCAGATCGAGGCAATCAGCAGAGAAGATCATCCGCGTGCGCGGTCGATCAAAACGCAGGTTCTCGGAAAACATCACCCGATAGTCATCGGTGAACGCCGGCTCGGGGCAACGCAGTTCAATCGCCAGAATCGGAATCCGCCGCCCCGCCAGCCAGCAGGCGACGCCGTGGACGATCATCCAATAGGTGAAATAGGTGAAGGCGCGACGCGGATCGTTGTCATCCTCGTGCAGAACAATCTCCGCGAGGCTTTGCTGATGCACCAACTGCGCCGGCATGCGCTCCAGCATCAGCGAGAGAAAACTCAAACCCATGCTCAAACCCGCTGCCAGCGTCGGTTGCGCCATCGCACTGCGGCAGAGGAATTCCAGACTTCCAGACTTGAGCTGGCGCGGATCCATGCCGAAAAACTCGTCATCGCCACGCCGCGCGAGCAAACGCCAGAGCTTGGCGTACTGCGAGGCCGGCACCCGACCGTTGTCGGTTTGCAGCAGCGCCGGATCGATCCCGATCTTGTTCAGGACTTCGTCCGTGGCCACGCCCGGGGCACAACTTTGCAGCAGCGCTTCACGCACCAGTTGAACGGCGATGGTGTCTTTTTCCGACATGGAACGCGGTGAACCTTGTTGTTTTTGAGTGGCCCGCATCTTACCGCATCCAACGCAAAACCCGTGTAGGAGCTGCCGAAGGCTGCGATCTTTTGATTTTAAAAACCAAGATCAAAAGATCGCAGCCTTCGGCAGCTCCTACAAAGTTCCGGTGTCACCTGTATGAGAATGGTTGTTCTTCAACTTGTTCAGCTTTCGTTCAGGTTCATATCAATGAATGTCATGTGAGAATGGTTGTCATTATGTTACAACTTGTAACCTCTACGAATGACTTACTGGACACCGAATGCTCGTTCCTTTTCTGATCATGCTGCGCGAAGGCATCGAAGCCGCGCTGATCGTTGGCATCATCGCCAGCTACCTCCAGCAAACCGGCCGTGGCCAGTGGATGCCTGCCGTGTGGATTGGCGTATTCCTTGCGGCTGCCCTGGCGCTGTTGGTCGGCGGTGGCCTGGAACTGGTCAGCGCCGAATTTCCGCAGAAGCAGCAGGAGCTGTTCGAAGGCGTGGTCGGGCTGGTGGCCGTGGGCATTCTCAGTTCCATGGTGTTCTGGATGCGCAAAGTCGCGCGTTCGATCAAACACTCGCTGCAAGCCTCGCTGGATCACGCGCTGACTTCTTCAAAACATCAGGTCATCGCGCTGATCGCCATGGTCTTCTTCGCTGTCGCCCGCGAAGGCCTGGAAACGGTGTTCTTCCTGCTCGCGGTGTTCCAGCAAAGCGAAGGCCCGGGCGCGCCGATCGGTGCCCTGCTCGGCCTGATTCTGGCAATCATCGTCGGTTTCCTGATCTACAGCGGCAGCATGCGCCTCAATCTTTCCGCCTTCTTCAAGTGGACCGGGCTGTTCATTCTGGTGGTGGCTGCGGGGATTCTCGCCAACTCGGTGCAGGCGCTGCATGAAGCCGGGCTGTGGAATCACCTGCAAACCGTACTCTTCGATTTCAGCGCGACGCTGCCGATGGACGGCCCGTTGGGTTCGGTGTTGGCCGGCATGTTCGGTTACCAGGACACGCCGACCGTCAGCACCCTCGGCGCGTATCTGCTCTATCTGGTGGTGGCGCTGGTGATGTTTTTCTATCCCGCCGCGCCGGCTGCTCCGCTCCCAAATACCAAAGCCGCCGCCAAATCGTCTTCAGCTTCCAGCCAATAAGGGCCTCCATGTCAAAGCCTAATACTCCTCAGGCCTCCCCTCCCCGCGCCTTGCGCTGGGCGGTGGCCGGTTCGGTGGTCATCATGATCGCCGCCGGAGGCCTGTTCTGGTACGCCTCGAAAATGGCTGCGGCCAAGCGTCAGCACAATCACGATGAAGTTGTGGTGAATATCCATCCGGGCAGTTGCGAGCCGAATGCGCTGACGGTGCCGGCCGGTCGCGCCAGTTTCCGCATCGTCAACCGCTCCGAGCGCGCGGTGGAATGGGAAATCCTCGACGGCGTGCTGGTCGTCGAAGAACGCGAAAACATCGCCCCCGGCCTGAGCCAGGTGATCAACGCCAACCTGCAGCCCGGCGACTATGCAATCACCTGTGGCTTGCTCAGCAACCCGCGCGGCACTCTGCACGTCACAGCGACGGCGGCGTCTGATGCCGCCGCCAAAGCCAAACCGTCGATGGTCGCTTTCGTCGGCCCGCTGTCGGAATTTCGCGTGTACCTGGCCAGCCAGAGCAGCGCACTGATCAAAGCCGTGACCGCACTCGATCAGGCAATTGCCAGCGGCGACCTGAGCCAGGCGCAGGCCCTTTACCTGCCAGCCCGTGCGGCTTATCAGCGTCTGGCTCCGGCGGCGCAACGTCTCGCCGAGCTGGACAACAATATCAACGCCCGCGCCGATTACTTCGAAAAGCGCGAGCAGGATCCGGCCTTTGTCGGTTTCCACCGCATCGAATATGCGTTGTTCCAGCAACGCAAACTCGATGACCTGGCCGCCGTTTCCCAGCGCCTGCTGGGCGACGTCACCACACTCAAGCAGCAATTGCTCGCCCAGACCCTGCCGCCAGAGCAACTGGTCAATATCGTCGTGCGCAACCTCAACACGCTGGCCGACGTGCGCGCCGCCAGCGGTGAAGAAGAACGCTACAGCCACAGCGATCTCAACGGATTCGCCGGCAACGCGCAAACCGCGCACAAAGTCGTCGATCTGCTGCGGCCGATGCTGACCAAATCAGCCGCCGAGCTGCTGCCAAAAATCGATCAGGCACTGGCGGACTTCGACACAGAACTCAACAGCTACAAGATCAAGGACGGCTACGCCAGCTACGACTCCGTCAGCGGCGAACAACGCAAGCAGATCGCCGATAAGGCCCAGGCTCTGGCCGACGCACTTGATGGCATTGATCCCGCCCTCGGCCTCTCCGGCCTGTAAGCAGAAGACGAGTACCGATGAACGATTCAGAACCACTCAACCTGCAACGTCGCCGTGTCCTGATGGGCATGGGCGCCGCCGGTGTCGCCCTCGCAGGTTCAGCGCTGAGCTGCCCGGCGATGGCCGCCGCGCCCGCACAAGTCACTGAAGCACCGAGCAGCGACAAGACCGAAGATCGCCACGACTTCCACGGCACGCACCAGACCGGCATCGTCACCCCGCGTCCGGCCTCGGGCATGCTGGTTTCATTCGACGTGCTGGCCAGTGATCGCGAAGACCTCGAGCGGCTGTTCCGCACCCTCAACGAACGCATCGCCTTCCTGATGAAGGGCGGCCCGGTTGCGCAGATCGACCCGAAACTGCCGCCGCCGGACTCCGGCATCCTCGGCCCGAACGTGACGCCGGACAACCTGACCATCACCGTTTCCGTCGGCGAATCACTGTTCGACGAGCGTTTCGGTCTGGCCGACGCCAAGCCCAAGCGCCTGATCCGCATGGTCGGTTTCCCCAACGATGCGCTGGAAGCCGATTGCTGCCATGGCGACCTGAGTTTGCAGTTCTGCTCGAACACCACCGACACCAACATTCACGCCCTGCGCGACATCGTCAAAAACCTCCCTGACCTGCTGCTGGTGCGCTGGAAACAGGAAGGCAGCGTGCCGCCGCAAGCCCCGGCGAAACCGGGTGTGCCGGCACAATCGGCGCGTAACTTCCTCGGTTTTCGCGACGGCTCGGCCAACCCGAACTCCAACGACGCGAAAGCCATGGACAGCATCGTCTGGGTGCAACCGGGCAGCGATGAACCGGCCTGGGCTGCTCACGGCAGTTACCAAGCGGTGCGGATCATCCGCAACTTCGTCGAACGCTGGGACCGCACGCCGTTGCAGGAACAGGAAAGCATCATCGGCCGGGTCAAAACCAGCGGCGCGCCGATGGGTGCCCAGCATGAAACCGAGGTCCCGGATTACCACAAAGATCCAGAAGGCAAGCTGACCAGACTCGACGCGCACATTCGTCTGGCCAACCCGCGCACTGCCGCGAGCCAGGCCAACCTGATCCTGCGTCGTCCGTTCAACTATTCGAATGGCGTGAACAAGAACGGCCAACTCGACATGGGCCTGCTGTTCATCTGTTATCAGGCCGATCTGGAAAAAGGCTTCATCACCGTGCAGACCCGCCTCAACGGCGAACCGCTTGAGGAATACCTCAAACCGGTCGGCGGCGGCTACTTCTTCACCCTTCCGGGTATCACGGGCGACAAGGATTTCATCGGTCGCTCGCTGCTCAACGCCACACAACCGAAAACCGCTGCATAAAAACAACATTCAACACTGGAGCCGCCCCCATGAAAAAGACGCCACTCGCGTTATTGCTGACCCTTGGTTTGCTCAACACCCCGCTGTCGGCATTCGCTGCCACAGCACCGCTGGATCTGGTCGGGCCGGTTTCGGACTACAAGATCTACGTCACCGAACAACTCGATGAACTGGGCAGCCACACCCAGCAGTTCACCGACGCAGTTAAGAAAGGCGACCTGGCCACCGCGCAAAAGCTCTACGCACCGACCCGCGTTTACTACGAGTCGATCGAGCCGATTGCCGAGCTGTTCAGTGACCTCGATGCGTCCATCGACTCCCGCGTCGACGACCACGAGAAAGGCGTGAAGGCCGACGACTTCACCGGTTTCCACCGCATCGAGTACACCCTGTTTTCGGAAAAAAGCACTCAAGGTCTGAACGAGCTGGCGGACAAGCTCAACAGCGACGTCAAGGACCTGCAGACCCGCGTCGCCGGCCTGACTTTCCCGCCTGAGAAAGTCGTCGGTGGCGCAGCTGCGCTGCTGGAAGAAGTCGCCGCGACCAAGATCTCCGGTGAAGAAGACCGCTACAGCCACACTGACCTGTATGACTTCCAGGGCAACATCGACGGTGCGAAGAAAATCGTCGATCTGTTCCGTCCGCAAATCGAAAAACAGGACAAGGCTTTCGTAGCGAAGGTCGACAAGAACTTTGCCACCGTCGACAAGATTCTGGCCAAGTACAAGACCAAGGATGGCGGGTTCGAGACGTATGACAAGGTGAAGGATAACGATCGTAAAGCGCTGGTTGGGCCGGTGAATACGTTGGCGGAAGATCTGTCCACGTTGCGTGGGAAGTTGGGTCTGAATTAACGTTTTGTAGCGCCTGGTCTGGCCCCTTCGCGAGCAAGCCCGCTCCCACATGGGAATGCATTCCAACTGTGGGAGCGGGCTTGCTCGCGAAGGCTTTATCAGCCGCACTAGATCATTTTGATTTTAGAGAATCCGGTAAAGCAACCGCTCGATCCGCACCCGGCTCACGCGCTTGAGAAACTTGGCCACCGCGCCTGGGTACTCCGGCAGCGTCTCCAGATTCTGAAAGCTGTCGATCCGCGTGGTATGGCGGAAAATCTCTTCCAGCTCCTTCGCCCGTGGCGCCAGCCATTCTCCTTTCGGATCATCGATCAGCAAGGCATTTTCCAGATCGAGACGGAACGCCCGGGGATTGAGGTTGTTGCCGGTCAGCAGGGTATAACGCTGGTCGATCCACATGCCTTTGAGGTGATAGGTGTTGTCGCCATCACGCCACAGGTGCAGGTTCAACTGCCCGCTGTCGATCGTGCGCTGATGCCGCTTGGCAAACCGGCGCAGGCTGATTTCGTAGAGATACGGCAACGCCGCGATCACCTTGAACGGCTCGCTTGGCGGGATGTAGAAGTCGTTGGCGGTCTTGTCGCCGACCACGATGTCGATCTTCACGCCACGAGCCAGCGCGCGGTTGATCTCGCGGATCACCCCCAACGGCAGGTTGAAATATGGCGTGCAGATGGTCAGCTGCTTTTGCGCGCTGGCGATCAGTTCGATAATCGCGCGGTTCAGCGGGTTGTTCTTGCCGACACCCAGCAACGGCGTAACCGACAAGCCATCTCTGGCGGTGCTGCCAGTGGCCGTGTCGTAGGTCGCGTATTTGAGGCGACTGCGCAGATCACCGATGTCATTGCGCAGGCTGCGCGTGGTCGGCAGGTTCGGCAGGTCGAGACGATGCACAGCTTTCGATTCGATCAGGCCATGCTTGACCAGATGATGCATCGAGTCCGCCAGCTCGTGGCTTTGCAGAAGGTGATAACGGTCGAAGCGATACTTGTCGAACTTGTGCAGGTAGACGTTGTTCAGGCTCGCACCGCTGTAGACCACACAATCGTCGATCACGAAGCCTTTCAGGTGCAGGACGCCAAACAGTTCGCGGGTTTGCACCGGGACGCCGTAGACCGGCACTTCGCTCTGGTGCGTGCGGGTAATCTCTTGATACCACGCCGCGTTACCCGGCTGTTTGCCCGCACCGATCAAGCCGCGCTGGGCGCGCAGCCAATCGACGACCACGGCGATTTCCAGCTCGGGGCGCTTGAGCTTGGCAGCGTGCAGGGCATCGAGGATTTCCTGACCGGCTTCGTCTTGCTGCAGATACAGCGCGACGATGTAGATGCGCTGGGTCGCCGTGGCGATTTTCTCCAGCAGGCAACGACGAAACTCGGCGGCGCCGGACAGAATGGTCACGGCCTCGGCGGTCAGCGGAAAGCTGCGCAGTTTGGGCAGCAAGGAACGTTTGAAAAGCAACGGCATAGGGCTCGCAATGGGTCGAATCCGAAGAACCCGAGAGCTTACACCATCACATCCTTCGGGTCTTGTTAGTGCCCGTAAACAGATCAAAAGATCGCAGCCTTCGGCAGCTCCTACACCGGCCAATGCAGGAGCTGCCGAAGGCTGCGATCCTTTGATCGTAAAAAACCATTGCCAAAGAAGAACACTCGTTCTACTGTTGAGCGCATGAACAAATCAACCAACACAGAAACCCGCGACATCATCCTCGACGTCACCGAAAAGTTGATCTACAAAAGTGGCATCGCTGCCACCAGCATGGATCTCCTGGTGAAAACCGCCGGCGTCTCGAGAAAAAGCATTTACCGCTACTTCGCCGACAAGGACGCGCTGACCGTCGCCGCCCTGCAACGCCGCGACGAGCGCTGGATGCACTGGTACAGAAACGCTGTCGATCAGGCCGAAACCCCGGCCGGGCGCCTGCTCAACCTGTTTACCGTACTCAAGAGCTGGTTCGCCTCGGAAGGCTTCCGTGGCTGCGCGTTCATCAACACCAGCGGCGAGACCGGTGATCCACAGAACCCGGTACGGCGGGTCGCCAAAGAACACAAACAGAAGCTGCTCGACTACGTGTGCGAGTTGTGTACCGAACATGGCGCCGAAGATCCGCAACAGTTAGCCAGACAGTTGCTGATTCTGATTGACGGGGCCATTACCGTCGCGCTTGTCATGGGTGATCACAGTGCCGCCGATAATGCGCAATGCATGGCGCGTAAGTTATTGGACCTGTAACGCCTGAATAAGCCGGACTTGTTGTTGAATCGAAAATTTTATCGGGAGATCTGACATGTCTACTGCAGCCCAGGTACGTCCGCCATTGCCGCCCTTCAACCGTGAATCGGCCATCGACAAAGTTCGTTTGGCCGAGGATGGCTGGAACTCCCGCGATCCGGAAAAGGTATCGCTGGCTTACACCCTCGACACAAAATGGCGCAACCGCGCCGAGTTCGCCAACAACCGCGAAGAAGCCAAGGCTTTCCTGACGCGCAAATGGGCAAAAGAGCTGGATTACCGTTTGATCAAGGAGCTTTGGGCGTATTCGGACACGCGAATCGCCGTGCGCTACGCCTATGAATGGCACGACGATTCGGGCAATTGGTACCGTTCCTATGGCAACGAAAACTGGGAATTCGATGAGCAAGGCCTGATGTTCCAGCGCTATGCCTGCATCAACGACCTGCCGATCAAAGAGAGCGAACGCAAGTTCCGCTGGCCACTGGGCCGCCGCCCGGATGATCACCCGGGCCTGTCCGACCTAGGCCTATGACCTCACCCCCTGTAGGAGCTGCCGAAGGCTGCGATCTTTTGATGTTGTTTTCAAGATCAAAAGATCGCAGCCTTCGGCAGCTCCTACAGGGGATGTGTTGCGATCAGGCTACTGCTGCGGTTTTTTCCGATTCAAGCTCGCGCACCAGTGGCAACACGCGCTGGCCGAAGTATTCCACCTCTTCCTGAAAATGCAGAAAGCCCGCCAACACCAGATCCACCCCCACTGCTTTCAGCGCGACAATCCGCTCGGCAATCTGCAACGGTGTACCGATGAGGTTGGTCTTGAAACCATCGTTGTACTGCACCAGATCCTCGAACGTCGATTTCGCCCAGTTACCCTCTCCCTCCGGTGACGCCCTGCCCGCCTGTTTCGCTGCGTCGCCAAAGGCATTCACCGCTTCAGGATCGGCCTGATCGATGATCTGCGCCAGCACTGCCCGCGCCTCTTCCTCGGTGTCGCGAGCAATGACGAACGCGTTGACGCCGATCTTCACCGAATGGTTATTCGCCGCCGCTTTGCCACGAATATCGTCAACCTGCGCCTTGATCCCTTCAACGCTATTGCCGTTGGTGAAATACCAGTCCGAAACCCTTGCGGCCATGTCCCGCGCCGCACGCGAGCTGCCGCCCTGAAAGATTTCCGGACGGCCCAGTGGTTTTGGCTTGAGGGTGTAATTGTCGAAACGGTAGAAGTCGCCACGAAAGGTGAAGTTGTCCTGACTCCAGACACCGCGCAACGAGCGAATGAACTCCTCGGAACGGCGGTAGCGCTCGTCGTGCTCCAGCCAGTGTTCGCCGATGGCCTGGAACTCACCTTTGAACCAGCCGCTGACGATGTTTACCGCGATGCGCCCGTGGGTGAGTTGATCGATGGTCGCCAATTGTTTCGCCGCCAGCGCCGGTTGCCACGGCCCGGGCAGAATCGCCGCGATCACTTTGAGTTTGCTCGTTGCGACCAGCAGGGCATGGCTGAACGCTACCGACTCGTGCTGGAACTCGGCGCCGTAACCGGCGGTGAAGCGGATCTGCGTCAGCGCGTATTCGAACCCGGCGGCTTCGGCGATCTGCGCGAGTTTGCGGTTGTAGTCGATGCCCCAGTCGGTGCGCTGTTCAATCTTGCTGACCACCAGCCCACCGCTGACGTTCGGCACCCAGTAGGCAAATTTCACGGCTTGCTGACTCATTGGCGTGTCCTCGGGACATTTGGGGGAGATGGGAGTGATAGAGCAGCAAGCGTGCCAGGCTTGAAATGCCCGATTTTGGCGGGTTTTGGCATTGAGGGGGTGTCTTATGAGGGGGGATTTGTTGGCTGGGTGTCGGGTGGGCAACAGTAGATTGATGGGGTGGCCGGACTGGCGTCATCGCGAGCAGGCTCACTCCTACATTTGAAATGCGCTCCCCTGTAGGAGTGAGCCTGCTCGCGATTGGGCCTTACGGGTCGCCGCAACAGCTGGAAATGAGTAACATGACCGCCCTCCCCGCAGCCAAACCTGCGCCCTGCCGAATAAGCCGATTCCATGCCTTTCGAACTCAGCGTTGACCTCACCACCCTGGCCATTCTGGCTATCGTCGCTTTCATTGCCGGTTTCATCGATGCCATCGCCGGCGGTGGCGGTCTGTTGACCACGCCTGCGCTGCTGACCGCCGGCCTGCCACCGCACCTGGTGCTGGGCACCAATAAACTCAGCTCGACGTTCGGCTCGGCCACCGCCAGTTTCACCTTCTACAAACGCAAGCTGTTCCATCCACGCCAGTGGGTGCACGCGATTGTCGGCACGCTGGTCGGGGCATTGACCGGCGCCATCGTCGCCCATTACCTGCCGGCGGAATGGCTGAACAAGATGCTCCCGGTAATCGTCTTCGCCTGCGGTTTGTACTTGCTGTTCGGCGGTACGCCAAAAGCGCCGCTGGACAGCGACGCACCGATCAAGAAGAAATGGCAATCGACCCAAGGCTTCAGCCTCGGTTTCTATGACGGTGTGGCCGGCCCCGGCACCGGCGCGTTCTGGACAGTGAGCAGCCTTCTGCTCTACCCGATCGATCTGGTCAAGGCCAGCGGCGTGGCGCGCAGCATGAACTTCGTCAGCAACATTGCGGCGCTGTCGGTGTTCGTGTTTTCCGGGCAGGTGGACTGGATCATCGGCCTGAGCATGGGCCTGTCGGTGATGGTCGGCGCGTTCTTTGGCGCGCGCACCGCGATCAGCGGTGGCGCCAAGTTCATTCGCCCGGTGTTCATCACCGTGGTGCTGGGTTTGACCGTGCGCCTAGCCTGGCAGCACTGGTTCAGCGTGGCCTAAGCGCCGCGCCACGTAGACGTCGATCAGATAACGGGCAATCGATTTGGACGCCGGCAACGGCGGCAGGTCGTGCACGTTGAACCACTGGGCGTCTTCGATCTCGTCTTCCTGACAGACAATCTCGCCACCGGCGTACTCGGCATGGAAGCCGAGCATCATCGAATGCGGGAAAGGCCAGCACTGGCTGCCCAGATACTGAATGTTCTGCACCTCGATCTGCACTTCCTCGCGCACTTCGCGAATCAGGCAATCCTCGGCCGACTCGCCAGGTTCGGCGAATCCGGCCAGCGTGCTGTAGACCCCGGTGACGAAACGCGGTGAGCGCGCCAACAGGATCTCGTCGCCACGGGTAATCAGCACGATCATGCTCGGCGAAATCCGCGGATAACTGCGCAAATCACATGGCTGGCAATACATCGCCCGCTCACGCGGCACTTGCGTCATCGCCTGACCGCAATTGCCGCAGAAACGATGCTCACGCGCCCAGGTGCCGATCTGCGCGGCGTAACCGAGGACTTTGTAGATCGTCTGATCGCCATCGAGCATGAACGCCCGCAGGCCTTTCCAGCTGCAACCCGGTACCTCGCTGGCACTGCGCAACTCCAGCAGGTACACCGGCTCGCCATCGAGATGGCCAATGCCATGCTCGGCGAGGACTGACAAGTCCTGACGCTTAAGCCATTCGCGCGGGAACAGCGCGCCGTTGTCATCAAACAGAAAGCCTTCCGGGCTGCGTGCCACGGCCCAGCCGCCCGGTTGATCGGTGTCGAGTACTGCAGTGGTCCAGCGAGCTGTCATGGTTTCTCAGTCCAGAAATTCGGGTTTCTGTTTGCTCATGTGGGCGGCCATGGCCACGCGCAAATCGGTGGATTGCAGCATGGCGGCGTTCCAGGTGGCAACGTATTCGAGGCCGTCGTCGATGCGATGGTCGCGCATGTAGCTGATCATTTCCTTGGTGCCGGTAATCGCGATCGGCGACTTCGAAGCGATCTCGCGAGCGATGTCGATCACGCCTTCGAGCAACGCGTCCTTGTCGCTGTAGACGCGATTGACCAGGCCGATGCTGCGCGCTTCGTCAGCGCCAAAGGTGCGACCGGTGTAAGCCAGTTCACGCAGCATGCCGTCCCCGATGATCCGTGGCAACCGTTGCAAAGTGCCAACATCGGCGGCCATGCCGATATCGATTTCCTTGATCGAGAATTGGGCGTCTTCGGCGGCGTAACGCATGTCGCAGGCCGCGATCAGATCGATCGCACCGCCCAGGCAGTAACCCTGAATCGCCGCGAGCACCGGTTTGCGGCAGTTGTCGACGGCGTTGAACGAGGCTTGCAGGGTGAGAATCTTGCGGCGCAGCAGGCGCGCGTTGCGGCCGACGTCCTTGCCCAGTTCATTGGCGACGCCGGCGAGCATCATCAGGTCGATGCCCGAGGAGAAATGTTTGCCGTTGCCGCTGAGCACCACCACACGCACTTCGTCGGTGTCGTCGATCCACTGGAAAATCTCGACGATCTCGCTCCAGAACGCCGCGTTCATCGAGTTGATCTTTTCCGGGCGATTAATCTGCACATGGGCGATGTTATCGGCCAGTTCGACGCTGAAGGCGGAGTATTGAGTCATGGCAGTGATCCTTTACCGGGCTGAAAATGAGGCCCGAACTATAACAAGGCATCACAGTGGCGGTTCAGCCAAATGCGGGACTATCACACCGCCCCCTGTAGGAGCTGCCGCAGGCTGCGATCTTTTGATCTGGTCTTTTAAGAATCACAATCAAAAGATCGCAGCCTGCGGCAGCTCCTACAGGGGTTTTTGCGTGACGAAGGCGGCGGTTTCGTAGGGCACCGTCACCACATCCCTGCCGCGCAGCTGCGGCTCGGACGCGATCAACGCGCGAATCTGCTCATCAACCTTCGCCCGTTGTGCGTCCGGCAGTGCGGCAATGAAACTGGTCGAACGCACTCGATTGAAAATCACGTCCTCCGGTGAGCCGGTATGGCCGTTGTGGAACTGCTGCAATTGCAACGGGCCGAAGCGCGGATGGGGGAACGCCTTGCGCCATTCGCCGGTGTAATAACGCGGCGTATCACCCTCCAGCGCATTGACGATGGCATCGAGTTTCGGCACCCAGCTCACCTGCGTATCACGCAGGTTCCAGATCAGTCCAAGCTTGCCACCGGGCTTGAGCACCCGGGCGATCTCGGTCAACGCCGCCTGACTGGCAAACCAGTGAAACGCCTGAGCGCAAACCACCACATCGACCGACGCGTCCGGCAAGGGCAGATCCGTCGCAGTACCGCTGACGGCCAGCACATCGGGCCATGCCTCGGAGAGTTTCTCAAGCATCTGCGGCACCGGTTCGACAGCAATCACCTGCGCGCCCGTCGCCACGAGTCGGCCGGTGAATTTGCCGGTGCCCGCGCCGAGATCAATCACGGTCTTGTGAGCATCCAGCCCCAACGTCGCGGTCAGCCAGTCGGCGACCTGCGGCGGATAATCCGGCCGTCCTTTGACATAAGTGTCGGCAGCGGTCTTGTAGCCGGCGGCGGAGTGATGGAGCTGTTCGTTCATGGCAGTTTCCCCTTATGGCGAAGCATCGGATCGACGGCGGATGTTCACGAGCATAGCGCTTGAATTTACCGCGACCTTGAACAGTCACTGACAATGCAATGAATAAAAATTCACCCTCGGGTGTTAACCGTACATTGCCCACGAGGATGACCCATGAGCGTTACGACCACTGATATGCCCGTCCGTTACGACCGACTGACCATGACTCTGCACTGGCTGACTGCCGCGCTGGTGATCGGCCTGTTTGCCTGCGCGCAGATTTGGGAGCAATTGCCCAAAGGCACGCCGCTGCGCAAAGAGCTGCAGGCATTGCACATCTCCTTTGGCATCTTGCTGGCCGTCATTGTTGTCGGCCGGGTGCTCTGGCGTTTGTTCAAGGGGCGGCGCTTGCCGCCGACGAACAAGGGCGCACTGAACATTCTGGCGAAAACCGCACACCTGGCGCTGTACGCGCTGCTGTTGAGTCAGATCGTGCTGGGGTTTTTCTTGCGCTGGGCTCAGGCCGAACCTTTCAACTTCTTCGGGCTGTTTGATGTCCCAACCCTGATTGCCTTCGACAAAAGCATGAAGTCGGTGTTTGGCGGCCTGCATGAACAAGTAGCGTGGGCCATCATTATCCTCGCGTCTTTGCACGCGATCGTCGCGCTGGTGCATCACTACGGCCTGCGCGACAACACCTTGCGGCGCATGTTGCCGGGACGTGTTTCCAACTGAAACGACACTTTCACTCTGGAGCCTTGCCCATGACTATCCGTTCCGTTATGTTCGCCGCCCCGCTGCTACTGGCGGCTGCCATGTCCAGTCATTTGGCCTTCGCCAATGGTGACGACGACGAGCCGGTGCAGAAGCCTGAATGCCCGAAAGGCCAGGTCTGGGACAGTAAAACGCAAAAATGCGTCTTGCAGACCAGCAGCCTGTTGCCCGATGCCGACCGCACCGATTACGCCTATCGTCTGGCCAAGGCTGGCCGCTACGAGGAAGCACTGGCGTTGCTCGACACGCTGAAACAGCCGAACACCGCCAAGGCGCTGAATTATCGCGGCTACGCCACGCGCAAACTCGGGCGTACCGACGAAGGCATCAGCTATTACCTGCAATCGGTAAAACTCGATCCGCAGTACGCGCAAGTGCGCGAATACCTCGGCGAAGCCTACGTGATCAAAGGCCGCGTCGACCTCGCGCAAGAACAGTTGCAGCAGATCCGGTCGATCTGCGGCACGGCGTGCGAGGAATACCAGGACCTGGCGCAAGCCATTAACGACTCATCGAAAACCTGACATCAATAGCGGAGGCCATCATCGTCAGCGATCAGGCATTCAGAGCGGAACTCGGACAGCATCTGGCGCGATTGTGGCGCTACGGCTTGCTGCTGTCGCGCAATCGGCATGTCGCCGAGGATCTGGTGCAGGCGACCTGTGTGCGCGCGCTGGAACGTTCTGCTCAATACATCGCCGGCACGCGCATGGACCGCTGGCTGCTAAGCATTCTGCATTCGATCTGGCTCAATGAAGTACGCGCGCGGCGTTTGCGTCAGGGCGCGGGCCAAGTCGATGCCGACGGCCAGTTGGCGTTCGATGGCGAATATGCCGCGCAAACCCATGTGCTGGCCGCGCAAGTGATACGCCGCGTCGATGCCCTGCCCGAGACCCAGCGTGAAACCGTGTACCTGGCTTATGTCGAAGGCTTGTCCTACCGCGAAGTCGCCGATGTCCTGCAAGTGCCGATCGGCACGGTGATGAGCCGCCTGGCCACCGCACGCCTGAAACTCGCCGAATACCCGCCGCTGCAAGCGGTGCCGAAAACCACCGAAGGAGACCGGTCATGAACACACCTTCGGATGAACAACTGGTCGCTTACCTGGACAATGAACTCGACCGCGAACAGCGCAGCCAGCTCGACAGTGCGATCGCCGACGATCCGCTGCTCAGCCTGCGTGTGCAATGGCTCAGCCGCAGCAGTCTGCCGTACAAAGCGGCCTACGATGAACTGGCGCAGCAAGCGCCTCTGGAACGCCTGCAGGCTCGGCTCGACGGCATTGCGTCACCGGAACATCCGGGGCTGAGCCGACGCTGGTTTATCGGCGCGGCGGCCGCCACCCTGGTGGCTGGCGGCGTGTTGGCCGATCGACTGTTGCTCGGCTGGCAAGCGCAGCAAGACCACAACTGGCGTGAACTGGTCGGCGACTACATGGCGCTTTATGTCCCGCAGACGCTTGATCATCTGCCGGCAGACGAGGCGAGTCAGCGCGCGCAGTTGCGTACGGTGGACGCACGACTGGGCCTGAGCCTCGCACCGGCCACGCTGAGGCTGCCCGGCGCCGAGTTCAAGCGCGCGCAAATGCTCGAATACGATGGCGTGCCGATCGCGCAAATAACCTATCTCGATGCCAGGCATGGCCCCATGGCCTTATGCGTCACCCGTTCCAACAGCGGCAGTCAGCCGCTGGCTCACGAACGCCGGCACGCCATGAACGTGGTGTACTGGACCGAACGCGAGCACGCGTGGATGTTGATCGGGCATAACCCGGCGCCGGAGCTAGAGGTTCTGGCCAGGCATTTGATCGAACGACTGAGCGCATGACGGCCGCTGCCACTATTCTGTGCGGGTGATTATCCAAGGAGGACATACCGATGCAGATTTCCCCGCGCAGCGCGCTGCTGGTCATCGACGTGCAGAACGACTTCACCCCCGGCGGGCAGTTGGCCGTACCTGAAGGCGATCAGATCGTCCCGCTGATCAACCGTCTCGCCGGCCTTTTCAAGCAGGTCATCATTGCGCAGGACTGGCACCCTGCCGGGCATGCTTCGTTCGCCTCGAGCCATCCCGGGCGCAAGCCTTACGATGTGATTGAGTTGCCCTACGGCCCGCAGACGCTATGGCCGGATCATTGCGTACGGGCAACACCCGGCGCCGAGTTCCACCCAGAACTCGATCTGCCCCACGCGCAACTGGTAATTCGCAAAGGCTGCAACCCGGACATCGACAGTTATTCGGCGTTTCTCGAAGCCGACCGCACCACGGTCACCGGGCTCGCCGGCTATCTCAAGGAGCGTGGCATCGACACGGTCTATATGGTCGGACTGGCGCTGGATTTCTGCGTGATGTTTTCCGCGCTGGATGCACGCACGGCGGGCTTCAACGCATTTGTCGTGCTGGATGCCTGTCGGGCGATCGATCTGCAGGGCTCGCTGGCAGCCGCGACCGAGCGCATGCAACTGGCCGGGGTCGGCCTGATCCAGTCAAGCGACCTCATCTAACCCATGTAGGAGCTGCCGCAGGCTGCGATCCTTTGATCTTAAAAACAACATCAACGGATCGCAGCCTGCGGCAGCTCCTACAGGGGCTTCAGGGGGTGGGTAGCCATAGCCGGAAGCGGGCGCCGCCCAATGGGGAGGATTCAACGGTCAACGTGCCGCCCTGCGCTTCCAGTGCCCGGCGGCTGATGGCCAGCCCCAGGCCAAACCCACCGGTGGCTCGGTCACGGCTGCGGTCCAGGCGGTAGAACGGCTCGAAAATCCGTTCGCGCTCATCATCCGGGATGCCGATCCCGTCGTCGTCGACCCAGATCTCACACCCTTCGCCATTCACCTGCACGCCAATCTGGATGCGTTTTTCACAATAACGCATGGCATTGCGCAGCAGGTTCTGGATGGCGCGGGCGGTCAGGCGCGGGTCCAGCGAGAAGCGTTCGAGCTGGCCATGCAGCAACACGTCAATGACGATTTCCGGCGACTCCAGTTCCTCATCGACGCTGCCGAGAATGCTGTCGATGAATTCGTCCAGCGAGACTTCAACCTGCTCAGGCAATTGCGCCGGGTTCTGCAAGCGGCTGTAGGACAGCAGCTCAAGCACCAGCTCATCGAGTTCACGAATGTGCGCGACCAGACCCTGCAAGCGCTCGCGGCTGGCGGTCGGCAAGTCGTCAGACAGCGCCAGCGCGAGGCCGAAATCGAGACGCGTCAGCGGTGTACGCAGCTCATGGGAGACAGCGTTAAGAAGGTCGCGCTGCTGATTCAGGAGGTTTTCGATGTCGCCGGCCATGGTATCGAAGACGTTGGCCAGACTGCCGATGTTGGAACTCTGGGCGATTTTTGTGCGTTCGCTCAAATGGCCTTTACCGAAGCGTTCGGCGGTGCCCTTGAGGCGTTCGAGATCGCGCCAGTGCGGGCGCAACCACAGCAGCAGGCACGCCAACAGGCTCGCGCCGATCAGCACGTTGATGCTCCAGTACAACAGATTGACGTCCATCGGGTCCGGCGGCACGACCATTTGCACCGCCATGTCGTCATTCAGCGGCGTCACCGCCAACGTGCGCCAGCCCCAGTCACCGATGCGCACCACGTTCTCGCCACGACGTAGCCGTTGCTGCTCGATCGCGGTGAAGTCGGCGTCGTCGATACGCGCGAGGACGATATGCAACGGCTGGAAATCCTTGTCCATCGACGCCGCAATCGCCGGCCACTGATCGTGCGGCGCAGCATGGAACTGCTTGGTGATCAGCGATTGCAGGCCGCGCGAATAATCGAGATTGTAGGTGACGAAGCGATCACGAAAGGCCATGACCACCAGGTCCGGTACCAGATAGATCGCCGCGCTGTACGAGATAATCGTCACCAGATACAGGCGAAACAGGATGCGAAACATCAGCTCAGCATTCCCACTCGGAACGGCTGAACAGATAACCCTTGCCCCACACGGTCTTGATCTTGCGTGCCTCGCCGGCGTGGTCGTCGAACTTGCGCCGCAGCTTGGAGATCGCGACGTCTACCGAACGGTCGGTGCCGTTGAATTCAATGCCGCGCAAACGTTGCAGAATCTGGTCACGGCTCAGCACTTCGCCGGCATGCCGGGCCAGCACGACCAGCAAGTTGTACTCGCCGCTGGACAGTTCGACCAACTGCTCGCGCCAGGTCACGGTGCGCTCGGACAGATCAATGCACAGGTTGCCCATGACGATGCGATCGTTGACCGTCAACGGCTCGCCGAGGCTGCTGCGGCGCAACAAGGTACGCACCCGCGCGAGCAAAACACGCGGCTCGCAAGGCTTGGTGACGTAATCGTCAGCGCCCATTTCCAGGCCCAGAACCTGATCGTGGCTGTCATCGCGGGCGGTGAGCATCAGGATCGGCAACGTCGCCGAGTCGGCACGCAGCAAGCGGCACACCTGCAAGCCGTCGAGGCCCGGCAGCATCAGGTCGAGAATCACCAGATCCGGCGGATTGACTCGCGCCCGCTCCCGTACGTGATCGCCACGGCCGATGACGCTGACGGAATAGCCATTGCGCTCCAGATAGCTGGAAATCAGTTCGGCGAGCGCGGTGTCGTCTTCGACCAGGAGGATGTTGGGCATGGAGGTGTTCCAGAAAGTGCGGTGGCGACATTGAAGGCCTCATCGCGGGCAAGCCCGCTCCCACAGTGTTTTCGGGTGTTCACATGATTTGTGTCCACAACCGATCCCTGTGGGAGCGGGCTTGCCCGCGATGGCGATGCAACTGTCGCAATAAATTTCAAGGGCTAAAGGATATACGCCCTCACCCGTCCCTGAGTAAAACCCTTACACAATTTCACACAGCGCCTACAAAGCTTCACCGCTACTCTGCGCGACTGGCCGTAGGATGCGCGCATCAATATTGGGGGTGGTAAATGTCGAACAAACTGTTGGCCGGGCTCGGCCTGATCGCAATGGCGCTGACGCTGAGTGCCTGTGACTCGTCCTCGAAAGCCGAGGAACAGGCGCCACCGGCCACCGTGCGCATCGAAACCATCGAGGCCCATCCCCTGTCGATCAGCAGCGAACTCAGCGGCCGCGTCGCGGCGCCGCGCATTGCCGAAGTGCGCGCACGGGTTGCCGGCGTGGTGCTGCAACGGACCTTTCGCGAAGGCAGCGACGTGAAAAAGGGCGACGTGTTGTTTCGCATCGATCCGGCGCCATTCAAGGCTGACCTCGACAGCGCCGAAGCCGCGCTGCGCAAAGCCGAAGCCAATGCCTTCCAGGCGAAATTGCAGGAACAACGCTACGCGCAATTGATCGACGACAAAGCCATCAGTGCTCAGGACTACGACAACGCGCGCGCCAATGCCCGGCAAACCGCCGCCGATGTCGCGGCGAACAAAGCCGCCGTCGAACGGGCGAAACTCAATCTCGGCTACGCCACCGTCGTCGCGCCGATTTCCGGGCGTGTCGGTCGCGCACTGGTCACCGAAGGCGCGCTGGTCGGGCAGAACGAAACCACGCCGCTGGCGTTGATTCAACAGCTGAACCCGATTCACGCCGACGTCACGCAATCGACCCGCGAGCTCAACGAACTGCGTCGCGCGTTCCGCTCCGGGCAGTTGCAGGAGGTCGGTCAGGATCAGGTCAAGGTCACGCTGATTCAGGATGACGGCAGTCTCTATGCGTTGCCCGGCAAACTGCTGTTCAGCGATATCACGGTTGATCCGGGCACCGGCCAGATCATCCTGCGCAGCGAATTTCCAAACCCCGATCTCGACCTGCTGCCGGGCAGTTTCATCCGTGTGCGCATCGAACAGGCGAAAATCCAGAACGGTATTACCGTGCCGCAACGCGCCGTTCAACGTGACAGCGCCGGCATCGCGCAAGTACTGACCGTCGACGCGCAAATGCGTGTGGCGCAGCAACCGGTGCAACTGGGCGCGGTGCAAAACGATCGCTGGATCGTCACCGGCGGACTCAAGCCCGGCGACCGCATTGTCATTGAAGGCCTGCAGCACGCCCGTGCCGGCGAAAAAGTGCAGATCGACGACACCCCTCTTCCACTTGCCCAGACTTCTGGTCAGTAAGCAGGACGCTTTTCTATGCCGCAGTTCTTTATCGACCGCCCGGTGTTTGCCTGGGTCGTCGCGCTGTTCATCCTGTTGGCCGGTGCGCTGGCCATCCCGCAATTGCCGGTGGCGCAATACCCCGACGTCGCGCCGCCGCAGATCGAAATCTATGCCGTGTACCCGGGCGCCTCGGCGCAGACCGTCGATGAAAGCGTGGTCAGCCTGATCGAGGAAGAGCTCAACGGCGCCGATCACCTGTTGTACTTCGAATCGCAGAGCAGCCTTGGCAGCGCGACCATCAAAGCGACCTTCCAGCCCGGCACCAATCCGGAACTGGCGCAGGTTGACGTGCAAAACCGTCTGAAAGTGGTCGAGTCACGCCTGCCGCAAGCGGTCAATCAGCAAGGCTTGCAGGTGGAGAAGGTCTCTTCCGGTTTCCTTTTGTTGATCACCCTGACGTCCAGTGACGGCAAGCTCGATGACGTCGCGCTCAGCGATTATCTGGCGCGCAACGTGATGAACGAGATCAAGCGTCTGGATGGCGTCGGCAAGGCGCAGCTGTATGGCGCCGAGCGAGCGATGCGCATCTGGATCGATCCGCAGAAACTCATCGGTTTCAACCTGACGCCGGCTGACGTCAACGCCGCCATCGTCGCGCAGAACGCCCAGGTTTCCGCCGGTAGCATTGGCGATTTGCCCAACCCGTCCAGCCAGGAAATCACCGCGACGATTCTGGTCAAGGGCCAGTTGTCGACGCCGGAAGAATTTGCCGACATCGTGCTCAAGGCCAATCCCGACGGTTCGACCGTGCGCATCGGTGACGTCGCCCGGGTCGAGGTTGGCAGTCAGGAATATCAGTTCGGTACACGCCTCAACGGCAAACCGTCGACCGCCGTCGGCGTGCAGCTGTCGCCGGGTGCCAACGCGCTGAACACCGCGACGCTGGTGCGGGCGAAGATGGATGAGCTGGCGCGCTATTTCCCGGCGGGCGTGGAATACAAGATCCCGTACGACACTTCACCGTTCGTCAAAGTCTCGATTACCAAAGTGGTCTACACCTTGGGCGAAGCGATGTTGCTGGTGTTTGCGGTGATGTTCCTGTTTCTGCAGAACGTGCGTTACACGCTGATCCCGACACTGGTGGTGCCTGTGGCATTGATGGGCACGTTCGCGACCATGCTGGCGCTGGGTTTCTCGATCAACGTGCTGACCATGTTCGGCATGGTTCTGGCCATTGGCATTCTGGTGGACGACGCGATTGTCGTGGTCGAGAACGTCGAGCGGATCATGGCCACCGAGGGTTTGTCGCCCAAGGAAGCCACACGCAAGGCGATGACGCAGATCACTGGCGCTATCATCGGCATCACGCTGGTGCTGGTGGCGGTGTTCATTCCGATGGCGTTCATGCAAGGCTCGGTCGGGGTGATCTACCAGCAGTTCTCGCTGTCGATGGCCACCTCGATTCTGTTCTCGGCGTTTCTCGCCCTGACCTTGACCCCGGCGCTGTGCGCAACGCTGCTCAAACCGATCGCCAAAGGCGAACACCACGAAAAACGCGGGTTCTTCGGCTGGTTCAACCGCCGCTTCGAGCAACTGACCGATCGTTATCAGGGCTGGGTCGGTTATGCGCTGAAACGTACCGGTCGCTATCTGCTGATCTACGGCGTGTTGCTGGTCGGCCTGGGTCTGCTTTTTGCGCGCCTGCCCTCCTCGTTCCTGCCGGTCGAAGACCAGGGTTACACCATCACCGATATTCAGCTGCCACCCGGCGCGACCAAGAACCGTACGGTGCAGGTGGCCGAACAGTTCGAGGCGCATAACGCTGGCGAACCGGGGATCAGCGACAGCGTGGTGATTCTCGGTTTCAGCTTCTCCGGCAGCGGGCAGAACGCAGCCTTGGCGTTCAGCACACTGAAGGACTGGTCGCAGCGCGGCAGCGACGACTCGGCAAGCTCGATTGCTGATCGCGCGAATATCGCCCTGAGCCAGATCAAGGACGCCATGGCCTTCGCCGTGCTGCCACCGCCGGTCGATGGCCTGGGCACATCGAGTGGTTTCGAGTTCCGTTTGCAGGATCGCGGCGGCCTCGGCCACGCAACATTGATGCAGGCGCGCACCGAACTGCTAGCCGCCGCCGAGAAAAGCCCGGTGCTGATGAACGTGCGTGAAAGCGCACTGGCCGAAGCACCGCAAGTGCAACTCGAAGTGGACCGCAAACAGGCCAATGCGTTGGGCGTGTCGTTTGCCGATATCGGCAGCGTGCTGTCCACCGCCGTCGGCTCGAGCTACATCAATGACTTCCCCAATCAGGGACGGATGCAGCGCGTGGTCGTACAGGCCGAAGGCAGCCAGCGCAGTCAGGTCGATGACCTGCTGAAGATGCACGTACGCAACAACAACGGAAAAATGGTACCGCTGTCGGCATTTGTGCAGGCCAAATGGATTCAGGGCCCGGCACAGTTGACCCGTTACAACGGTTATCCGGCGATTGCCATTTCCGGCGAGCCGGCACCGGGGCACAGCACGGGCGAAGCCATGGCCGAGATTGAACGTCTGGTTGCCCAAGGCCCGAAAGGCCTGGGCCAGGAATGGACCGGGTTGTCGTTGCAGGAACGCCTGTCCGGCAGTCAGGCGCCGATCCTGCTCGGGTTGTCGCTGCTGATCGTATTTCTCTGCCTGGCGGCACTGTATGAGAGTTGGTCGATCCCAACTTCGGTGTTGCTGGTGGTGCCATTGGGCGTGCTCGGCGCGGTACTCGCGGTGACACTGCGCGGGATGCCCAATGATGTGTTCTTCAAGGTTGGCCTGATCACCATCATTGGTCTGTCGGCGAAGAACGCGATCCTGATCATCGAGTTCGCCAAGAGCTTGTATGACGAAGGGCATGACCTGATCGATGCGACGTTGCAGGCCGCGCGTCTGCGTCTGCGTCCGATCGTGATGACGTCACTGGCGTTCATTCTCGGCGTAGTGCCACTGGCCATCGCCACTGGCGCCAGTTCCGCGAGCCAACAAGCCATCGGCACCGGCGTGATCGGCGGAATGATCACCGCGACGCTGGCGGTGATCTTCGTCCCGGTCTTCTTCGTCGTCGTCATGAAGCTCGTACAACGATTCACCAGGCACTGATGCAAAAGTAGGAGCTGCCGCAGGCTGCGATCTTTTGATCTTCAAAACAAATCAAAAGATCGCAGCCTGCGGCAGCTCCTACAAAAGCAAGGGTGTGTGAGCTATGGTGCTGGGACAGTTCACCAAGTGAGTCCCCATGCGCTTTCTCGCCCGTACCCACCCTCGCCTCTCCGCCGCCGCGCTGGTCGGTCTCGCCACCGGGCTGCTCGCTCCCGCTGACTCGATCGTCAGCAAAATCCTCATCGGCTGGAACGCCGGCGTCTGGACTTATTTGGTCCTGATGTTCTGGCTGACCGTGCGCGCCAAGGCTCCAGACGTCAAACGCATCGCCGAAGTCGAAGATGAAAATGCCGGGCTGGTGCTGTTTGTGGTGTGCATCGCCGCACTGGCCAGTCTGGCCACCATCACCCTGGAACTGGCCGGCAGCAAGGATCTGGAGACCAGCCGCAAACTCATGCACTACGGCTTCACCGCACTGACGGTCATCGGCTCATGGCTGCTGATCGGGGTGATTTTCTGCGTCCACTACGCCAGGCTGTTTTACACCTGGGACGGCAAGGAACCGGCGCTGCGCTTTGCCGAAGGCCTGACAACGCCCAATTACTGGGACTTTCTGTACTTCTCGTTCACCATCGGCGTGGCGGTGCAGACGGCGGATGTTGGCGTGGCAACGCGGGAGATGCGCAAGATCGTGCTGGCGCAGTCGTTGATCGGGTTTGTTTTCAATACGGCGATTCTGGGGTTCTCAATTAATATTGCTGCTGGCTTGTTCGGCTGATGAAAGTTGTCTTCCACAGTCGATGGCGCACATCCAATCTGCCACAAAAATTACTTTTTGATATAGCGGGAACGTATAAAAACCAATCCACACTTTCCTGCATCTGCCTACCTGTCAACTCTGACAGTATACAAAGTAAAGCACTCGCGCTTATATAGTTCATCCATGCTTTAAGCTGGATCCGGCTTATGGATTAGCTCCCCCTTAACTCTGGAGAAACATTCATGAATGCGCTAGTCAAACCACAAATCAGACTCGTCAACTCATTCACTGCAAAAGTACTTCGCAATGGAGACACGGAAGATTTCAACGCGAAATATTTCACTCTTGAGCTTAAAGATCTACCGGACCTGGGCGGAAACTATTGGGTGTTTTCTGCCGAATACACCGTAAAAGTAGATGAGAATCGAGTCGACAAGAAAACCATTACCCTTGCCCTTCCAGAAGAATCAAAATCGGGCCAGTTTTTTATTCCGGACGAGCCGAAGGGACTGTACATGGACTATACCGACACCTCCGACCCAGAGCCGTATATTCATACCGCGACGAAAGGCACGGTGATATTGACGCTCGGCTATAAAAGAGATGAACTGAGCACCATAACAGGCAAGTTGGACGTCACAGTAAGTGATACGAATGGACAGTCATTCATGATCTCCGGGGATCTGGCTTACAGTACATCAGTCATTTGACCCGTTTCATTGAAAACAAAAAAGGAAGCAATCGCTTCCTTTTTTTATTCTAGAAATTGTAA
The DNA here is from genome assembly GCF_900182985.1 of Pseudomonas helmanticensis. Classification (NCBI taxonomy): domain Bacteria; kingdom Pseudomonadati; phylum Pseudomonadota; class Gammaproteobacteria; order Pseudomonadales; family Pseudomonadaceae; genus Pseudomonas; species Pseudomonas helmanticensis. The sequence goes on along the minus strand of NZ_FXUY01000001.1, from coordinate 1,074,558 downwards.
CTCAACCCTACACCTGCGCCCCATTCCTGGTTGACCGTCTTCCCCTTGCTGGTACTGACTTCGGAGTATACCTGCCAGCTTTTCCGCGCTGGCACCCAGTTAATGCCCGCGCCCAACTCCACGCTGGTGGACGAAAGATCATTAGTAAAGTCGGCGCCATTTACACTGACCTCGTTATTTTTTATAAACTCATGCGCCAGTGCTACCTTTAGCCGAGGCTGCAGTTCTCCGCCGCGATCCAGACGAATTTGACTCCCGACCGATGTCCCTACCTTACCTACGAGTGAGCGTGCGTGGTCAGTGCTAACTCGCATGCCATTATCGAGCGTGTAGTCCTTGCCCTGCGCAACGGCAGCGGCAATCTGGGTAAAAGGTTCGATAAAAATTCCGTTATCAAACGCAACATATTTACCCACTTCAACAGAGCCGCTTACAGCAAGGTTTTTATAGTGTCCCTGGGTGCGAGTTCCGTCGCTCAGGGTGATTTTGGCACTGTTATCAAACTGGTTGATCTTGCTCACCGTGTCGACGTAATAACCACTTTGACGATCGTACCAAGTCAAATAACCACCAGCATAGTAACTGTCGATTGCAGCAGTGCTCCCCCACTTCAGATCCATATCAGTCTTGCTGTAGCCGCCGAATCCACCTATAAGCCACTGTCCGTCACCAAACGGAAATGGCGTGTCGGCTCCCACTGATATCCCACGCTGTTTTTGTGAGAAACCGTCACCATAGGCGTTAGCCACGTTGTACTGGTTCTCATAGCTGCGGATCCATACACCGGAGGGGGATTCGCCAGTGGCCCGCGTCAAGGTATTGGGCTCGCTACCACTCAACCGTCGGTCACCAAGACGACTATTCAACGTGGTCATTTCCGAGTACAGGATAGTCGGCGCGGTGCCGGCAATCGCCAGAGCTGCATTGGTACCGGTACTGACGACTTCCTTGTCTGGCGCCAGGTACACCCCGCCATTTTCGCTCAATAGTTTGTAGGTGAAAGCGCCTGCATCTACCGGTCGCCCGTTATACAGGCTGAATGCGGCGTCTCCCGTGTTAACGCTACCGACTTTTATCGCGTTGCCTGTTGCAAATTCAGTTCCGCTCGCGGCTACCCGCAGTTGATGATTACCTGTCGCCGTACCGGTCACATTGAAGACGTCGCTCTTGTCAGCAGCAAAATTGGCTCTTATATCAAACAGACCATTACCAGACAGGTTGACAATATCCAGTTTTTTGAAATCGCCACCACTCCCCAGAACAACATTACCGCCATTGAGGTGCAACCTATTGAGCTGGTTATTATCTGCCATGGTCCACCGAGAGCCATTGCTGATATCTACACGCGAAGAATCAACAATATTCCCGTCTATTGTAGAGCCATTATCGATCAGCACTGAGGAACCGCCGGCCACGCCGCCGCCCACATTCCCTTTGAGAGAGCTTTGATTATTCAAGCTGATCACTGCTACGTTATTCAGATTGCCGGTCAACGAACTTGCGTTTTGCAAAGAAATATTGGTAGTTGCTCCGCCTGTCACGACCACATCGCCTTTCAGAACGGCATTGTCAGCAATAAGATTTACTGTTCCTCTGTTACCGACTTCCAGAAAATTGCCATTACCGCCGGTCAAACTCGCGCCATTGAGTATATGGATATTGGTCGCAATTGGGCGTCCGCTGGGGTCCACGGAGATAGCCGCGCCACTTCCCCCTATTACCTTAGTGCCATCCAGTACAAGTGTATTGGCCCGACTGATAAAGTTATCGCCACTCAGAAGTATGCCGTTAAGCCCGCCTTCCATTCGCCCCCCTCTAGCGAAGACATCTCCACTCGCGAGACGCAATCCGTAGCCCGTAGAGCTCTGAGACAGCAGGTCTGAGTTACTCATATTGAGTGTAGTTTGTGCGCTGACCACGGCTCCACTTGCCCCCCCCATTACAGTGCTACCGGACAACGAGACCACCGTCGTAAGCGGAGAACTGGGCACGCGAGCAACTTGTAGCCCAGTACCATCACTTGTGATGGTGCTGTTGTTGATCGTTGCCATCGAGTTGGTGATTGTGACCCCTGGCTGATTTGCTCGAGCAATGACGGTCGCTTTGTCAAGCGTGACAGTGGAACCGTTATTAGCTCTGATATCCTGCAACGTGCCAGTATTGACCACCAACTTTGCCGCATTCGTAGAAATATTAAGAGTGGTGGCGTCATTAACCGTTAACGTCGCACCTTGACCAACAATGAAATCCTCAACAAGCGCTCCGTTGTTGATAGTCTCGTCAACAATAATGGGGCGAGCCTCGGCAAAAGATGTAACCAGAAGGGAAAATGCAACAAGGCACAACTTATCTTTGCAAGAAACAGGTACGTCTGTCGAACCAATGTGCGAAGCCATAAGAATAACCACTCGGAGGTATCATAATGTTGACCAGGATGACTCACTCATCAGAGCAGTCCGACCCGAAAGCGCACGCCAGACTACAGACCAGTCGCCTACATTTATGTAGGATTAATCCTCAAGTCATGGAGGGTAAGTCCGGATCTATCCGGTAACAGATAACGCAAGGAGGCACTTTCATGCCTCCTTGTCATTCATGGAACTCCGTACGCGTCACCTCACCTCGTGACAGAACTCACGATTGCCGTTAACAATTGAAACCATTTTCACGGTGGCGTCCGAAGTGGCTTTAGTACCGTCTGTCCATTCCACCGAATACTTGAGTGATGCATAAGTAATGGGTGGAGGGGGCGCAGGGAAAGGCTCCGGCCGTGTCTGGATAGGCACGATTTTAGTCAGATACTCCGCAATCGACCCAACGATCCCCGTCGTGGTTTCATTACCCGTCACTGGAATGTCAACATCCTCGTCCGTGCCGGAGATGGGCCCCGTCCCGTCAGCGTTAGTTGTTCCGACCCAATGCGCAGTGATGCTTCTCAAGCCTGCCAGAACCGGGTCTGCTGCTGTCGTGAATGTGAGAGAAGGGAGTGGAGGTTTGTTTCCCCTGACAAATCCAACGGTCGGGCAGTTGATCGTTGTGGTGAGATACAATCTATCAATCGCAGGAATGGGTACGGTTTTCCTGACCGTTGTCACGGTCACCGTTTCATCGAGTGAGCGTTGCGGATTGATGCCACCGATAAACGAACAACTCCAGTAAGTAAGCTTTTCCCCCGGACCACCGATGACGACCTCTGCAGCTGGTAGCTCACCTTCAAATTGAGTCAATCCATCAGGTGAAAATTCGGCGATCGGCTTCCCGTTGTAATACCAGGTACAAACAACGTTGGCAGGTAATTTGGCGCTGCCGGTCGGCATGGGGATGATGACCTTCGGATCTGTAACCAGGTCACCAGGCCCAAGGATATTGAGTAGATTGTCGACACCACGCAGTTGTACCTTGGCGAAATTGCGGTTGATCAAGCTGGGTTCATCCGGATTCTCACCTGGATAGGACAAATCCAGATCCGGCGTAGCGGGCGGGGAGTCTTTGGTCTGGATACCTCGTACCCAGGTCCATTTGAAACTCAGAGGAATTTCCCGGGCATCCGGGTCTCCGCCCGTTTCAGTGGCATAGATCAATTTGAGATCTGTGTACTTCATTCTGAACACCAACTCATTGTTGGTTCCAAATGCGTCCACCGGCGGAACAAGCTCAAGAGTTTCATAGCCTTCTACGAAGACCGTAGCCTGATCCGTATCTTGAGTATTGAGCGGTCGAAAGACCCTGACGGTGATACCGGTTGGCTCGGCATCCTCGGCATCCTTGATATCGATCGTGTTATCTCCGGCCTGGCTAGCGGCATCAACCACAGGAGGCGCCGGCACAGGCAGGGGCACAAACTCGACGATTCGGCTGTTGGCGAGCATATCGAGGCTGCGGTTACCGGTTTCATCCTCATAGGCCATGATCAGCCAACAGGTTCCGTTTTGCAGTTTGCCGATCTCTGAAGCAGGTATTGAGACTTTTCCGTCCGCAGGCACCGGGTCAACAATCAGCGTGGGTACAAGCTGGCGTGACGGCCGCAAGTTCGAACTCAGATAAATGAAGGCCTTATCCGTCGCCTTGTAGACCCACTTGGCGTCAGTGACCGGGAGCGTGAATTCCATCCCGGTGGTTGCGATGGTTCCCAGATAAGCGGTATCAATTTTGGCGCCGAGGGGTAACGGAAAGTCGAGACGAGTTGGAGGGGCGAGTCGTACATCGCCCTTGTTGTGAAAGGGAGCAAAAATATCGACGAAATAATCCGCGATTTCAGAGTATTGCGGGTTGCCATCCAAGGCTCCGGAGCTCTGGATTTTCCAGTGCGTGGGCGAAACTGATCCCGTCGCTGGAAGGTCCGTCAATTTGCCTGCAGGTATCGTGACGTTCCACTCGGTCGGGCGGCCCGCAACGGGAGGCGCCGGTTCAGTATGGAGTACTTCCCAAACCCAATCCTCCGGCTTGTCGGGATCATCCACACCTTGCTTAAATGGATAGCCCTCGATCACCACCATATCCCGGTCATTCGGAAACTCCCAGCCGGAAACCCTCAATGTTACAGGCAGATCCGGCTGACGAGCGGCTGTCGTGGTTCCCGCTTGCGCTGCGGTACTTTTTAACAACGCGACCGGAACCGTGCCCCCATTCGGCACACCGACGATCACGGGCTTCGGTGAATCCGCCAGTACTCCGCCTGCACTCAGACTTTTTTGCCTGAGTGCTACTCGGGAGTTTTCGGCAGCCTGTTGAACCGCATTCAATTTCATATCGATTGTCATGTGACAGTTCCTTTCGTCAAGTAGTGATACCCGCACTAACATATTTCATTAACCAACATCGAACACACACACCATTGATCATGGTCCACAGAAATGACTTTCCCCGGGGATGGCACGATCAATCTTCACTAGTCCCGCACTGGACTCAGCAACAAGTACACCTTTGCGGTAAATCGAATATACCGCGCGGACTGAGGCGTCCTTTTCCAGCGGCTCTATAAAGTTCTTGAAATCAGTTATTCGAAACTCATAATCACCAATCACATCCTGCGCTGTCAGTGTTTTAATCACCGTATGCGAGAAAAGCGCAGTACCGGATCCATTCAGCGTTTCATATCCTGCCCAAAAAAGATGCAGTTCATCATCTACCTGCCAGGTTGTTTTTGTAGGTAACGGAACGCGCACGATCACGACCACCCAAATTGGGGGCTGGGTAAAACAGTTCAGATACCCCCACAGTGTAGCGGCCGGATAAACGGGCTCAGGCAGCAAGACCACGGGCAAACGCCTGACAGTAAGATCCCGCGGATCGGAATAGGCGTGATTACCGGTGGTAACAGTTTCATACGTTAGTCGATACGTTCCATCGATCGAGAAGTACTTTGAATCAATGATCGGACGGAACTCTAGCTGAGTCAGAGGACTGATATAAGTATCGTGAAAAACCTCCGTGCCATTCAAATACAGATATAGTTCATTCGGCAACTCGTCCGGGGAAGGTGAATCCCATCGTGGAACAATTACAGTCAATCCATTTTGATGGGCAACATCGAGGATGACCCAGTTCGCATCAACTTCCACGACACCGGGAGGTGCATAGTCCAGTGTCGAGATGGGGTCCGCTGGGGCAGGACTGACGACAGTTTTTCCATCACCCGGTGGTTTTTTTTCGGACATTGAGGGCCGCCTCTACAACGGAAATACAACTTAACGAGAAGTTTATTAAGCGCTCATACAGGAATATCGCCCACTGTCAGATCTGACAGGTATCGCTACCGTCGGTCGGATTTACTCATTGTCCAGAAGTTTTTCAACTTGACGGGAGTGGTCATTATCCTGTTTCCTGAAACCGGTTTCAGACAATAAGAAGACCCAACCGTGAACGATTTTTCCGCCGCCCAGCGCAGCCGCGTGACCATGCTCGACGTCGCTGAACACGCCGGCGTGTCCAAGGCCAGCGTCTCGCGCTTCATCGGCGATGACCGCTCCCTGCTTTCCGATGCCATTGCCCGGCGCATCGAGCAGGCGATTGCCGAACTTGGCTACCGTCCCAATCAGATGGCCCGCGGCCTGAAGCGCGGCCGCACGCGCTTGATCGGCATGCTGGTGGCCGATATCCGCAACCCTTATTCGATTGCCGTGATGCACGGAGTGGAAACCGCCTGCCGTGCGCACGGTTACAGCCTGGTGGTGTGCAACACCGACCGCGATGACGAGCAGGAGCGCCAGCACCTGGCGCTGCTGCGCTCGTACAACATCGAAGGGCTGATCGTGAACACCCTGGGCCATCACCGGGATGAGTTGGATGAGCTGAAGCGGGAAATGCCGCTGGTGCTGGTGGATCGCAAGGTCGACGGGCTGGACAGCGACATGGTCGGGCTGAACAACCCGCAAGCCGTTGAGATGGCGTTGACGCACCTTGAACAACGCGGCTATCGCGATGTGCTGTTGGTGACTGAGCCGTATGACGGCACCAGTTCGCGGATCGAGCGGGTCAGCAGTTTTCAGCGGCAGGTTGGCCAGCGCGAAGACATACGTGGGGCGGTGCTGGAGACCGGTTCGAACCTGGCGAACGATCTTCAAACCTTTTTGAACACACCTGATTCGGGCTCGAAAGCCTTGTTCTGCGCCAATGGCGTGGCAGCGCTGGCCTGCACTCTGGCGCTGCGCGAGATTGGCTGCCGGCTGTTCGAGGATGTCGGGCTGATCGCGCTGGATGATCTGGATTGGTATCCGTTGGTGGGCAGCGGGATTACCGCGCTGGCGCAGCCGACGCAAGAGATTGGCGCGCGGGCGTTTGAGTGTTTGCTCAGGCGTTTGCGTGGGAATAATGAGGTGGCGCAGGTGGTGGATTTCGCGCCGGTGCTGATTGAGCGTGGGTCGACCCTTGGGGTCGGTGGTTGAACTGACGCCTTCGCGAGCAGGCTCGCTCCCACAGGGTGATCGCATTCCATTGTGGGAGCGAGCCTGCTCGCGAAAGGGCCGGCAAGAACATCGCAGAAACATCGAATATTTTTTTGAACAAAAATGAAACCGGTTTCAGAGGTCAATAACAATGAATAAACCCGCCGTTTCCATCAGCCTTTCCAGCTACGGCGCCGACCTGGTGCGCCAGCGCGGCCAAGGCTCTTTCATCGAAATCCTGGCGAGCGCCGGGGCGAATCGCATCGAATGGCGCGAAGAACTGCTGACGCGCGAAGACCCCGCCCAACTGGCTGAGGCCAGCCAATCCCACGGCTTGCAAAGTATCTATTCGTCACCGACCGAACTGTGGCTCGCCGGTCAGGCGCGGCCCAATCCCGAGTTGATCACTGCCCTGCAACAGGCCGAGGCATTTGGTTCGAAATGGCTGAAGGTCTCTCTCGGGTACTTTACCGACAACAATGATTTACAGGCCTTGGCCGAACGCTTGAAGCTCAGCCCGGTGCAGTTGCTGGTAGAAAACGACCAGACCGTGCACGGCGGACGCATCGAACCGTTTCAGCGCTTTTTCGCGGCAGTCGAGCAGCACAACCTGCCGATCAAAATGACCTTCGACATTGGCAACTGGCAGTGGCAGGACCAGTCCGCCGCCAGCGCCGCACGCCTGCTCGGTCGACATGTTGGCTACGTGCATTGCAAAGCCGTGGCGCGCCGCGAGGACGGCAAACTGGTCGCGGTGCCGCCAGCGGTGAGTGACCTGCATCTGTGGGAACAACTGTTGCGGCACATGGCCCAAGGCGTTATGCGCGCGGCGGAATATCCGTTGCAGGGCGATGACCTGCTGCAACTGACGCGCGAACACGTCGCCGCCCTCGCCCGCCTGGGTCAATCGCGTCTGGAGCCTGCTCATGTCTGAGATCGATATTCTCTCGTTCGGCGAAACCATGGCGATGCTGGTGGCCGAGCAGACCGGTGACCTGGCCAGCGTCGAGCAATTTCACAAACGTATTGCCGGGGCGGACAGCAATGTCGCGATCGGCCTTTCGCGTCTGGGTTTCAACGTCGCGTGGTTGAGCCGGGTCGGCAACGATTCGCTGGGTCGCTTTGTGGTCGAGACGTTGCTCAAAGAAGGTCTGGATTGCCGCCATGTCGATGTTGATAAACAACATCCGACCGGGTTCCAGTTCAAATCCCGCAATGACGATGGCAGCGATCCGCAGGTCGAATATTTCCGGCGCGGTTCGGCGGCCAGTCATCTGTCGCCGCAATCAATCAGCGCCAGCCTGCTGAGCGCTCGCCATCTGCACGCCACGGGTATTCCACCGGCACTCTCGGCCTCGGCGCGGGAGATGTCGTTCGAGCTGATGACGCGCATGCGCGAAGCCGGGCGCAGCGTGTCGTTCGATCCCAACTTGCGCCCGAGCCTGTGGGCCAGCGAGCGCGAGATGATCACTGAAATCAACCGTCTCGCCGGCCTCGCCCATTGGGTGCTGCCGGGTTTGAGCGAAGGCCGTCTGCTGACCGGTTTCGACGACCCGGCAGACATCGCCGCGTTTTATCTCGACCAAGGCGCCGAAGCGGTGGCGATCAAGCTTGGGCCGCAAGGCGCTTACTACCGCACACAACTCGATCAAGGTTTTGTCGCTGGCGTGCCGGTGGCCAGCGTTGTCGATACGGTTGGTGCCGGTGACGGCTTTGCGGTGGGGATGATCAGTGCCCTGCTGGAACATCGGAGTTTTGCCGAGGCGGTGCAGCGCGCGAACTGGATTGGCAGTCGCGCGGTGCAGAGTCGCGGGGATATGGAGGGTTTGCCGACTCGCCTGGAATTATCTGTTGAATTTGAGGCCGCCTTCGCGAGCAAGCCCGCTCCCACTGTTGAATCGCATTTCAATGTGGGATCGGGTTTGTTCGCGAAGAGCTCCGCCTAGGCACCGCAAATAATTGAACCTGCTGCGACAAAAACAACAAGCTCAGGAGCAAAACCATGAAAACCGCAACCCTCGCCAGCCGTCGCTGGTGGTACATCATGCCGATCGTGTTCATCACCTACAGCCTGGCGTATCTCGATCGCGCCAACTACGGCTTCGCCGCCGCATCGGGCATGGCTGCCGACCTGATGATCACACCGGGGCTGTCGTCCCTGCTCGGTGCGCTGTTCTTCCTCGGTTACTTTTTCTTCCAGGTACCCGGTGCGATCTACGCGCAAAAGCACAGCGTGAAAAAGCTGATTTTCGTCAGTCTGATCCTCTGGGGCGGGCTCGCGACGTTAACCGGCGTGGTCTCCAACGCCTATTGGCTGATCGTCATTCGCTTCATGCTCGGCGTGGTCGAAGCGGCGGTGATGCCAGCGATGCTGGTGTATCTGTGCCACTGGTTTACCCGTGCCGAACGCTCGCGGGCCAATACCTTCCTGATCCTCGGCAACCCGGTAACGATGCTGTGGATGTCGGTGGTTTCGGGGTATCTGGTGCAGCATTTCAGCTGGCGCTGGATGTTCATCATCGAAGGTTTGCCGGCGGTGATCTGGGCGTTTATCTGGTGGCGTCTGGCCGATGATCGTCCAGCTCAGGCGAAGTGGCTGAGCGATGAGGAAAAGCACGATCTGGAAAGTGCCCTGGCTGCCGAGCAGGTCGGGATCAAAGCCGTGAAGAACTATGCCGAGGCATTCCGGTCGCCGAAGGTGATCATTCTTGCGCTGCAGTTTTTCTGCTGGAGCATCGGCGTCTATGGCTTTGTCTTGTGGCTGCCATCGATTCTCAAGGCCGGCGCGCAAATGGACATGATCGAGGCTGGCTGGCTGTCGGCGCTGCCGTATCTGGCGGCGGTGATCGGCATGCTCGGCGTGTCGTGGGGCTCGGACAAACTGCAAAAACGCAAACGCTTCGTCTGGCCGCCGCTGCTGATCGCCTCCATTGCGTTCTACGGCTCTTACGCCTTGGGTGCAGAACACTTCTGGTGGTCATACACGTTGCTGGTGATTGCCGGCGCCTGCATGTACGCACCTTACGGGCCGTTCTTCGCGATCGTCCCGGAGATCCTCCCGGCCAACGTCGCCGGCGGCGCCATGGCGTTGATCAACAGCATGGGCGCGCTCGGTTCGTTTGGCGGCTCGTATCTGGTCGGCTACCTGAACAGCTCCACCGGTTCGCCCGGCGCTTCGTATCTGCTGATGAGCGGCGCACTGCTGCTCTCGGTGGTGCTGACGATTTTCCTCAAGCCCGGCGCCAGTGATCGTGTCGTGGCCAAAGCCGCTGCCACGCGTGTCGTGCCGGCGCACTCCTGAAGAGACTTTTGCCATGAAAAAACACGTCGTGTTGTACAAGAAACTCTCGCCAGCGTTGATGGCGCGTCTGCAAGACCAGTGCGAAGTGACGCTGATCGAACGCCTAAACGCCGACGGCCTGATGCAATTGCGTGACGCCCTGCCCCGCGCCCACGGTTTGCTCGGCGCCAGTCTGAAACTCGATGCCGCGTTGCTGGATCTCGCACCGCAACTGCAGGCGATTGCCAGTGTGTCGGTAGGCGTCGACAACTACGACATCGACTATCTGAGCCGGCGCCAAATCGTCCTCACCAACACCCCGGACGTGCTCACCGAGACCACTGCCGACACCGGTTTCGCGCTGATTCTCGCGACTGCGCGCCGTGTCGTGGAACTGGCGAACATGGTGCGTAGCGGTCAATGGAGCCGCAACATCGGCCCGGCACATTTCGGCACCGATGTGCACGGCAAGACCCTGGGGATCATCGGCATGGGCCGGATCGGTGAAGCACTGGCGCAGCGTGGGCATTTCGGTTTCGGCATGCCGGTGCTCTATCACAGCCAGTCGCGCAAACCCGCGGTCGAGGCGCGATTCGCTGCGCAATATCGCAGTCTTGAGGACTTGCTCTCGCAGGCCGACTTCATCTGCCTGACCTTGCCGCTGACGGTGCAGACCGAAGGCTTGATCGGTGCCGAGCAGTTTGCATTGATGCGCCCGGAAAGCATCTTCATCAATATCTCGCGGGGCAAGGTGGTCGATGAGGCGGCGATGATCGATGCGTTGCGCAACAAACGGATTCGCGCGGCCGGGCTGGATGTGTTCGAGCGTGAACCGCTGAATCATGACTCGTTGTTGTTGCAGCTCGATAATGTTGTGGCGACGCCGCATATGGGTTCGGCAACGTATGAAACGCGTGAGGCGATGGCGCGCTGTGCGGTGGAGAATCTGCTCGCGGCGTTGGCTGGGCAGAAGCCGGCGAATCTGGTGAATCCGTCGGCTTGGCAGGGCTGAGGTTTTGTAGCGTTTTTAAGGCCGCCTTCGCGAGCAAGCCCGCTCCCACATGGGAATGCATTTCAAATGTGGGAGCGGGCTTGCTCGCGAAGAGGCCGAATTAAACAACACACATCTATCAGGCACTGCGCACCTGCAACATCCGGTGAATCCGTCGGCTTGGCAGGGCTGAGGTTTTGTAGCGTTTTTAAGGCCGCCTTCGCGAGCAAGCCCGCTCCCACATGGGAATGCATTTCAAATGTGGGAGCGGGCTTGCTCGCGAAGAGGCCGGTGAAAACAACACACATCTATCAGGCACTACGCGCCTGCAACAGCTGCGCCGCACACAGCGCAATCCGCGCGCAAGCGTCCGCCAGTTTCACCCGGTCCACCACCAGGCCGATGCGAATATGCCCCGCCGCACTCGGCCCGAAGGCCTCGCCGGCCAACACCGAAACCCCGTAACCTTCCAGCAACTGCTCGGCAAACGCCTGCGCACCCAACCCGGTCTCGCGCACGTCGACCATGACAAACATGCCGCCATCCGGGCGGATCGGGTACAGCCCCGGGCAGCCACGCAAACGTTCGCACACCAGATCCCGACGCAAACGGTATTCCTCGCGCATCTGCGTGACTTCCGGCAGATCCGAGGCCAGCGCGACCTCGGCGGCTTTCTGCACGAAGTCCGGCAGACCAAACAGCATGCTCAACGACAGATTGACCAAGTGTTCCGCCAACGGCTTGGGGCCGATCATCCAGCCGATGCGCCAGCCGGTCATGGCGTGGGATTTCGACAGACTGTTGATCGTCGCCGTGCGCTCGGCCATGCCCGGCAGACTCGCCGGGCTGATGTGCTGGCCTTCATAGAGGAGTTCGCTGTAGACCTCGTCGCTGATCAGCCACAGATCATGCCGCACGCACAGCGCCGCCAGTTCCTGCCAGATCAACAACGACAGGCTGGCGCCACAAGGATTGTTCGGACTGTTGAGGAGCATGGCGCGGGTCTTCGCAGTGATCCGCGCGGCGACGTCGGCGGGATCGACGCGAAAACCGTTTTCCGGCCGCACCGGCACTGGCACCACCGTCGCGCCGCAAGCGCCAAACACGCCTTCGTAGGTGACATACATCGGCTCGGCGACGATCACTTCATCGCCCGGATCGAGCAGGCATTGCGCCACCGAATACACCGCGCATTGCGCGCCGGGCATAACGATCACATGCTCGGCATCGACCGCATGGCCACTGTGGCGCCGATGCCGTTCGGCAATCAGCTTGCGCAGCGCCGCGCGACCGCGCACTTCGGAGTAATGCGTATCGCCAGCCAACAGGCTGTCGATGGCGCCATGAACAATCGGCAGCGGCGTATCGAAATCCGGATCGCCAACGCTCAGCAGCAGGATATCGACACCCTCAGCGCGCAACTCCAGCGCTCGGTCATGAATCTGCCAGGCTGCGGCTCCGTCCCCGGCGATTCGTTGGGTCAAGGCTGAATAGCGCATGCACGTCTCCTGATTGCGCGGTCTCCAGCCTTCACCCTATCTCAAATCACAAAACGCGCCACCATGGCATTCAAATCTACCGCCAGACGCGACAGTTCATGGGTGGCGGCGCTGGTCTGGTTGGCCCCGGCAGCCGATTGCGTGGCCAGATCGCGAATATTGACCAGGTTGCGGTCAACCTCACGCGACACTTGCGCCTGCTCTTCGGAAGCACTGGCGATGACCAGATTGCGCTCGTTGATCTGATGGATCGACTGGGTAATCTGCTCCAGCGCAACGCCGGCCGCACGGGCCAGTTCCAGGGTGGACTGGGTGCGCTGGTTGCTCTGCTGCATCGACGAAACGGCTTCACCGGTGCCGTTTTGAATGCCAGCGACCATTTTTTCGATTTCCTGGGTCGACTGCGCGGTGCGATGAGCCAGCGCGCGAACTTCGTCGGCGACCACGGCAAAACCACGACCGGCCTCACCGGCACGCGCAGCTTCGATGGCGGCGTTGAGTGCGAGCAGGTTGGTCTGTTCGGCGATGGCGCGGATCACGTCGAGCACCTTGCCGATGTCACGCCCCTGCGCGGCCAGGCCTTCGATCATTTGCGCAGTGTTCTGCACGTCGTGGGTCATGGTCTGGATCGCGTCGACGGTTTTCACCACTTGATCGCGACCTAAACGCGCGGCCTGGGTCGACTGGTTCGACGCTTCGGAAGTGGACACGGCATTGCGCGCGACTTCCTCGACAGCGGCGGTCATTTCGTTGACTGCCGTCGCGGCTTGTTCAATCTCGTTGTTTTGCTGCTGCAGGCCACGGGAAGCCTCTTCGGTCACGGCGCTGAGCTCTTCGGCAGCGGCGCCGAGTTGCGTGGCGGAACCGGCGATCTGTTCAATGGTTTTGCGCAGGTTGGTCTGCATCGCGACCAAGGCTTCGAGCAGACGGGCCGGCTCGTCGTTGCCGTCGACTTCGATGACTTTGCTCAGGTTGCCATCGGCAATGGTCCGCGCGGCGGCCACTGCACGGTTGAGCGGCGTGACGATGCTGCGGGTCAGCAACCAGGCCAGCAGCACGGTGGCCAGTGCGGCAATGACGGCGACAATGATGATGCCGGTGATAGCGCTGTCGTAGTGTTCACCAGCCTGAATCGACGCAGCTTTGGCATCGGCGGCGTTGATCGCGATCAGTTTGTTGAGCTGTTCGCCCATCTGGTCGGTACCGTCCTTGATCCGCGTGTTGATCAGGGTGCGCATGTCATCGAGCTTGTCCTGACGCGACAGCTCCATCATCTGGTTCTGCGCTTGCAGGTAGTTGTCCAGCGTAGTGGCGAAGCTCTGGTACAAAGCACGCTCTTCAGCGCCGGCCGGCAATGCGGCATAACTGGCCTGGGCGCTGCGGACCTTGTCGACCAGGGCGGCGATGCGGGTCTGCGCTTCCTGCAAACCGGACGGCTCACGGTTGACCAGCACGCGGAACGAGAGGATGCGCAAACGCAAGACGTTTTCCGTCACCACGCTGAGTTGGGTCACGCTGGGCAGTTGCGTCGAATCCATGTCGACGGAGGCCTGACGAATGATCGACATGCGATTGACGGCGAACACGCCGAGCACGATCACCAGCAAGGCGATAAAGGCAAAACCGAGGAAAGCACGCGGCGCGATATTGAGGTTACGCAAGGACATAGTTGGACTCTCGGATGATAAGAACTACGAGCGTCCATGCCGTGATCACTGGCCCATGGGCTGGGCTTCAGTCCGGCGTCACTGTTTTGCGAAGGTTTTGTGCGCGCCTGTTAGCTGTATCGGCCAGGCTTTAGGAAGATTGCGGGTCAAGTGCAATTATTTTTCAAGTTGTTACAACAATGAAACAGTGTTCACCCCACATGTAGGAGCTGCCGAAGGCTGCGATCATTTGATCTTGCTTTACAAAAACAGGATCAAAAGATCGCAGCCTGCGGCAGCTCCTACAGGGGTGGGTCATGCTCTGGCGGCGAGTTGCCAGACGCGGGCGATGTCGGTCGCACGCTCGCGCAGCAGCCGTGGTGCTTCGGCGCAGGCCTGCTCCAGCGACATCGGGCCGCTGGTCACGGCGAATGCGGCATCGATGCCATGCTCGTAGAGTGCCTGATAACCCTCACCCAGCGTCCCGGCAATGACGATCACCGGCACGCCATGTTGCTTGGCAATCCGCGCCACGCCAAACGGGGTTTTGCCACGCAAGGTCTGGGCATCGAAGCGCCCTTCGCCGGTAATCACCAGATCCGCGCCTTTGACTGCTTCGGCGAGCCCGACCAGTTCGGCGACCACTTCAACCCCGGCCTGAAACTGTGCAGCGAGAAACGCCTTCGCAGCGAAACCCAAGCCACCGGCCGCGCCACTGCCCGGCTCGTCGCGAACGTCTTTGTGCAATGCCTGCGCGCACCGTTCGGCGAAATGCCCCAAGGCTTGATCCAGCTGCTGAACCTGGGTTGGCGACGCGCCTTTCTGCGGGCCGAAAATCGCCGAAGCACCGTGCGGGCCACACAACGGATTGTTCACATCGGCGGCAATGTCAAAACGCACCTGCGCCAGACGCGGGTCGAGTTCGCTCAAGTCCAGACGCGCGAGTTGCGCCAAAGCCAGGCCACCCGGCACTAACGGCTGACTCTGCGCATCGAGCAACTTCAACCCCAAGGCCTGCATCGCGCCGGCGCCGCCGTCGTTGGTCGCGCTGCCGCCAATCGCCAGAATCACCCGTTGTGCGCCAGCATCGAGCGCGGCGCGGATCAATTCGCCAGTGCCGAACGTGCTGCTGATACAGGCGTCGCGTTGCGCCGGCTGCACCAGTTGCAAGCCGCTGGCCTCGGCCATTTCGATGATCGCGGTGTGGTTGTGCGGTAACCAGCCCCAGGCGGCGTCGACCGGCGCGCCCAATGGGCCACGCACTCGGGTGCGGCGCAGCTCTCCTTCACAGGCTGCAAGAATCGACTCGACCGTGCCTTCGCCACCATCGGCCATCGGGCATTTGACCAGAGCGGCCTGCGGCCAGACTTGCGCCAGGCCCAGGGCAATGGCTTCGGCAACGCCTTGGGCACTCAGGCTGTCCTTGAACGAATCGGGGGCGATGACGATTTTCATGCGAATTCTCCAGTTCCAATGCTCCTCATGCTGCCAGTCGGCATGCGCATTGACGCCGGTCCGTTGCACAAGCGGCGCAGGCGTTTATTGTTCATTTCCACAAAATCGATTGCACCAACAACACACTTACTACTCCACACTCCATCTGTAGGAGCTGCCGAGTGCAACGAGGCTGCGATCTCTTGATCTTGAAAAACAAAATCAAAAGATCGCAGCCTCGTTGCACTCGGCAGCTCCTACAGGGGCGATGAGGTCAGGGCTCGGTTTGCGGCAGGAGTTGCACGCCAAGATACAGCGCCAGCATCCCATCGAGCCGCAGCGGATCAACCCCGCTCAGCTCGGCAATCCGCTCCATCCGATAACGCAGGCTGTTGCGATGGATCCCCAACGCATCCGCGCACGCCTGACTCTGCCCGTCGTGTTCGCACCAACTGCGCAACGTCGCCAGCAACTGACCGTTGCCGTCCTTGGCGATCACTTTGCGCAACGGCTTGAGCAATTCATCCAGCGCGTCATCGTTGCGATGGCGCCACAACATCACCGGCAGGCGATATCGGTTGAGCGTCAGCAGTCGCGAGTGCGGCAACACCTCACGGCCATAGGCGAGCAGATCGCCGACCCGTCGATAACAACGGCGCAACCCGATCAGCCCGTCCGCCTGACCGCCGACGGCAATGCGCAGGATCTTCCAACCCAAGCCATCGAGTTTCTCCAACAGGCGATCATGCTCGACGTTCTGACTCGCCGGCCGACACCAGAGCAGCGACGACTTCGCCGAACTCACGCACCAGCTATCGGGGTAGCGCGACGTCAGCCAGGCGCTCAGTGCCTCGACGGTTTGCCCTGGCGCATGTTCAAGGCCCAGTTCGAACAGATACGGCACCCGCGTCAATTGCGGTTTAAGTCCAAGCTGCTGCGCCTCGTCGACCAGACGTGGGGAATCCCCGGCCTCGCTCAACAGCAAGGCCAGCAGATCATCACAACGCTGACGCCGCCATTGCTGCTCGGCCTGCTGATTGCGCTGGCCGACGAGCATTTCGGCGGTCATGCGCACCAGTTCGGCGTAAGTGCGCAATTGCTCAGGCTCGCCGGTGATGCCGAGCACACCGATCAGGCGCTGATCGAGCAGTAGCGGCAGGTTGATTCCCGGCTGCACGCCTTTCAGATGCACCGCCGTCTGTGCGTCGATTTCCACCACCCGACCGTTGGCCAGCACCAGTTGCGCGCCTTCGTGGCGGGTGTTGATGCGCTCCGGTTCGCCGCTGCCGAGGATCAATCCCTGGCTGTCCATGACGTTGACGTTGTAGGGCAAAATGGCCATGGCGCGGTCGACGATGTCCTGGGCGAGGTCGTGATCGAGTTCAAACATAGAGGGCAAAATCCTTGAAAACACGCGCGGACGGTTGTTCACCCGCACAGGGTCTGGCGGCAAACCCTGTGCTCAGGCACAAAGACAATCCGGCCAAAGGTGGCCGAGACTCTCGGGACGATCAACGTTAACCTGTGGATCGCAAAAAATCATAATAAAGAGAGAGCCGCTATGTCGCAGAGCGCCGCAGCTACCCAGACCATCGAAGACGATAAAAATGCCGTTTACAAACGCATCACCCTGCGTTTGATCCCCTTCATCTTCATCTGCTACTTGTTCAACTACCTCGACCGGGTCAACGTTGGATTCGCCAAACTGCAGATGCTCGACGCACTGAAGTTCAGCGAAACCGTGTACGGCCTCGGTGCCGGGATCTTCTTCATCGGCTACGTGCTGTGCGGCGTACCAAGCAACCTGGCGTTGACCAAGTTCGGTCCACGGCGCTGGATTGCGGTGATGATGATCACCTGGGGCACGCTGTCGACCTGCCTGTTGTTCGTCACCACACCGACTGAGTTCTATACCCTGCGGCTGTTTACCGGTGCGGCCGAAGCCGGGTTCTTCCCGGGCGTCGTGCTGTATCTCTCGCAGTGGTTCCCGACCTTCCGTCGTGGCCGGATCATGGCGCTGTTCATGTCGGCGATCCCGGTATCCGGTCTGCTCGGCAGCCCGTTCTCTGGCTGGATCCTCAATCACTTCGCCGCAGGCCAGGGCGGTCTGGCCGGCTGGCAGTGGATGTTCCTGCTGCAGGGCATTCCGACGGTGATCCTCGGCGCCCTCGCCTATTTCCTCCTGAGCGACAGCTTCGCCAACGCCAAGTGGCTGACGCCGCACGAGCGCGCGGTGCTTGAGGCCGATCAGGCACAGGACCTGGCGAACAAACCGAAAACCACTTCCGACTCGCTGCTGGCGGTATTCAAGAACCCGGCAATCTGGGCGTTCGGCCTGATCTACTTCTGCATCCAGAGTGGCGTGTACGCGATCAACTTCTGGCTGCCGTCGATCATCAAGAACCTCGGCTTCAGCGACAACCTGGTGATTGGCTGGTTGAGCGCGATCCCTTATCTGCTGGCAGCGGTGTTCATGCTGCTGGTGGGTCGTTCGGCGGATTTGCGCAAGGAACGTCGCTGGCATCTGGTGGTACCGATGTTGATGGGCGCGATCGGTCTGGTGATCGCAGTGAATTTCGCCGCCAACCCGGCGATCGCGATTCTCGGCCTGACCATTGCGACCATGGGTGCGCTGACCGGTCTGCCAATGTTCTGGCCAGTGCCAACGGCGATGCTGAGTGCAGGCGCTGCGGCCGGTGGCCTGGCATTGATCAACTCGATGGGGCAGATGGCGGGTTTCCTTAGTCCGTACCTGGTTGGTTGGGTCAAGGACAGTACTGGCTCGACGGATGCGGCGTTGTATCTGCTGGCGGGTGTGATCGTTGGCGGGAGTCTGTTGGCGTTGCGGATGACGCGGACGTTGCGCGCTTAATAGCAAAGATCGCAGCCTTCGGCAGCTCCTACCTTGGAATGTGTTCCTTGTAGGAGCTGCCGCAGGCTGCGATCTTTTTGCGTTTAAACGCCACAATAATTCACTTTGCGCCCCGTTACGCATCTGGTATTTGTTGGGGTTTCCCACCGACAAAAGGATTTCGGCATGAGCTATCGCACACTGGGGCAATCGGGGTTGCAAGTGTCTACCCTCACCCTCGGCACAATGATGTTCGGCGAGCAGACCAGCACCGAAGAGTCGTTGCGCATCATCGACAAGGCCTGGGATCAGGGCATCAACTTCATCGACACCGCCGACGTCTACACCAACGGTCGTTCGGAAGAGATCGTCGGTGAAGCGATTGCCGGCAATCGGCATGAGTGGGTGCTGGCGACCAAGGTCGGTTTCGGCCCGGTGGACGGTGTGCCAAACCGCAGCGGCCTCAGCCGCAAGCATATCTTCAATGGTCTGGACGCCAGCCTGACCCGGTTGGGCACCGACTACCTCGACATCTATTACCTGCACCGCGAAGACCACAACACGCCACTGGACGTCACGATTTCAGCGATTGGCGATCTGATTCGTCAGGGCAAGATCCGTTATTGGGGTTTGTCGAACTATCGCGGCTGGCGGATTGCCGAGGTGATTCGTATCGCCGATAAACTCGGTGTCGATCGGCCGGTGATCAGCCAGCCGTTGTACAACATCGTCAACCGTCAGGCCGAGACCGAGCAGATTACCGCCGCGCAAACCTACGGCCTCGGCGTGGTGCCTTACAGCCCATTGGCCCGTGGCGTGCTCAGTGGCAAGTACGCGCCGGACGTGACACCGGACGCCAACAGCCGCGCCGGGCGTCAGGACAAGCGCATTCTGGAAACCGAATGGCGCGTGGAATCGCTGCGCATTGCCCAGCAGATTCAGCAGTACACCGAGCAACGTGGCGTCGGCATCGTCGAGTTCGCGATTGCCTGGGTGTTGAACAACAGCGCGGTGACCTCGGCAATTGTCGGGCCGCGTACCGAAGCGCAGTGGGATGCCTACACCAAGGCGCAGGCGGTGAAGATCACCGCTGAAGATGAAGCGTTCATCGATTCGCTGGTGACACCGGGGCATGCATCGACACCGGGCTTCAACGATGTCAGTCATTTTGTGTCCGGCCGCAAAACCCACTCAGCCTGACGCCCTCGTGTAGGAGTTGCCGCAGGCTGCGATCTTTTGATCTGTTTTTTTAAAATCAAAAGATCGCAGCCTGCGGCAGCTCCTACAATTATGCGTATCTACGTGTGGGAAATAATGAGCATCCGGCCAATATTCAGCACAAAAACCACGTATCCTTCGCGCCCCGTTTGATCACCCACCCGCGAGGACAGTTTGTCTAAAGGTATCGCTTTATCGGTTTCAGCCTCGGTGCTGTTTGCCGTCATGTATTACTACACCTCGCTGCTCACACCCTTGAGCGGCGTGGAAATTTTCGGCTGGCGGATGCTGCTGACGGTACCGTGCATGACCGTGTTCATGCTGGTGTCCGGCGAATGGCGACGCGTGCTGGAGCTGGTTCGGCTGATGGCGGCAAAGCCAAAACTGATCGCCGGCTTGATCGTCTCGGCCGGATTGCTCGGTGTGCAGTTGTGGCTGTTCATGTGGGCGCCGCTCAACGGCTACAGCCTCGATGTGTCGTTGGGCTATTTCCTGCTGCCGCTGGCGATGGTGCTGACCGGACGCATTGCCTACGGCGAGAGCCTGTCGTACCTGCAAAAAGTCGCGGTGTTCTTCGCCAGCCTCGGCGTGTTGAACGAGTTGTATCAGGTCGGTGGTTTTTCCTGGGCGACACTGGTGGTGGTCATCGGTTACCCGCTGTACTTCGTCCTGCGCAAATACCTGAAAACCGATCACCTCGGTGGGCTGTGGGTCGACATGACCCTGATGCTGCCGATCGCCTACTGGTTTGTGCACGGTGGCGAGCAAGGCTTGGGCGTGTTCGATCAATACCCGGGACTGATGTGGCTGATTCCGCTGCTCGGGCTGATCAGTGCATCGGCGTTGGTGGTGTACATCATTGCCAGCCGCTTGCTGCCGTTCAGTCTGTTTGGGCTGTTGAGTTACGTTGAGCCGGTGTTGTTGCTCGGGGTCGCGTTGCTGCTCGGTGAGAGCATCAAGTCCGGCGAATGGCTGACTTATATTCCGATCTGGATGGCGGTTATTGTGCTGGTCTTCGAAGGCTTCAAACACCTGATGCGCCAGCGCCGGCCATAAACGCAAAAGATCGCAGCGTGGAATGCATTCCCCTGTAGGAGCTGCCGCAGGCTGCGATCTTTTGATCCTGAAAAAAATCCCGACACTGCATCACTGCAGGCCGGGATTTTTCATTTCAGCAACAGATTACTCGGTGGCAAGTACACCACGACGCACCTGATCGCGCTCGATCGACTCGAACAGCGCCTTGAAGTTGCCCTCGCCGAAACCATCATCGCCTTTGCGCTGGATGAATTCGAAGAACACCGGCCCCATCAGGGTTTCCGAGAAAATCTGCAGCAGCAGACGCTTGTCGCCCTGATCCGATGCGCCGTCGAGCAGAATGCCGCGCGATTGCAATTGATCAACTGGCTCGCCGTGGTTCGGCAGGCGGCCTTCGAGCATTTCGTAGTAGGTTTCCGGTGGCGCGGTCATGAAGCGCATGCCGATCTTCTTCAACTGATCCCAGGTCTTGATCAGGTCGTCGGTGAGGAACGCAACGTGCTGGATGCCCTCGCCGTTGAACTGCATCAGGAACTCTTCGATCTGCCCGGCACCCTTGGACGATTCTTCGTTCAGCGGGATACGGATCATGCCGTCCGGTGCGGTCATCGCTTTCGAGGTCAGGCCGGTGTATTCGCCCTTGATGTCGAAGTAGCGGATTTCACGGAAGTTGAACAGCTTCTCGTAGAAGTTTGCCCAGTAAGCCATACGACCGCGATAGACGTTGTGGGTCAGGTGGTCGATGATTTTCAGGCCGGCACCGACCGGGTTGCGATCGACGCCTTCGATGAATACGAAGTCGATGTCATAGATCGAACTGCCTTCACCGAAACGGTCGATCAGGTACAGCGGCGCGCCGCCAATGCCTTTGATCGCCGGCAGGTTCAGCTCCATCGGACCGGTTTCGATGTGGATCGGCTGCGCGCCGAGTTCCAGTGCGCGGTTGTAGGCCTTTTGCGAATCCTTGACGCGGAACGCCATGCCGCAAACGGACGGGCCGTGTTCGGCCGCGAAGTACGAAGCGACGCTGTTGGGTTCGTTGTTGAGAATCAGGTTGATCGCGCCCTGACGGTACAGGTGCACGTTCTTCGAGCGGTGGGTCGCGACTTTGGTGAAGCCCATGATCTCGAAGATCGGCTCCAGGGTGCCAGGCACCGGCGACGCGAGTTCGATGAATTCAAAGCCCATCAGGCCCATTGGGTTTTCGTATAGATCGGTCATGGTGACGCCTCATCATTCTTATCAAATTAACCAGGGTTATTTGTCAGTCTGCGAGGTCGGTGGGTGGCGCACAGGAGATGCCACGCACACTGCGGGCGAGGAAGTCACCGTAGATCAGTTGAAACCCGAATATCTTCATTGTCGACCCAAGGCTCTTGCGGGCGAGGCTTCTGCTGCCAGAAGACGATTATTATTGTATGCGTAACCCGATTCTACACAGCGTAAATAGGCTTGTCTGCCCTCTCTATAAAATCCGCTTTTTTGCCGACGGCGCAAGGGGTTTGTTGCACAGATAAATGCCCGTCAGGATCAATGCACCGCCCAAGCCCATGGTCAGCGTCAGCTGTTCACCGAGCAGCAGCGCGCCCAGCAGCACCGCCGTCAAAGGGTTCAAGGCGATAAATACCCCTGAGCGCGTCGCGCCGATTTTGCGAATGCCATCGTAATAACCGATGTATGCCAGCGCCGAACCGAGTACGCCTAAATAGACAAGGCTCAACCACTGTGGCGTGCCGAGGTTGAGCAATGCCGCCCAGCTCAGCTCGCCACGCACCGCCGCCAACGTCCACAGCATCAGCGTGCCGATCAGGATCGAATACGTCACGGTCTGCACCGGGCCGAGTGCCTGATTGAGGCCACGGGAAAATAATGAATAAACACCCCAGCCCAGCACGCAACCGAGGATCAGCACGTCACCGAACCAGGCGTCGGGCGTTGCTGCCAACAGTTGTGGATTGCGGCTGACGATCACCACACCTGCACCGACGATGCACACCGCGATGCCAGCGACTTTCACCCGGCCGAGACGTTCTTTGAACAGCAACCACGACGCGAGGCCGATCACCGCCGGATTCAACGCAACAATCAATGAAGCGCGCGAGGCGTTGATGTATTGCAGGCCATAAAAGAAGCACAGGTTGTAGAAGAAAATCCCGAAGAACCCCAGCATTGCCAGTTGCAGCCATTGCCGTGGCGTCGGCCGTGCCAAGGGAATTCGCGCCAGCCACAGGAACCCGAGCAACGCGGCACTGGCGAGCAGGAATCGTAGACTGGCAGCGAACATCGGGCTCAGGCTGCCGGCGAGAAAACGCCCGGCGACGAAGGTTCCGCCCCACACCATGGTGACTGCCGCCAATGTCAGATAGACCGGCATCTCGGCGGCTGTCGTGTGGGTTTGCTCGAGATTATGCATAAGGCATGAGACCGGATGACTGGAGGATGGCTTATCATTCACCTCATTCCTGATCATCGTAAAATGAGCAATTACTCATGACCCTTACACAGCTGGAAATCTTCTCGCTGGTGGCCGAGCTGCGTGGATTCACCCTCGCCGCCCATCGCTTGGGCATTTCCCAGTCTGCGGTGTCTCACGCGCTGAAATCGCTGGAGCAGGAACTGGGCGTCGAACTGCTGCGTCGACATCAGTCATCCGTTGAACTCAGCGATATCGGCGAACAACTATTGCTGCGCGCTCGGGCCATGCTCGGTCTGGCCAATACGTTGCGTCAGGAGGCTGCCGATGCCCGTGGCATGAAGCGCGGCACATTGCGCATCGGCTCGTTCGGCCCGACTTCATCGATCAAACTGTTGCCAGGGATTTTGCAGCGCTATCGCGAGGCGCATCCGGGCATCGAAGTGCATATAGATGAAGGACCGGATCGACAGGTGATCCAGTGGCTGGAAGAGCGGCGGATCGATATCGGTTTCGTGGTCCTTCCCGAAGAGCGCTTCGACACCTTTGCCTTGATTGAAGATCAGATGCTTGCCCTGCTGCCGATCAACCATTCCTTGGCGACACGCTCGGCGTTGAGCCTCAAGGATTTGTGCAACGACCCGTTCGTGCTCACCGAAGCGGGATCTTCCGAGCTGGTGTCGCGACTGTTCAGCGCGGCTCGGCTGCAACCGAACATTCGATTTCGCTGCTCGCAACTGCTCAGCACCCTCGACACGGTCAGTCGTGGCGATGCGATCACCGTCGTCGCCGAAAGCTCACTGCCGCATGCGCAAAATCCGCAGTATGTGAAAGTCGCGCTGTCGCCACAGGTCAAGCGTCAGGTCGGCCTCGCAGTCCTCGATCAGCGCCAGGCCTCACCCGCCACACTGGCCTTTATCGAGTTGGCCACGCAGATGAATCATTCATGAGCGGCGCAAGCGGCATCTGCCATCTATCCTCCCCTCTGGCTCAAGTGTTTTTCAGCGGCGCGCCGTTATCCGGCCTGCATTGCGCAGCCCCACTTCATCGCGACAGGATGCGCCCATGCCGTTAACCGTCAGACCTCGCCGCAAACGCAGCACGCGCATCGCAGTGACCTTGCTCAGCGGGTTGCTGCCAGTGGCGCTCGGGAGTGTGATTCTCTATATGCAGGCCGAGCGCACTTTGCAGCAAAACACCGGGCAGACTGCCACCGAGGCGTTGCGCCAGTTCGAGTTGATGCTCGACAACACCGCGCAGGCGGCCAGGGAATTGCTGCCGCTGGCCGGAAAAACCTGCGAAGACGTCAAACTGGCGTTGCGCGAGCAAGTCACCCGCCGGCCGTTCGTGCGCTCGACCAATCTGGTCTGGGACAACAATCTCTATTGCAGTTCGCTGTTCGGCGACTACAAGGAAGCGGTCAATTCCGGCGATTACCACGAGGGTAAGTTGTGGCTCATGAACGGCAACCCGGTGACGCCCGACACCGCGCTGCTGGTGTACCGTTTGAGTGACGGTCGCGGCGGTGCGCTGACCACGCTTGACGGTTATCACTTGAGCAACATTCTGCGCTTGATTGGCCGACAAACTTTGTTGTTGCTGCAGGTCGGCGACAACTGGTTGTCCGCCGACGGCAAAGTGCATCAGGACGCCCTGCCCGCGCCGCCAGTTGCACAAAGCATGCTGCAGTCGTCGCGCTATGCTTTCAGTGTCGCCGCCGGTTACCCGCAAGGCGAAACATGGCGCTATATGGCGAAGGAATATCCGCCACTGTTCAGCCTGTTGATGTTCTTTGGCGTGGTCTCCGGTGCGATCGGTCACGTCCTGCAAAAACGCTCGACGTCTCCCAGCCATGAAATGCTCCGTGCGCTGGAAGCCGGCGAGTTCATCCCCTACTTCCAGCCAGTCGTGCACGGCGACAGCAAGAAATGGTCAGGGGCCGAGGTGCTGATGCGCTGGAACCATCCGAAAGAAGGCCTGGTGCGCCCGGACCTGTTCATTCCGTTTGCCGAGCACTCCGGATTGATCGTGCCGATGACCCGTTCGTTGATGCAGCAGACCGCTGCCGTACTGGGGCCGCTGTCATCAACCTTCGCCACGCCCTTTCACCTCGGCATCAACATCACGGCGAGTCATTGTCGCGATCTGGAGCTGGTTGAAGACTGCCGCAAGTTTCTCGCGGCATTCGTCCCTGGCAGCGTCAGCCTGATCCTCGAGCTGACCGAGCGCGAATTGATTGAACCCACCGACATCACGCATCAACTGTTCGAGCAGTTGCACACCCTGGGCGTGAAGATTGCCATCGACGACTTCGGTACCGGCCACTCAAGCCTCGGTTACTTGCGCAAGTTCAACGTCGATTTCCTCAAGATCGACCAGAGTTTCGTGGCCATGATCGGCATCGACGCGCTGTCGCGGCATATTCTCGACACGATTATCGAACTCTCGGCCAAGCTTGATCTGGGGATTGTTGCCGAAGGTGTCGAAACTCAAGCACAGGCCGATTATCTGACCGCGTATCACGTCAACTTTCTGCAAGGCTATCTTTTCGGCAAACCAATGCCGGCTGCGGACTTCATCAGCGCATTAAGTCACCATTAACTTGCCGGGGTTAAGCTTGAAACGCCGACCAAGCGCACCAAACTGATACAAAACACCGCTGTTGTTACATGAAGACAAGATCAGGATTTACTCTTGGCGCATTAACTACTACAATTTTTTCAACCTGAGCAAAAATTCGCAGGTGAGCCATTTATCACCGAGTCGCTTCAAGGCTCTTGGCTTATAGCTTTGTTTGCGGTTGGTATCAGCCAAACACACTATTGGAGTAAAGATATTGTCCAGACTCGCTGAATTTCGTGCAGCTGAAAAGGCCCTTCAGGAACAGCTCAAGCAGCTGGAGTCGCTGAAGAACGATGCCGGGCTGAAGAAAGAAATCGAATTCGAAGAAAAGCTCCAGGGGCTGATGAAAACCTACGGCAAAGGCCTGAAAGACATCATCTCCATTCTCGATCCGAATCCGGCAAAATCCGCTCTGCAAACCTCGGCAGCACCGAAAACCCGCCGCGCACGCGTGGTCAAGGTTTATCACAACCCGCACACCGGTGAACTGATCGAGACCAAGGGCGGCAACCACCGCGGCCTTAAAGCCTGGAAGGAACAATACGGTGCTGCGACCGTTGATTCCTGGTTGCGCGGTTAATCTCACGCCAACAAAAAAGCCCTGCTCGATGCAGGGCTTTTTTATTGACAATATCTAACAAATGAAATGAATTTCATCGAACAAGTTAGGAATAGTCTGTAACGTTCGTGAGCGGATTGCTAAACATTTCGCTGCGGGATGTTGCCATTCGCGATCAACGTTTAACTTTGTGCTTAATCCGTTCGGGTATCTAGTCACGTCATGCATAGAACAGACGGCTAAAGTTTCAGACTGTTTCTTACCGCCACTATTTCGTCGGCACTCGCCTTATAAACCTCGGCCTGCCCTGCATAGGAAAGAACATAAGCCTTGTCCGCCTCGACCGCAGCAACCAGGGTTTGCGACAACACGTGTCGACCGTTTTCAGTGATCGTGCAAGTGGTCTCCAGCGCGGACAAAGAACCCAGCGTTGCCGGATGAATTTTGTTACAGACACTCTGGTAGCCACCCTGGAAGAAATCCTTCTGAATGGACTTGCGCATCTCCAGCAACACCCCCTGCAAGTTGACCTGATGGCCGGTCTCGACCTGCGTCATGGTCAACTCCATCACCATCACCTGATTGCCCTCGGTATCGTTTTTTACCGCTCGTTGCCGGGATACCTGCGGTGACGTTTGCGGCAACGCTTCAACCTCCCAGCCAGCAGGCCAGGTCACGCCCGGTGCGTCCGCCAGCGCGCAAGTTGCGGCAAGCGATAAAGCGGATAAAACAAACAGGGATTTGAACAGTCGGATCATTGCCGGGCGCACTCGCGGATTGAGCCGTAAAGTCTGAGCCTCGCCCACGCGCAGGGCAAGCCCGCCTTTCATTTGGCGATGCCGGCAGGCATGCGTATCATTGCGCCCATTCACTCGCCCATAGTTATTGGAGGGCCCATGAGCCTGCACGAACTGAACACTTTCCCCGGCGTCACCGCCACGCCAGACAGCGCAACCCAGCAATTTGTCTTCAACCACACCATGTTGCGTGTGAAGGACATCACCAAGTCCCTGGACTTCTACACCCGCGTGCTGGGTTTCTCGCTGGTCGAGAAACGTGATTTCGCCGAAGCCGAGTTCAGCCTGTACTTCCTCGCACTGGTCGACAAGGCGCAGATCCCGGCCGACGCTGCTGCGCGCACCCAGTGGATGAAGTCGATCCCGGGCATTCTCGAACTGACGCACAACCACGGCACCGAGAACGACGCGGAATTCGCCTATCACAACGGTAATACCGATCCGCGTGGCTTTGGCCACATCTGCATTTCGGTGCCGGACATCGTCGCTGCCTGCGCACGTTTTGAAGAGCTGGGCTGTGATTTCCAGAAGCGCCTGAGCGATGGCCGCATGAAGAGCCTGGCGTTTATCAAGGATCCGGACGGTTACTGGGTCGAGATCATCCAGCCAGCGCCGCTGTAAAAAGATCGCAGGCTTCGCCAGCTCCTACACAATCTCTGTAGGAGCTGGCGCAGGCTGCGATCTTTTACGTCAGGCATAAAAAACCCGTGATCGCTCACGGGTTTTTTCATTTCTGCCAGGACGTTTAAGCCGGAGCGGACGTGCGAATCAAGTGATCAAACGCGCTCAACGAAGCCTTGGCGCCCTCACCCACTGCAATCACGATCTGCTTGTACGGCACCGTAGTGACGTCGCCAGCCGCGAAGATCCCCGGGATCGAGGTCTCGCCGCGGTTATCGACAATGATCTCGCCACGCGGTGACAGCTCGATGGTGCCTTTGAGCCAGTCGGTATTCGGCAGCAAACCGATCTGCACGAAAATCCCTTCCAGCTCGACCGTGCGCAGCTCGTCAGTATTGCGATCCTTGTAGCGCAGACCGTTGACCTTCTGCCCATCCCCAGTCACTTCAGTGGTTTGCGCACTGGTGATCACAGTAACGTTCTTGAGGCTGTGCAGTTTACGTTGCAGCACAGCGTCAGCCCGCAGTTGCACATCGAACTCCAGCAGCGTTACGTGCGACACGATGCCAGCCAGGTCGATCGCCGCTTCAACGCCGGAGTTACCGCCGCCAATCACCGCGACACGCTTGCCCTTGAACAGTGGACCATCGCAGTGCGGGCAGTACGCCACGCCTTTGTTGCGGTAATCCTGCTCACCCGGCACGTTCATTTCACGCCAGCGCGCACCGGTCGCCAGAATCACGCTCTTGGCTTTGAGGGTCGCGCCGCTGGCGAAGCGCACCTCATGCAGCGCGCCGTTCTTGCCCGGGATCAGCTTGTCGGCACGTTGCAGGTTCATGATGTCGACGTCGTACTGTTTGACGTGTTCTTCCAGCGCCGTGGCCAGTTTCGGCCCTTCGGTTTCCTGCACGGAAATGAAGTTCTCGATGGCCATGGTATCGAGCACCTGACCGCCGAAACGTTCAGCGGCGACGCCGGTGCGAATGCCTTTGCGTGCGGCGTAAATCGCTGCCGAAGCACCGGCCGGGCCACCGCCGACCACCAGCACGTCAAAAGCTTGTTTGGCGCTGATCTTTTCAGCCTGACGCTCGATGGCGCCGGTGTCGAGTTTGGCGAGAATTTCTTCCAGACCCATGCGGCCCTGACCGAAGTTTTCACCGTTGAGGTAGATGCTCGGCACGGCCATGATCTTGCGATCGTTGACTTCGTCCTGGAACAGCGCGCCGTCGATGGCGACGTGGCGGATGTTCGGGTTGAGCACGGCCATCAGGTTCAGCGCCTGGACCACGTCCGGGCAGTTCTGGCAGGACAGCGAGAAGTAAGTCTCGAAGCTGAACTCGCCTTTGAGCGAGCGAATTTGCTCGATCACTTCAACGCTGGCTTTCGACGGGTGGCCGCCGACTTGCAGCAAGGCCAATACCAGCGAAGTGAATTCGTGGCCCATCGGGATCCCGGCGAAACGCAGACTGATGTCAGCGCCCGGGCGGTTGATCGAGAACGATGGCTTGCGGGCATCGTCACCGCTGTCGATCAGAGTAATCTGGCTCGAAAGACTGGCAACGTCTTTCAGCAGTTCCAGCATTTCACGGGATTTCGCACCGTCGTCGAGGGAAGCAACGATCTCGATCGGCTGGGTGACCCGTTCCAGGTACGATTTCAACTGGGCTTTAAGATTGGCGTCCAACATACGGGCGATTTCCTTTATTTGAGGCGAAAAAAAGCCCGAACGAATCTCGCCCGGGCATTTTTTTGGGCGGTGCAGCGTACTTAAGAAGGTGCGGCGTACCGCCCTGAGTTGCGTGTCACAGACTTAGATCTTGCCGACCAGGTCCAGGGACGGAGCCAGAGTGGCTTCGCCTTCTTTCCACTTGGCCGGGCAAACTTCGCCTGGGTGAGCAGCAACGTACTGAGCGGCTTTGATCTTGCGCAGCAGCTCGGAAGCGTCACGGCCAACGCCGCCATCATTCAGTTCAACGATTTTGATCTGGCCTTCAGGGTTGATCACGAAGGTGCCACGGTCAGCCAGACCAACTTCTTCAATCAGCACGTCGAAGTTGCGGGAGATGGCGTGGGTCGGGTCGCCGATCATGGTGTATTCGATTTTGCCGATGGCTGGCGAAGTGTTGTGCCAGGCAGCGTGGGCAAAGTGGGTATCGGTGGAAACGCTGTAGATCTCTACGCCGAGTTTCTGGAAAGCAGCGTAGTTGTCAGCCAGGTCTTCCAGCTCGGTTGGGCAAACGAAGGTGAAGTCGGCTGGGTAGAAGAACACGACCGACCACTTGCCTTTCAGGTCAGCGTCCGAGACTTGAACGAAGTCGCCGTTTTTGAACGCGGTAGCTTTGAACGGTTTTACTTGGCTGTTGATGATAGGCATTGATGACTCTCCGTCAGGGTTGTGAATTCGATGGGTGAATCCTACCCACTCGTTCGACGGATGGCTCATTGGCAAACCTGATGCTGCTGATTTGTTTTCGCTATTAGCGGACTGTATTAATAGAAGAAAACGATATCTACGACGAAGCCGGGTTATCCGTAATCCGAGCCATCCCTTGAAATGGGCTGGCTTCAACATAGCGCATCGCCGACTTCATATCCTTCCAGCCGACATAACTCATCAGCGATTTCAGATCCCAGCCACTCTGATGCGCCCAAGTGGCGAAGCCGCGTCGCAACGAGTGGCTGGTGTAGTTTTCGGCGGCAATTCCGGCGCGCTCCAGCGCCTGACGCAGTAACGGGATGATGCTGTTGGCGTGCAAGCCCTCCTCGTTCAGATTGCCCCAGCGATCAATGCTGCGAAATACCGGGCCACGCACCAGCGCCGCTTCGCTGATCCAGTCGATGTAGGCCTGCACCGGGCACAGCTTGAGCAGTGCCGGGGCTTGATAGGTCTGCCCGAGGTTCTCCCGGTCCCCTTTACTGCGCGGCAAATACAAGGTGATGCCTTTGCCGGCGTGCGCTTGCACGTGTTCGATCTGCATGCGGCACAACTCGTCGCTACGGAACCCACGCCAGAAACCTAGAAGAATCAGTGCGCGATCACGGTAAGCCTTGAGCAGTAACGGTCGATCCTGCTGCTCCCTCGCAGTTTGCGCCTCTTGCTCCAGCCAATCGATGACGCGCTGCAGATCCTGCAATTGCAATGGCTCGGCTTGCTTCTCCTGCGCCGGGTGCAGAGCACGAATGCCTTTGAACACCTTGCGCACTACCGGCGCCTTGGTCGGATCGGCAAAGCCCTGGCTGTTGTGCCATTGCGCCAGCGCCGACAGACGCAGCTTCAGCGTGTTGACCGACAGCTCGCCGGCATGTGCCACCAGATACCGCGCGACGCTGTCGGCCGTGGCCGGCAGGAACCCGCCCCACTTCACTTCGAAATGCTCGATGGCCGCGCGATAGCTTCGGCGCGTGTTGTCACGGGTGGCGGCTTGCAGATAGCGATCCAGATCGCTCATGGGCTGTTTTCTCGTTGGCGTACTACTGCGGCGGCGCAGATGTGCATTTTGCCGTCTGACACTGGGTAATACTAGTATATCCCGCCTCTCGTCCTGCAATCATTTACCTTTATTTTCAGCATGGTACACTGCGTACTTTAGTGGCATGTACCACAGTACGTAATCGTAGGAGTTCACATGGCCCGTGGCGGCATTACCAAAGCACTGGTGCAGATCGCGCGCACGGCGATTCTTGCTCGCGGCGAACACCCAAGCATCGATGCAGTACGCATCGAAATGGGCAACACCGGCTCGAAGACCACGATCCATCGGTATCTGAAAGAGCTGGATGACGGCGCGCAACCGGTAGAAGCCTCGGCTGAACCGATCGACGATGAGCTGACCGCTCTGGTTTCACGCCTCGCGCAGCGCCTCAAAGAGCAGGCGCAAGAGCCCATCGAGCAAGCTCGCGAGCAGTTTGAGGAGCAGCGCGAGGCGCTGGAATCGGAGCTGAAGCAGATCCGCCAGGCGCTGGAAAAGCTTGAACAGGCGCACGACATTCAAGGCGCAGCGCTGGAGCGCGAGTCCGAAGCCCTGAATAGCACGCGCTCAATGCTGCAGACCGAGCAAACCCGTAATGCCGGTTTGAATCAGGCACTGGCCGACTTTGAGTTGCGCCTGCAGGACAAGGACGAGCAGATTCGCTCGCTGGAAGAAAAACACCTGCACGCCCGCGACGCGCTGGAACATTACCGCAACGCCAGCAAAGAACAGCGCGAGCAGGAACAGAGCCGTCACGAAGGCCAGGTGCAGCAAATTCAGGCCGAACTGCGTCAGGCACAGCAAAGTGCACTGGTTCGCCAGGACGAAATCACCCAACTGCACCGTGACAACGAACGCCTGCTCACGGAAAACCGTGGCACCCTGCGCGAACTGAATCTAATGCAGGATCAGCTCAAGCAGAGCAATCAGCGTCAGGATCAATTGCTTGAACAAGCGGCCCGTGTCGATAGCGAACGCACCCTTCTCCAGGAACGTTTACGTGTAGCAGGATTGGAAAGCCAGGCACTCAAACAGAGCGTCGATGAGCAAACGCTGCTGAATCAGTCATTGAAAAAGGAACTGAGCAACGCTCAGGCGAGCCTGGAAGAAAGCCAGCGTCTGGCAGCTACCGTAGCGGCAGCGCCAGACTCGGCCAAATCGAAAGACGCTTAAGCGCCGACCGGCGTACGCATGGTGACAAACTCTTCGGCGGCCGTCGGGTGCACCCCGATCGTGTCGTCGAAGTCACGCTTGGTCGCACCAGCCTTCAAGGCAATCGCCAGGCCCTGGACGATTTCACCGGCGTCTGGGCCAACCATGTGACAGCCGAGGACTTTGTCGGTCTTGCCGTCGACCACCAGTTTCATCAGGGTTTTCTCCTGACACTCGGTCAAGGTCAGCTTCATCGGGCGGAAGCGGCTTTCGAAAATCACCACATCGTGACCCGCTTCGCGCGCCTCTTCTTCGGTCAAACCCACCGTGCCGATGTTTGGCAGGCTGAACACCGCGGTCGGGATCATCTTGTAATCTACCGGACGATATTGCTCCGGCTTGAACAAGCGTCGTGCCACTGCCATGCCTTCCGCCAGCGCTACCGGCGTCAATTGCACACGACCGATGACGTCGCCCAACGCCAGAATCGATGGCTCGCTGGTCTGGTATTGCTCGTCGACCTTGATGAAGCCTTTGTCGGTGAGCTGCACATCGGTGCTTTCCAGCCCGAGATTGTCGAGCATCGGGCGGCGGCCGGTGGCGTAGAAAATGCAATCCGCCTCCAGCTCACGACCATCCTTGAGGGTGGCTTTCAGACTGCCGTCGGCCTGCTTGTCGATACGCGCGATGTCGGCATTGAATTGCAGATCCAGGCCACGCTTGGTCAGTTCTTCCTGCAAGTGCTTGCGTACCGAACCGTCGAAACCGCGCAGGAACAGATCACCGCGATACAGCAGCGTGGTGTTCGCGCCGAGGCCGTGGAAGATCCCGGCGAACTCGACCGCGATATAACCGCCACCCACCACCAGCACACGCTTTGGCAGCTCTTTGAGGAAGAACGCTTCATTGGAACCAATCGCGTGCTCGCGCCCCGGAATCTCCGGAATCTGCGGCCAACCGCCAGTGGCGATCAGAATGTTTTTCGCGGTAAAGCGCTCGCCATTCACCTCAACTTCATGCGGGCCGACGATTTTCGCGTGTGCTTCATGCAAGGTCACGCCGCTGTTGACCAGCAGATTGCGATAGATGCCGTTGAGGCGATTGATCTCGCGATCCTTGTTGGCGATCAGCGTCGCCCAATCGAAATTCGCTTCGCCCAGGTTCCAGCCGAAACCGGACGCCTGCTCGAAGTCTTCAGCGAAATGCGCGCCGTACACCAACAGTTTTTTCGGCACACAGCCGACGTTGACACAGGTCCCGCCCAGATAACGGCTCTCGGCCACCGCCACTTTCGCGCCGAAACCGGCCGCAAAACGCGCAGCCCGTACACCGCCGGAACCGGCACCAATCACATAAAGGTCAAAATCGTAGGCCATTTCTATCTCCTCGGCAGGGGATCAGCATACCCGGAGTCATCCTTTGGGCAAGCGCTGCTATCCATATAGGGGCGGAAAATGAAAAAGCCACCCGAAGGTGGCTTGTTCATGCAGACCAATCAAGCGCTCTTAGTAAGCCTTGCCAGTCTTGTAGAAGTTCTCGAAGCAGAAGTTGGTCGCTTCGATGTAGCCTTCAGCACCACCGCAGTCGAAACGCTTGCCTTTGAATTTGTAGGCCATCACGCAGCCGTTCTGGGCTTGTTTCATCAGGGCGTCGGTGATCTGGATTTCGCCGCCCTTGCCTGGCTCGGTTTGTTCGATCAGGTCGAAAATGTCCGGGGTCAGGATGTAACGACCGATGATCGCCAGGTTCGACGGCGCGTCTTCCGGTTTTGGCTTCTCGACCATGCTGTGCACGCGATAGATGTCGTCGCGGATCATTTCGCCAGCGATAACGCCGTACTTGCTGGTTTCCTGCGGATCGACTTCCTGGATGGCGATGATCGAGCAGCGGAACTGCTTGTACAGCTTGACCATCTGGGTCAGTACGCCGTCGCCTTCGAGGTTGACGCACAGGTCATCCGCCAGTACCACGGCGAACGGTTCGTCACCGATCAGCGGGCGGCCGGTGAGGATCGCGTGGCCCAGACCTTTCATTTCGGTCTGACGGGTGTAAGAGAACGAACACTCGTCGAGCAGCTTGCGGATGCCGACCAGGTATTTCTCTTTGTCGGTACCCTTGATCTGGTTTTCCAGCTCGTAGCTGATGTCGAAGTGGTCTTCCAGAGCGCGCTTGCCACGACCGGTAACGATGGAGATTTGCGTCAGGCCAGCGTCCAGTGCTTCTTCGACGCCGTACTGGATCAGTGGCTTGTTTACCACCGGCAGCATTTCTTTAGGCATGGCTTTAGTCGCTGGCAGGAAGCGAGTACCGTAACCGGCTGCTGGGAACAAGCATTTCTTGATCATATAAGTCCTTGAAAGGGCTGTGTGTACGAGTTTCGGCGCAGTCTAATCAGGCGGCGTGCACCTTACAATGCCCCGCACTGGCTAACCGATGCCATCATAGAGAAATATTCTCGCCGATAGTTCCCTCGGCTTCTGCGCAGAGTCAGAACAGCGTAGCTCAAAGGCGCCGGCAAACTGCACAACCATACGCTCATCACACCCCAATGGGAGCATTTGCCGGTATCATGACGGCTTTGAACCAGCGAACGAGACAGATAGATGGCCGAAGCAAAAATCATCAACGGGTACACGGTCGACAAAGGCAAAGATGGCCAGTGGCACATCACCGCCAGCAATGGCGAAGATGTCTCCGGGCCGCTACCCAGCGAAGCGATGGCAATTGAAGTAGCGTCGGTGCTCGATTACACCCCTCCCGCGCCAAAGCGACGCGGCAAAACTCAGGACTGATCAGTCCCGAGATACAAAGAGCCCTGCCAGTGTGCAGGGCTTTTTTTGTGGCTGCGCAAAAACACGTGGCCAATCGCTATAACCTTTTCATACCGGCGCTGTCAGAGCGTCTAGTCCCCCTCGCTGAAGACGAACATAACCATGAACATGAACAGATTACTGCCCCTTCTCGCGGTATTGGCGCTGAGCGGCTGCGCCACGTCCGAAACCACGTACCTGAACAACGGCGAGCAGGGGTTGAGCATCGATTGCTCCGGCGAAGCCAATTCCTGGGCCACCTGCTATGAAAAAGCCGATGCTTCGTGCGCAGGCACCGGTTATCGCATCGTCGGTACCGACGGCACGCCACAGCCCAAGGAGAGCGACAAGACCCTGGGCGTCGACGTCGGCAACTATAAAAATCGCAGCGTGGTGGTGGTCTGCAAGTAAACCTTACATGTGAATTTCGGCGAACTTGATCCCGAGGCCGCGCACCACTTCGATCAAATCGTCGAGCCGGCCGAAAGATTCGACCTCATCGTTGTCATCCACCAGGAAATAACTGCGCCCGGCGCTTTTCTTGAAAAACACGATCCACTCCCCCGGGTTCGCCGGGTTCTGGATTACATGGGTGGCAGAGATCAGGCCCTCTGCGTGGCGTTCCCGTACTTGCTCTCGCTTCATCGCGACTCCAGAAATGAAAATGCCGCCACAGCATCACTGTGACGGCATCGATACTGATGACTGAACAGTCTATCAGCCGGAAATACACGCGTTGGCCGCGTTACGCACATCTCGTGGACGTACCGGCACATTGGACATGCGCTCATGCAGCTTGATGCTGCTGCCGCCGGAGCGATCTTCAATATCAAATACGGCGGCCGGGCCTGAGGAAAACTTCCCCGGAACGATCACACGAACGCCGTCCTTGTGCGGCTGCATCTGCAATGCACCACGGCTGTCCGCGAGTTTTTCGGCCAGGCATTGAGCATATTCATGGGGCTTCTTGCCGGAGATCACGCTCATGGTCGGCAATGTTTCATTGATTTCGGAAACATTCGCACAACCAGCCATAGCCAAAACCAACGGCACACACACCACACCCCACTTCATACAAAACCTCCGTTAAAGACCGTCCGACAGCACAAATGCCGTTTTTCTCCGGGGCCTTCTGCATTTAACCCGCATCCGATTGCGAATATCTGTTCAAAATTGTCAAACCAACGCCCGACGGCCAGATAATAACCCGTGCGGGCTGATAAACTGCGCCCAATCGACAAGCTATCGTTTTGATTTTGTAGAAAAAGCCCTTCTGGAGGCGCCCATGAAATTCATTCACCAGCGCGAACACCTCAACGAAGACGACATCGTCGTCATCCAATGCTCGCAAATGTGCAACATCCGTCTGATGAACGACGCCAACTTCCGCAGCTTCAAGAACGGCGGTCGTCACACCTATCACGGCGGCGCTTTCGACACCTTCCCGGCACGTATCACGGCGCCGAGCACCGGTTTCTGGAACATCACCATCGACACCGTCAACCGTCGGCCAATCAGCGTGACGCGCAAGCCGACCCTGACCCATTCGATCAAGATCATCCGCCGCTCCAGCACCAAACTCAGCTGAGACGCTCTGCCCATTCAAAAGGAATGCATGACCGTGGCCCAAACGACCAAATACGTCATCAAGTACAAACTCAACGGTGAGCGCCGCTTCGAGTTCGCGCAACTGGTAAACGGCACCGAAGCGGAAGCTCGGGCCGAGCTCGACAAAATCCACGGGAAGGAAGACCTGATCAGCGAAATCGCTGTCAGCAAAGCGCTGTAAGACACCGACAGCAATTTGACCGCAAGCGGCGGAGTGTTCTGCCGCCTGTCCTCGCTCAGACTGATCGACTCGACCTTGCGTCAAGGAGTCAGTATGTCGATGTCACCTTCCCGGCTGGACACCCTCGATTGGGCAGACCTGGAACAACAGCTGGATGAACACGGTTGCGCGGTCATTCGCGCGCTGCTGTCGAGTGAAAGCTGTGATCGCTTGAGTGCGCTGTATCCGCAGACCGAACCGTTTCGCGCGCAGGTGATCATGGCCCGCCACGGTTTCGGTCGTGGCGAGTACAAGTACTTCCGCTATCCGCTGCCCGCAACGGTCGAGCGCCTGCGCACCGCCCTGTATCCGCGCCTGGCGCCACTGGCGAATCGCTGGTACCAACGAATGAATCTACCCATCGAGTTTCCGCCCACGCACGCCGAATTCTTGCAGCGCTGCCATGCGGCTGGCCAGTTACGCCCTACTCCGCTGTTATTGCAGTACGGCCCGCAGGACTACAATTGCCTGCATCAGGATCTGTACGGCGAATCAGTGTTTCCACTGCAAGTGGCGATCCTTCTGTCAGAACCGGGGCTGGACTTTACCGGCGGTGAATTCGTCTTGACCGAGCAACGCCCGCGCATGCAAACACGCCCGCAAGTGCTGGACCTGAAAAAAGGTGACGCGCTGATCTTTGCCGTGAACCAGCGCCCGGTAAAAGGCACGCGCGGCGACTATCGGGTGACCATGCGTCATGGCGTCAGTCGCCTGCACAGTGGAAAACGGCATACCCTAGGCATCATCTTTCACGACGCGTCATGACTCTCATGCAACCGAGCAATTTCGACTTGTTCGCCGACCACGAACCCGAACAACAACCCCGTGCCGAGCAGATTGGCGAACAGTCATGGCTGCTGCGCGGTTTTGCCCTGCCGGTGGTCGATCAACTTTTGCCGGAACTGGACAGGATTCTGCTCGCAGCACCGTTGCGCCATATGATGACGCCCGGCGGCTTCAGCATGTCGGTGGGCACCAGCAACTGCGGAAAACTGGGTTGGATCACCGATCGCAGCGGTTATCGCTATGCAAGCGCCGATCCGCTCAGCGGCTTGCCGTGGCCGGCGATGCCAGCGGTGTTTGCCGATCTGGCACATTCGGCGGCAGCGCGAGCGGGGTTTACACATTTCGCGGCAGATTCCTGCCTGATCAACCAATATATCCCCGGTGCGAAGATGTCATTGCATCAGGACAAAGACGAAAACTCCTACGCTGCACCGATTGTTTCGCTGTCGCTCGGGTTGCCGGCGATGTTTCTTTTCGGTGGGTTCAATCGCAGTGACAAAAGCCAGCGGATTGCGCTGTTGCATGGCGACATGGTGGTCTGGGGCGGCGTTGATCGGTTGCGCTTTCACGGCGTCTTGCCGATCAAGCACGGTCGACACCCACGTCTGGGCGAACAACGGATCAACCTGACTTTTCGCGTCGCCGGCGAAATACCAAAAGTT
Organism: Pseudomonas helmanticensis; assembly: GCF_900182985.1. Classification (NCBI taxonomy): domain Bacteria; kingdom Pseudomonadati; phylum Pseudomonadota; class Gammaproteobacteria; order Pseudomonadales; family Pseudomonadaceae; genus Pseudomonas; species Pseudomonas helmanticensis. The sequence continues at coordinate 1,035,997 of NZ_FXUY01000001.1, read as the reverse complement.
TGACCGCAAGGCCCGGAGTGTTGCGCTTGCTGACTCTGGTTAACCTGAATCAAACAGGTCAACGGAAGAATCCACATGAAAACGCTTGCGCCTCTCAACATCGAAAACGATCCACGCTGGGCTGCCGTGGTTGCGCGTGACCCACAAGCTGACGGGCAGTTTGTCTATGCGGTGAAAACCACAGGCATCTATTGCCGCCCAAGCAGCCTTGCGCGGTTGCCGAAACCGCAGAATGTCGAGTTTTTCGAGACTGCCGAACAGGCTGAAGCGGCCGGCTATCGGCCGAGCAAACGCGCCAGCAAGGATCAAACCGAGGTCAGCGCGCAACACGCCGCCACAGTGGCAACAGCCTGTCGGCAGATTGAAGCCGCTGACACGCCACCGGCGCTGAATGAACTCGCCGAAACCGCCGGTTTGAGCCCTTTTCATTTTCATCGGGTTTTCAAAGCCGCTACCGGCCTGACACCAAAAGGCTATGCCGCCGCCCATCGTTCACGTCGCGTGCGTGAGCGCCTGGTAGATGGCGGTTCGGTCACCGACGCGCTATACGATGCCGGTTTCAACTCCAATAGCCGTTTCTACGAATCAGCCGATCAGGTGCTGGGCATGAAGCCCGGTGATTTTCGCGCGGCCGGGCAGAACAACGATATTCGTTTTGCCGTTGGCCAGTGCTCGCTCGGGGCGATTCTGGTAGCGCAAAGTCAACGCGGGGTGTGCGCGATTCTGTTGGGTGACGACCCGCACCAACTGGTCTGTGATCTGCAGGATCAATTTCGCAAAGCCAACCTGATCGGTGCCGATAGCGGCTTTGAGCAATTGATCGCCAAGGTTGTGGGATTTATAGAAGCGCCGGCGATTGGCCTGGATCTGCCCCTGGACGTCAGAGGCACGGCATTTCAGGAACGCGTCTGGCAAGCGCTGCGCGAAATCCCGGCGGGTAGCACGGCCAGTTACGCCGACATCGCCCAACGCATTGGCGCCCCCACCTCGATGCGCGCGGTGGCCCAGGCTTGCGGCGCCAACCGGCTGGCCGTGGCGATCCCTTGCCATCGCGTGGTTCGCAGCGATGGCAATCTCTCGGGTTATCACTGGGGCGTCGAACGCAAGCGGCAGTTGCTCGAGCGCGAAATGCAGCCTTAACGAATGCCGATGTAGACCGCGACTGATTCGGGGCCGGTATAGGCTTCGAAGTCAGTCGCGTAACGCCGTTCAATCTGCGGATTGGCTTCGAAGAACGTCCAGATTTTCCCCCAGGTCGCAATCACCGCGTCGGGCAACGGTCCCTGTGCTTCGAACACCAGATAATCGCCAGCTTCAACCACCACAGCATCGAAACCTTCAGCAGGCTGAGTGACAGCAACGCCGGCGGTCACGTCGAACTGACCCGAAGCATCCGATTCGTAAGCTGAGTACACGCCGTAGACCGGAGAGTTCACTTGCTTGGCGGGCATGTCGTCAGCCAGTCCGCGAGCGAAAAACTCGCCCCACATCGGACCGATTTTTGCTGTCTCGGCCACATGCTCTGCAGCATTGCCGGTGCGGACACGCAAGCCTGAAACCGTGAACGAGTCGATCTGCTGTCGTTTCAAATCCATCGAAAATGCCACTCCCTGTCAATTGAAGTGCAGCGGGTAAGCGCCGCAATGGCGCCTACTCTGTCAGCGATTGACGTCGACCACAACCCTGCCCCGCAGCTTCCCGGCGAGTAGTTTTGGCGCCGCCTCGATGGCTTCGCTCAAGCCGATTTCGTCACTGATCAATGCCAGTAACGAGAAGTCCAGATCCTTGGCCAGACGATCCCAGGCCTCTAAACGGCGCGCCTTGGGCTGGGTCACGCTGTTGATCCCGGCCAGCGTCACACCGCGCAAAATGAACGGCGCCACCGACGCGGGAAAGTCCATGCCCTGAGCCAGGCCACAGGCTGCGACCGTGCCTTCCGAGCGGGTGCTGGCGCAGGCATTCGCCAGCGTGTGACTGCCGACCGAATCGACGACCGCTGCCCAACGTTCTTTGGCCAGAGGCTTGCCCGGCTCGGACAACGTCGCGCGATCGATGATTTCGACAGCGCCCAACTGTTGCAGATATTCATGCTCGGAGACCCGCCCCGTGGACGCGACCACGCGATAACCAAGCTTGCTCAGCAAGGCGATGGCAAAACTGCCGACACCGCCGTTGGCGCCTGTCACCAGCACTTCGCCCTGATCCGGCGTCACCCCGTTGCGCTCCAGCGCGAGGATGCACAGCATTGCCGTGTAGCCCGCCGTACCGATCGCCATGGCTTGCGCCGCCGTAAAGACTTTGGGCAATGGAATCAGCCAGTCGCCGTTGAGCCGAGCCTTTTGCGCCAGCCCCCCCCAATGGTTTTCACCCACGCCCCAACCATTGAGCAACACCTGATCACCGACCTTGTAGTCCGGGTGCGAGCTGACCTCGACAGTGCCCGCCAGATCGATCCCCGGCACCATCGGAAACTTGCGCACCACCGGGCTGCTGCCGGTAATTGCCAGGCCATCCTTGAAGTTCAGCGTGCTGTAGGCAACCCGCACGGTGACATCGCCTGCGGGCAATTGGTCTTCGTTGATCTGCTGCAGGCTGGCGCGGTAACCGCTGTCGTCTTTGTCGATCAATATGGCGTTGAACATGACGGCCTCACTTGGCTGGTTTGAAGATTTCGTCCCTTGAAATACCACATCGCAACACGTTGCCACACTCGACTTTCCGCCAATCCAGCAATCCGCCGGGTATTTCCATGGCGGGCGGCTATGCTTTTTCGACGGTCGTACTTTCGCCGTTATTCCTTTTGAAATCGGCCTGTCGATGGAGCTGACGATGTCTTACCCGCGTTCGTTGTTTGTGATGTTGATCCTGTGTCTGCTGGCGTTTGGCAAGGTGTGCGCAGCCGCCGACGCTACGCCAGCGCAAACGGCCCCGGCGGCGCCGTCGTGGCCGCAAGTCATCACCAGCGGCAAGGCCAAATTGACGGTGTATCAACCACAACTCGACAGCTGGGATGGATACACCCTCAATGCCCGCGCGGCCGTTGAAGCCACCGGTGCCGATGGCAAGTCCACTTACGGCATCGTCCAGTTCAGCGCCCACACCCTGGTCGACAAAGCCACACGCTGGGTTGCGCTCGATCAATACAAGATCATCAAAGCGGATTTCCCCGCCGATGCCAGTCAGGCCAACGCCTGGCTCGCAGCGCTGCAAAAAGATGCCGAAAGCCGCAAGAAAACCATTTCGCTCGATCAGCTGGAAGCCGCTGTCGGCGTACTCTCGGCCGAACAGAAAGCCGACAGCGCGCCACTCGAAAACACGCCGCCGACGATCTTCAGTTCCGAGATTCCGGCACTGCTCGTCTATATCGATGGCGACGCCGCATACCGCCCCGTCGACGGCACCACGCTGCAACGCGTGATCAATACTCGCCCGTTGTTGCTGAAGGATGAACACGGTAAGCACTACCTGCACGTCTTCGATGGCTGGATGGTCGCTGACCAGTTGAACGGCGATTACACGCGCCTGGCTTCGCCACCGGCCGATCTGGAGAAGGCCAAACAGGCCGCGATCAAGAGCCGGCAAGTGGATCTGCTGACCGGGCAGAGTGATCCGAAAGACAAGATCCCCAGCCTCGCCAAGCCGCCACAACCAAAGATCGTTGTCGCCACCACGCCCACCGAGTTGTTGGTCACCGATGGCGCGCCGCAGTGGTCGCCGATTCAAGGCACGGGCCTGTTGTACGTGAGCAATACCACCGGGCACATCTTCAAGGAAATTGGCGACCAGAACAGCTATGTGCTGATTTCCGGTCGATGGTTTCGCGCCAGCGACATGAGCGGCCCGTGGACGTTTACCCCGGCGGACAAATTGCCGGCAGATTTTGCCAACATCCCCGATGACAGCCCGAAAGAGAACGTCAAGGCGTCCGTGGCAGGCACCCCGCAAGCCAAGGAAGCGGCGATTGCCGCGAGCATTCCGCAGACCTCGGCGATCAAGAAAAGCGCGGTCAAAATGACCGCGCCGCAGTTCGACGGCGAACCGCAACTCAAGGCGATCGACAGCACGCCGCTGCAGTATGTGGTCAACAGCGCTACGCCGATAATCCGGGTCGACAACAACAGTTGGTGGGCGGTAGAGAACGGTATCTGGTTCAGCGCGACAACAGTGAATGGCCCTTGGGCCGTGGCCAGCTCGGTACCGGCGGTGATCTATTCGATTCCGCCGAGCTCGCCCATGCATTACCTCACTTACGTCAAAGTCTATGAGTCCAGCGGCGATACCGTGGTTGTCGGTTACACCCCGGGTTATCAGGGCTCGAACCTCGATCCGGCGACCGGCGTCGTGGTCTACGGCACCGGTTATCCGTATACGCCGTGGGTCGGCAGTGTCTGGTACGGCCCGCCAGTCACCTACGGTTTTGGTGTCGCCATCCGTTACACACCCTGGACCGGCTGGACCTTCGGTTTCGGCTTCGGCTGGAGCTGGGGCGGCAGCACTGTCGCGATGGGCTGGGGCTGGGGCGCGTACCCGTGGTGGGGCAATTACGGCTGGGGCTACGCCTGGGGGCCGCACTTGTATCCGGCGCCACTGGCCTGGGGCGGCGCCGCGTACGGTTATCACGGCGGCGCAGTGGCGTGGGGGCCCGGCGGCTGGGCCGGGACGACCGGCAATATCTATCATCAATGGGGCGATCGGGCGACCGTCAGCCGCTCTGGCGCCGGGTACAACGCCTGGACCGGCAATCGCTGGGCCGGCCAGGTCGGTTCGTCCTATAACTCTCGCACCGGCGTTGCCGCCGCCGGCCAACGCGGCGCTGTACACAATGTCTACAACGGCAACTACGCCGCCGGGCGCAGTGGCGAAGTGGTCGGCCCCAACGGTGGCGCCATTGCCGGCGGGCGGGTCACTGCCGGCAATACCCGCAATGGCAGCCAGGTCACGGCCAATCGCGGCGCCGTGTATAACCCCAACACCGGCAATACCACGCAGTTCGGCGGCATTCACGGGCGCAACGGTGGCGCCGCGCACGTTGGCGACAACGTCTACGCCGGCCACGATGGCAACGTCTACAAACGCACCGACAGTGGCTGGCAATCAATGGTCGGCGGCAACGCTACGCGCACGGCGCCGATCAACAACAACGCACAACTGCAAAACCTCAATCGCGAATCCGCCGCGCGCAACGTTGGCAATCAGCGCACCAACAACTTTCATAACTCGTCGCAATTCATGAACCATTCGTTCGGGGGCGGCGGTGGTGGATTCCATCGACGCTGAAAAACTGCACAGGCTGTTCTGAATTTCAGACTGGCTGCGGAGACGGTTTTGCTGTTAAAAAACTGCCTCCGTTTCGTTGTTCGGAGAACCGCTGTAATGAGCCAATGGCCAGACACCCGCATTCTTGATCTGCTTGGCATTCAATTGCCGATCATCCAGGGCCCGATGGCCGGGGCGACGAACTCGTCCATGGTGATAGCCGTGTGCAATGCCGGGGGCCTCGGTTCGATGCCGGCCGCCATGCTGAGCATCGAGCAATTGCGCGAAGAGCTGAAAACCATTCGTCAGCACACCGACAAACCGTTCAACGTCAATTTCTTCTGCCACCAGCCTCCGGCCGCCGATGAGCAACGCGCACAGGCGTGGAAAAATTTGCTGGAGCCGTATTACCGCGAACTGGGCGCCGATTTCGATGCACCGACACCAGTGTCCAATCGGGCGCCGTTCGATGCGGCTGCGTGTGAAGTGCTGGAAGAGTTTCGTCCTGAGGTGGTGAGCTTCCATTTTGGTCTACCGGAAAAGTCCCTGCTCAATCGGGTCAAGGCCACCGGGGCAAAGATCCTCTCGTCTGCGACCACGGTCGATGAAGCCATCTGGCTGGAAAACAACGGCTGCGACGCGATCATCGCCATGGGTTATGAAGCGGGTGGCCATCGCGGGATGTTTCTCAGCGAAGACTTGAGCAGCCAGGTCGGAACGTTTGCGCTGGTGCCCCAGATTGTCGATGCGGTGAGCGTGCCGGTGATTGCTGCCGGCGCAATTGGCGATTCGCGGGGGGTTGCCGCAGCGTTGATGCTTGGCGCGGCGGCGGTACAGGTCGGCACCGCCTACTTGTTTACACCGGAGGCGAAAGTCAGCGCCGCACATCACCAGGCATTGCGCACCGCCAAGGAAAGTGAAACCGCGATCACCAATATTTTCACCGGACGCCCGGCACGGGGTATTCTCAACCGCGCTATGCGTGAGCTGGGGCCGATGTCGTCGAAAGCCCCGGCATTTCCGTTGGCCGGTGGTGCGTTAATGCCGCTGCGAGCCAAGCGTGAGGCAGAGTTTGCCAACCTCTGGGCCGGGCAGGCATTCACGCTAGGCAAAGAGCTCGGCAGCGCTGAATTGACCCGGCAATTGGCGGATGGGGCTTTGGCGAAACTCAAGTAGCGACGGGCTTGAGTCGGCGCCGCTGTCCAGCGGCGCTCACCCCTGTTTGAACCAGTACTTCCCGTTTGGCGGCATTTCGCTATATATTTCGCTATATAGCGAATTCACCCCTCGCATCGGCGCAGTCCACCTCCAACAATAACTGCCCAGTGCACACGCCAACAACGGAGCTGTTACATGACCATTCGTGCCTCACGTTTTGCCCCTACCTGCCTGGCCGCTTTGCTGGCGACCTTCGCCATTGGCGCTGCCCAGGCAGATGAAGTCCAGGTAGCGGTAGCCGCCAACTTCACTGCACCGATCCAGGCGATCGCTGCCGATTTCGAAAAAGACACCGGGCACAAACTGGTTGCAGCCTATGGCGCTACTGGTCAGTTCTATACCCAAATCAAGAACGGCGCACCGTTCGAAGTGTTCCTCTCGGCTGACGACACGACCCCGGAAAAACTCGAAAAAGAAGGCGACACCGTTAAGGGCTCGCGCTTCACCTACGCCATCGGCACCCTGGCACTGTGGTCGGCAAAAGAAGGTTATGTCGACGCCAAGGGCGAGGTTCTGAAAAAGAACGAATACCAGCATCTGTCCATCGCCAACCCGAAAGCCGCGCCATATGGCCTGGCCGCCACCCAGGTGCTGGAAAAACTCAAACTGACCGAAGCGACCAAAGCCAAGATCGTTGAAGGCCAGAACATCACTCAGGCCTACCAGTTCGTTTCCACCGGCAACGCCGAACTCGGCTTCGTAGCGCTGTCGCAGATTTACAAGGACGGCAAAGTCACCAGCGGTTCGGCGTGGATCGTGCCTGCCAGCATGCACGACCCGATCAAACAGGACGCCGTGATTCTCAACAAAGGCAAGGACAACGCCGCCGCCAAAGCGCTGGTTGAATACCTCAAAGGCCCGAAAGCCGCTGCGGTGATCAAGTCCTACGGCTACCAGCTCTAAATGTCGCTGACGAGTGCCGATTTCGCGGCGATCTGGCTGACCCTGAAACTGGCGTCCCTGACCACCGCAATCCTGCTGGTTGTCGGCACTCCGATTGCCCTGTGGTTGTCGCGCAGCCGTTCGTGGTTGCGCGGCCCGATCGGGGCGATCGTCGCCCTGCCCCTCGTGCTGCCTCCCACCGTCATTGGTTTCTATCTGTTGCTGATGATGGGCCCGCACGGTTTTCTCGGCCAATTCACCCAATGGCTGGGGCTGGGCACTCTGACTTTCAGTTTCACCGGCCTGGTGATCGGTTCGGTGATCTATTCCATGCCGTTCGTGGTGCAACCGTTGCAAAACGCGTTCTCGGCAATCGGCACCCGCCCACTGGAAGTGGCCGCAACATTGCGCGCCAATCCCTGGGACACTTTTTTCAGCGTGATTCTGCCTTTGGCGCGCCCCGGTTTTGTCACCGCGGCGATCCTCGGATTCGCGCATACCGTCGGTGAATTCGGCGTGGTACTGATGATCGGCGGCAACATTCCCGACAAGACCCGCGTGGTCTCGGTGCAGATCTATGACCACGTCGAAGCGATGGAATACGCCCAGGCCCATTGGCTGGCCGGGGCGATGCTAGTGTTCTCGTTCCTCGTATTGCTGGCGTTGTACTCCAGCCGCAAAACCCGCGCAGGCTGGAGCTGATCGATGATTGATGCACGTTTGCAACTCGCCTATTCAGGCTTCAGCCTCGACATCGATCTACATCTGCCGGGTCGCGGAGTCAGCGCGTTGTTCGGCCATTCCGGCTCGGGCAAAACCACTTGCCTGCGCTGCATCGCCGGGCTGGAACGTGCCGAACAAGGCTTCGTGCAGATCAACGATGAAATCTGGCAGGACAGCGACAACGGCATTTTTGTCCCGCCGCACAAACGCGCGCTCGGTTACGTGTTTCAGGAAGCCAGCCTGTTTCCGCACCTGTCAGTGCTGGCCAATCTGCAATTCGGTCTGAAGCGTATCGCCAAGTCGCAACGCCGCGTCGACATGGCGCAAGCCACCGAACTGCTTGGTATCGGCCATTTGCTGGAGCGTCATCCGCAACACCTTTCCGGTGGTGAACGCCAACGGGTCGGCATCGCCCGCGCCTTGTTGACCAGCCCGAAACTGCTGCTGATGGATGAACCGCTGGCCGCGCTCGACAGCCAGCGTAAAAACGAAATCCTGCCATACCTGCAACGCCTGCATGACGAACTGGATATTCCGGTGTTGTACGTCAGCCATGCGCAAGACGAAGTCGCACGGCTTGCCGATCACCTGGTGCTGCTTAGCGACGGCAAAGCCTTGGCCAGCGGACCGATCGGCGAAACCCTGGCGCGCCTCGACTTGCCAATGGCGCTGGGCGACGACGCCGGGGTGATCATTGAAGGTCAGGTCAGCGACTACGATACCGAGTATCAATTGCTCAGCCTGCAACTGCCGGCCACCGAAATTGCCATTCGTGTGACGCACGCACCGATGGCGGTGGGTCAGGCCTTGCGCTGCAAGGTGCACGCACGCGACATCAGCCTGACCCTGCAAAACAATGAGTTCAGCAGCATCCTCAATCGACTGCCGGTGACGGTGGTCAGCGAGCAGGCAGCGGACAACGCTGCGCATGTGCTGATCCGTCTCGACGCTGCCGGCACACCGTTGCTGGCGCGGATCACGCGGTTCTCGCGGGATCAGTTGGGCGTGCATCCAGGGCAGCGGCTTTGGGCGCAGATCAAGGCAGTCGCGGTCCTCGCCTGAATCATTCGGCACGACGGCAACGGCGTGCGGTCAATCGTTTTACAGACCGCCGCGCCACCGAAGGAAGCCGCCATGCCCGACACTGCGCTGACTGACGCACTGCCATCCGACCTGCATTACGTCGACGACACCCAGCCGGGGATTACCCGCAAGAAGCTGCGCGGCAAGTTCAGCTATTTCGAGCCGTCGGGCCAGCGCATCAGCGATCCCGATGAAATCAAACGCATCAACGCCCTCGCCGTGCCGCCGGCCTACACCGACGTGTGGATCTGCCCCGACCCGCGCGGTCACCTGCAAGCCACCGGCCGCGACGCCCGCGGTCGCAAGCAATATCGCTATCACTCGCGCTGGCGCGAAGTACGCGATGCCGACAAGTATTCGCGCCTGCGTGAATTTGGCCTGGCGTTGCCGAAACTGCGCAAACAGCTGGAAGCACTCTTGGCCGCACCCGGTTTCAGCCGGGACAAGGTCATGGCCACGGTGATCACGTTGCTCGACGCGACGTTGATCCGGGTCGGTAACACGCAGTACGCCCGCGACAATCGCTCCTACGGCCTGACCACGTTGCGCAGCCGCCATGTCGAGATCAACGGCAGCGCGATTCTGTTCCAGTTTCGGGGCAAGAGCGGCATCGAACACCAGATCACCATCAAAGATCGACGCCTGGCGCGCATCATCAAGCGTTGCCTGGAAATTCCCGGGCAGAACCTGTTCCAGTACCTGGATGAAAACGGTGAGCGGCACACGGTCAGCTCTTCCGACGTCAACACCTACCTGCAAACCCTGACCGGCGCCGACTTTACCGCCAAGGACTACCGCACCTGGGCCGGCAGCGCGCTGGCCTTGGCGGTGCTGCGCCAACTGACCCACGAAACCGAAACCGAAGCCAAGCGCCATGTCGTCGAGACGGTCAAAGGCGTGGCCAAGCAGTTGGGCAACACGCCGGCAGTGTGCCGCAAGTGCTATATCCACCCTGCCGTGGTGGAAAAATTCATGCTCGGTGCCCTCGCCGAACTGCCGCGACCCCGCGTGCGCAAAGGGCTGCGTGCCGAGGAAGTGGCGCTGGCGATGTTCCTCGAACAGATGAGCGAAATGACCGACGCACCTTGATCATCGTTTCAGCGTGAACTAGGCTAGCCACCTTTCTCCTCTCAGGACGACCGCAGAAGTGAACAACCCGGCCTTCTAAAAATGCCTTCGCGACACGCCGTTTCTGGCGCTTGTCGGTTTTCACGACATTTTTCTGGAGGTGCCGATGACTCACGTCTCGCGTACGCCCGCACTCGTCTCCCTGAATCAATCGAGCTTTCATTTCGCCAATGGCGAGACGATTTTCGACGCCCTGAATCTAAAGTTCGATCATTTGCCGACCGCTATCGTCGGCCGCACCGGTGTCGGCAAAAGCGTGCTCGCGCGCCTGATTGCCGGACATTTGCAGCCTACCACCGGCACGATCACCCGCTGTGCAACCGTGCATTACGTCGCGCAATCATTCATCGCCACGGCCGGGCAAACCGTTGCCGAGGCGACTGGCACCGCCACAGTGCTGGCGGCGCTGCACAGGCTCAATCAGGGCAGCGCCTCGGCCGAGGATTTTGACCTTGTCGGCGAGCGCTGGGATCTGCCGGATCGCTTGCGCCAAAGCCTCGACGACGCCGGCCTCCGCGAGATTGCCGCCAACGATCTGGCCGAGCATCTAAGCGGCGGTCAACAGGCGAAAATCGCCCTGATCGCTGCGTTGTTGAGCGACGCGCAATTGCTGGTGCTGGATGAGCCGAGCAATCACCTCGACAGCAGCGGTCGCGAATGGCTGATGCGCAGCCTTGAACACTGGCGCGGCGGCTTGATTGTCGTCAGCCATGATCGACAGTTGCTTGAACAGATGCAGCGCATCGTCGAACTCACGCCGTTGGGCGCGAACGTTTTCAGCGGCAGTTATGCGCAATTCGTCGAGCAGCGTCGAATCCACCAAGCGGCGGCGCAGGCTCATCTCGACCAGGCGCGCAACGAGCGCCAGCGCGAGCGAGCACGGCTGCAACGCGAGCACGACACGATCCAGCGCCACGCTGCCGGCAGTCGCCGTAACGCCGAAACTGCAAACGTCTCCGGCTTCGAACGAGCGGCGCTGAAAGCCGCCGCGAAAGAAATCATGGGGCAGGTGAAAGTCGGCCATCAGGCGCGCAAATCTGATCTGGACGCGCGCGTCCGTGAGGCCTACGCGAAAGTACTGCCTGAGGATGGCGTGCTGATCAACCTGCCGGGAAGCGTGGTGCCGAGTACCCGCCAGGTCTGCACGTTGATCGATGCCTGTCTGCCATGGTTGCCTGGCGATGCGCCGACATCCCGCCTGAATCTTGCCATTCATGGGCCGATGCGCATTGCCGTCAGCGGGCCAAACGGTTGCGGCAAATCGACCCTGTTGCGGATGCTCGCTGGAGAACTGCGCCCGGCGAGCGGTGAATGCGCCACCCACGTGCCTTTGGCTTTTCTCGATCAGCAATTGCGCCTGCTCGATGAACGAACTGCAATTGTCGAACAGTTGCAGGCGCAGCGATCACCGTTGGACGAAGGCACCTTGCGCAGCTACCTGGCCCATCTGCAACTGGATGCCCGGCGGGTGACCCTGCCCTGCTCGTCACTGAGTGGCGGCGAACGCTTGAAAGCCGCGCTCGCCCTGGCGTTGTGGCGCCAGGTACCGGCGCAATTGCTCTTGCTCGATGAGCCGAGCAATCACCTTGACCTGAAATCGGTGGAAGCTTTCGAACACGCCTTGCAGACTTTTCCCGGAGCAATTGTCGCGGTTTCCCACGACAGGGTATTTCTCAAGGCGTTGAATCCCAGCCATGTCCTGAGCTGGCACCCGACTGGCTGGCAGTGGCAACCGACGAGCTGAGCCGGGTATTTTTTGCACGATTGCCGCGGCCTTCTATAGTTGATGTGACACGAATCAGCTGCGGTGACGCCATGGAAGACATTTTCGTCGTGAAGCGTTGCAACAAGATCATCATTCACGGTCGACGCGCCGGAGAAAGCCAGCATGATCCTGCCGAAGCCCACAGCTGGTTCCGCATCTGCGATACGCGTACCGGCGGTTTCATCGGCGACGGCTATGACGCGCAAGAGGATGCCCGGCGCGAATGCCAACGCCTCAACGCAGCCAGTTCGCCACTACCGGCCCGCCAGTCCTCCGGCTGATGCCGTGCAAAAGCGGGTCTATACTGAAACCAGCTGACGGAGCAGCACCCCAACGGCACAAGGCTCGCGACTCGCGGGCTTTTTGCTGCAGCTCAGGTTTCATGAAAAACGGAGGTGTTCCATGTCCGAAAAAGAGTCCATCACCACCCTCCTCACCCTGCTCGACGCCCGGCAGGCGCGCCTCGCGGCCGCTTGCAAAGAGATCGCCGACTGGGTCGATCACCAAGGCGGGCACCCGACCGCCCTGCGCATCCGTGATCGTCTGAACGACATCGAGAAAGACGCGCCATTGATCCGCAACACGCTGTCGACGCTCAGGCCTGCCGACCGGCCGCTGCCACGGTTCAGGTAAGCGCTGTACGCACCAGAGTCGCTTGCGGGTGTTCTACCGGTGGTTCATTTTGCTGAACGCCTGCTGTCGTGCGTGGTCGAAAAAGATACACGTCACGAAGGAGGCGTCTGATGGTTATTCATTTCAGTGTTGAAGGACATCTGGCCTGTGGTCACAAGGGCCAACATCTCACGGCGAGCCGCGAACTGAACCGCGTCAAGTGCCGCAGCTGCCGCAATACCGATGCGTATAAACAAGCCCGCAAGGATCAACGCAACGCCGCACGCCGAGCGTCGCGCCAGCCCAAAACCAACCATAGCCTGGTGAACTGGCGCACCGAGTGGCAGGAACGCCTCTCTGCGATGGGCGGCCGCCAGCGTTTACCGCGTGGCTTTGCTCAACAACGCTTCGTTTAACGTACAAAAAAGGGTCGCTTTTTTCGACCCTTTTTTATTCGCCAACAACCCGCGTACCGTCGGTGCGCAATATTAGCCGCTTACACCGCAATCCTTGGCGCCAGACCGCGGCGGGACAGCCCAGCTTGTAACGCAAACGCGACCAACACCGTCGACGGCGCAGAAAAACTGCTCAGCCCGGCCCCGGCAAACATCAACGCAAGCCCCAGCGCCGTAGCGCCAAACCATGCGCTCAAACCTGCCGGATTGAATGCCGTCACCTCATCGAGCGTTGTAACGTCGTTGCGTCCGTAGAGAATCTGCGCCAGCGCCACACCGACCCAGGCGACGACGAAAATCCCCTGATAGGCCAGCGCCTTGAGCAAGTAGGCGAACACGTCCGCAAGCATCAAGCCGTACACGATTACCCCGACTACCAGCGCCCAGAGCAAGTACGAACCGCGCACACCAAAACGCCCGAAGAACGCCTGCATGTTCAACGTCGCCAGGTAGTAATTGGCGGTGTTGATCCGGGTTTGTGTCGCCCAGACAAACAGCAGTCCCCACAAGCCCATCAACTGCAGGATCGCCATCACCACCGACACCTCGTTCAACGCACCTTCGTGGGGAATGCTGCTGACCAGATAGATGCCCGCCGCGCCGTTGAGCAGAAACGTCACCGCGTAGAACGGCATGCCGAAGTTCCAGCGGCCGTGATACTCAGCGTCTTCAGCCTTGCCGAAACGGGCGTAATCGAAGGTGAACAGCATCAGCACCCAGACGCCCATATAGGCGACAAAGCAATGCCACCAGCCGAATGCGTCAGGCGTTTGCGGGCCGAAATCCAGCCACTGCGGCTGGTAGCCATAACGACTGACCGACAGCCCCACCGCCACCAGCAAACCGCCGAGGTAGACCGGCAGCAACACGCCGTTGAGCTTGTCCAGCCAGTGCTGCACGCTGCCGAGGATCATCGGCACGCTGTACAACACCACCGCCAGTGCGGCCAATGGATAGACCAACCGCGGATACAGATGATGCAGCGCCACGGCGATCACCGAACCTTCGAACACGGCGTAATAGATCGCCGTGGAAAAGAAGATCAACGTCGCCAGACACGCACCCGTGCGGCCAAACAACAGTCGCGAAAACAACGCTACCGACAAGCCGCTGCGGATCGCGAAACGACTGAGCACACTGTTGACCAGGCCGTAGCTGATCACCGACAGAACCATGCCGATCAGCGCATTGCGCGCACCGAACGACAACGCCAGCGAAGCGCCGACAACGATGTAGAACATCGCACTGCACACCGCCCACCAGGCCATGGTCAGCGACAGTCGGCCCATGCGTGCTTGCGCGGGTACGGGATGCTGCGCCGGGTCTTGTCCGGTTTGACTCGATTGCGATAAAGCGGCCATATGCGTGAACTCCAGAACCAGTCAGAGGTTGAAGCGCGGGCAGCCGTCACCGCACCGAAGTGCGGCGTTGGCTCGCCGTTTGGCATGGCCCGCGCGATGCGGCGGGCAGAATCAGGAAGGGAACAGCTTGCTCAGGCAGCTGAGTTTTTTCTTGTAGGAACGTCGCGCTTCCAGCGCCTCTTCGAGGGTCACCGCGACAAAGCGGGCCTTCTGGTTGGGTTGCATCTGGCCGATCAAATCGAGGTCGGCGCTGATCACTGTGCCGATCATCGCGTAGCCACCACCGGACACCGCATCGCGGTGCAGGACGATGGGTTCGAGCCCGGCCGGCACCTGGATCGAACCGATCGGGTAGCAACTGTCGACGATGTTCGAGGGATCGGAACCGGCACCGAAAGGCTGTTCGCGCGGCTGAAAAGTCAGTGCGCTGCCGCCCTTGAAGCGATAGCCGATGCGGTCGGCTTCCGAACCGACCGTCCACGGCTCGGCGAAAAAGCTTTTTGCCGCCGCTTCGCTCAGGCGCTCGTAATACAGGCCCGGTACCACCCGCAGGGTAATTTCACCGCCCAGCGATTGCCGCAGCGCCATCGGCAAACTGGCGCCAACGCGACCTTTGCCAGTGGCCGTGCCGATCGGCAATTCATCGCCCGCCACCAGCCGCCGGCCTTGAAAACCGCCGAGTGCACCCAGCGCGTAGGTTGAACGACTGCCGAGCACCAGCGGCACATCAACTCCTCCCGCCACCGCCAGATAAGTCCGCGCGCCAGCCTTGGGGAAATCAAAACGCAGCACCTGCCCGGCCTTCACCATGAAGGCCGTGTCGTGGTGCATTTCCACGCCATCGACCCGCGGCGTCATGTGCGCGCCGCACACCGCCACCAGCGCGTCCTGCTGAAATTCCAGCTCCGGCCCGAGCAGCGTGCATTCCAGCGCGGCAAACCCTGCGGGATTGCCAACCAGTTGATTGGCTGCACTCAACGCGTACTGATCAAGCGCCCCGGAAGGTGGAATGCCCAAGTGGTAATAACCTTCGCGACCCAGATCCTGTACTGAGGTGGCGAGACCGGGTTTGAGTACCTTGATCATGCCAGCACCTCCTGCAGCGACTTGGGATATCCGATCGGATCGGCGAGGAACGCATCCAGCGAAAACTCCACCGGGCGAATCCGTAGATCAAAGCGCCCTGCCTCCACTTCAGCCACGGCGTGATCGTAGGCTTCACGGTCCATCGGCTTGAACTGCACGATGTCGCCCGGACGGAAAAACACCATGTGTTCTTTCAGGTAAGCGAGGTTCTGTTGCGGGTCATAAATGGGCGCCGGCGTGACGCCGAACATCTGATAACCACCGGCACCGCGCACCGAGTAAATGCAGCCAAAGCAACCGCCATGACCGAGGGTCAGCTTCGGCGTATCGGTGCGTGGCCGCAGGTATTTCGGCACCTGCAACTGACGCTCGCGCTCGACCATCTGGAACATGAAGGGCAGCCCGGCGACGAAGCCGACCATCGAGACAAACCACGGTGCTCCGCTGTGTGCGGCAATGAAGGCGTCGACGTCCGCCAGACCGTTGATCCGCGCGGCGTACTCCAGATCCGTGGCGCTGGGATCTTGATGCCGGTCGCGAAAACGCATCAGGGTTTCATGGGTCCACGGATCGTTGTAGAGCACCGGAATCTCGATGATCCGCGTGTGCAACGTGCGCTCGGCTACCGCTTGCGCCTCGGCACCTTTCACGGCTTCGAGCAAGGTGTGCGGGGCGATGCGATCCGGGTCGAAACGAATCTGGAACGAAGCGTTGGCCAGGCACACATCGAGCACGCCATCCAGCGCCAGCCGTTCCACCGCGCGCGTGACGGCCAGGCCTTTGAAAAACGCATCGAGGGACATGCTGTCGCTGACTTCGGCAAACAAATGCTCGTCGGCACCAAAGCTGTAACGGATCGGCGTACTCATGCGGCACCTCCGCTACGGCGCGCGGCCAGCCAGGTTTCCAGGGTGCCGGTATGAAAATCGGCGCTGTGCAGCCAAGGTTGCGCGAGCAATTCTCCGTGCAGCGCCAAGGTGCTGGCCATGCCGCCCAGCGTGGTTTGCTCGACCGCGAGCCGCGCCCGGGCCAACGCTTCGGCCCGATCGGCACCGTGCACGATCAGCTTGGCCAGCAGCGAGTCATAGTAAGGCGGCACGCGGTAGCCTTGATACAGGTGAGTGTCGACGCGAATGCCCTCGCCTTGCGGCCAGATCAGTTCCTCGACCAGCCCTGGACTTGGGAAGAAGTCGCGCTGCGGGTCTTCGGCGTTCAGGCGCATTTGCACGGCCGCGCCATTCAGGCGAATGTCACTCTGCTGGAGACCCAGCGGCGCGCCGCCGGCGATGCGCAACATCGCCTGCACCAGATCGATGCCGGTGATCAGCTCGCTGACCGGGTGCTCGACCTGAATCCGCGTGTTCATCTCGATAAAGAAGAACTCGCCGGTGGCGTCGTCATACAGATATTCGAGAGTACCGGCGCCCTTGTAGCCCAACGACTCGGTCAGGCGCACGGCACTGGCGCAGAGGGTTTCCCGCTGTTGTTGGCTGAGGACCGGCGACGGCGCCTCTTCGAAGATTTTCTGTCGGCGACGCTGCAGTGAACACTCGCGCTCAAACAGATGCACCGCGTGCTCACCGTCACCCAAAACCTGCACTTCAATGTGCCGCGCCCGGCTGATAAACCGCTCCAGATAGACTGCGCCATTGCCGAACGCGGCTTGGGCTTCACGCTGCGAGCGAGGAAATTCTTCTGCTAATTGCTGCGCGTTTTCTGCCAGGCGAATACCGCGTCCACCACCACCCGCCGAGGCCTTGATCAATAGCGGGAAGCCAACGGTTTCAGCTGCCTTAAGTGCCGATTCAACGTCAAACAATTCACCCGGCGACCCCGGCACCACTGGCACGCCGGCCGCCTGCGCGGTGCGGCGGGCTTCGGCTTTATCGCCCATACGCCGGATCGTCTCTGCGCTCGGGCCGACAAAAATCGCCCCGGCGGCAACTACCGCTTCGGCAAAATCAGCGTTCTCCGAAAGAAAGCCGTAACCGGGATGCACCGCGTTGGCGCCCGTGGATTTCAGGGCGCCGAGCAACGCCTCGACGTTCAGGTAACTTTTATCAGCACGAGCCGGGCCGAGAACATGCACCTCGTCGGCCATGCGCGCCGCTTGCGAGTCGACGTCCGCCTCGCTGCACGCGGCAACGGTGGGAATCCCCAGCGCTTTGGCGGCACGGATAATCCGCACCGCGATCTCGCCACGGTTGGCGATCAACAGTTTATGAATGCCTTGAGTCATGATCACGCCCTCACTCGTCGTCGAGTGTTGCGATGACTTGACCCGGCTCCACCGGATCACCGTCTTCTACCAGGAATGCACTGAGACGACCGGCCATCCCGGCGGTCAGTTCGGAAAACTGCTTCATGACCTCGATCAGGCCGATCACCGTGTCGGCGCTGACTTGCGCGCCCACCTCGACGTAATTCGCCGATTCCGGTGTGGCTTTGCGGTAGAAGGTCCCTGGCAACGGGGTGATTACAGTGTGTTCGGCCATGTCTGTTCCTTTTTGGAATATTTGTAGAAAGGCAGGCAAAAAATCCATCGTGGGTACAACCCTGGCGTCTGTGCGCCAAGCGTTATGGGCGTGGTGCGCGGACGTTGATCCCCGCGTAATCGAGGGCTTTTCGCGTGGCTTCGACCAGCGCGAGTGCGCCCGGTGTGTCGCTGTGCAGGCAAATCGAATCGAACTCGATCGGCAAATCCTCACCTTCAACCGTACGCACAACGCCTTGCTGACAGGCGCGCAGTACACGCGCGGCGACCTGCGCCGGGTCGTAGGCGCGCACATTGCGGGTGAAGACGATGGAGCCGCTGAGGTCGTATTCGCGGTCGGCGTAGAACTCGCGAATCACCGGTTGACCGAGTTCCGTTGCAACGCGCCAGATCACCGAATCGGGCATGCAATAGAGCAACAGTTCCGGTTCCAGACGCTGCAGGTTTTCCACCAGCAAACGGGCGGCCTCTTCGTCTCGGGCCAGGTGCATGTACAGCGCACCGTGGGGTTTTATGTGTTGCAGGGCTACACCTTGAACCCGGGCGAGTTCACGCAACGCGCCCAACTGGTAAAGCATGTCGTCGACCAGTTCCTGCGCCGGTGCGTTGATGTGGCGACGACCGAAACCGACCAGATCACGAAACCCTGGATGCGCGCCGATGGCCACGCCCAGCCGCTTGGCGTGCTCTACGGTACGGCGCATGGAGCCGGGGTCGCCGGCGTGAAAACCGGTGGCGATGTTGGCGGAACTGATGAAGCCCATCAGCTCGTTGTCGACACCGTCGCCGATGGTCCATGGGCCGAAGCCTTCACCCATGTCCGAGTTGAAATCTACTGCTTGCATGACGCTTGCTCCTGACGCTTGTGACTTCATGCAGGCCACGTTAGATTCCTGCCATCCCCTTGGGAAGATCTATTATCAGAGGGGCTATCTTCTGAAAAACAGATACTTCAATGCCCGGAGTCTGCATGTCCCTGACCTTGCGCCAAATCCGTTATTTCGTTGCCACGGCGGAGATCGGGCAAATTTCCCAAGCGGCGATTCATTTGAATATTTCGCAATCGGCCGTGACCACGGCGATCAAGGAACTGGAAGGCATACTCGGCACGCTGTTGTTCCAGCGCTCGGCCCAAGGCATGAGCCTGACCGATGCCGGCCGGCACTTTCTCAATCGCGCCTACGTGATTTTGCGCAGCGTCGATGACGCGCTGAACAGTCCGTTGCCGGACATCCGCGCCAGTGGCGTGCTGCGCCTGGCGGCGAGCTACACGGTGATCGGATATTTCCTGCCCCACCATTTGCAGCGCCTGGAACACTGGCACCCCGACGTCACCATCGAAGTCCACGAACAGGAACGCCATGCCATCGAACAAGGCCTGCTGGAAGGTCGATTCGACATGGCGGTGGTCCTCACCGCCAATCTCACCCATGCGGACATCGTCTCGGAAACACTGTTCAACTCCGAACGCCGGCTATGGCTGCCCAGCCACCATCCACTGTGCGAACGCTCGGCCATCAGCCTTGCCGACGTGGCGAAAGAACCCTTCATCCTGCTGACCGTCGACGAGGCCGAACAAAGCGCCATGCGCTACTGGGAAAACGCCCGCCAGCAGCCAAACGTGAGGGTCCGCACCAGTTCCGTGGAAGCGGTGCGCAGCATGGTCGCCAATGGCAGCGGCGTGGCCATCCTGTCAGACCTCGTGCATCGCCCGTGGTCGCTGGAAGGCAAACGTATTGAAACGCTGACGATCACCGACAAGGTGACGCCGATGAGTGTGGGTTTGGCGTGGCATCGGGAGCGGGAGTTCAGCCCGGCGATGCAGGCGTTTCGGAATTATTTTCACGATGCGTTTTTGGCGCCGCAGCAGCATATGGCGCGGCGTTGAGGTTTGAGGGGTTGCTACGAGAAGCTTCCGAATGTGAGTGAACAATACGAATTACTTCGCCGACACCCTCAATCGCGGCGTACTGATCTAGGTAGAATGATGCCGATCTGCCAAAAACGACTAATGGAGTAGTTCTCACAACATGAAGCTAGAAACGATCAAACAATTTACTCGTAAGGGTTACGTCAGAGCCGGGGGGATAATCACGCTTATCGCAGGCATCGCGACAATTTACGCTGCGTTCCATGACTCAGGCCCAGAACACAATCCAGCTTTTCTCGGGCGCTGGGAAAGCAACTACCAACATCCTGTCCCGGGCGGGTCTGTTGCCTTCAACGGTATTACCGAATACTTCCGTAACGGGCGCTACAACGTGAACGGAACCCTGAAATTCTCGGGTGGCGCTGCCGACAAGCCGTTTTCTGCTGTAGTGCTTACAAAGGGGTCAGGAACCTGGACGGCTGACAATAAATTCCTGACCTTTACACTGACAGGCTTACACACTGAACCCACGAGTTTCAAAAGCGGCGAGCTAGAGATGCCGATTCCACTTCTGGAGAAACTGAGCGGTTACTCACTGCCCGACCTGAATAAACAGTATGTTCCTGGCAGTTCAGATGAGTACGAAATCGTGACCCAGGAACGGCAACGAATCGTGCTCGAAGGAAAGGACCCATTCGGCAATCCATTTACAGTGGTAACTTCCAGACCTCAGTGAGCCACACCGACAGGCATGAAAAATGTCTGCCGATTTAAATGCCAGCGGCTCAAAACTTCACATTTGCGCCTGCTTCAACGGCGCAAAATTTCGATCCAGATGAACGAGAGGTACATCTGCAATCGCATGGGCAAGAAGGTTACTCCCGCCAAGTGAATTGCGGACCAACATCAAAATTGCGGACCAGAAACAAACAAGGGTTTGCATCAGCTTTCGCTCGCAAACCCTTGATTTAAGATGGTGCCCGAAGCCGGAATCGAACCGGCACGCCCTTACGAGCGGGGGATTTTAAGTCCCATGCGTCTACCAGTTTCGCCATTCGGGCGGTAGCGCGGTGTTGCACTTTCCAGCTGTTGAGTCGCGATCCTGGGAGGATGCAGGCTTGAACAGCCGAGCGGGAAATATATACATCACGTCCCGGTGAAGCAAGTTCGCAATGGCTGAATTCAAGACTAAATTTTGCAGCGCATTGAAAATAAAAAAGCTCCGTAAATCATGGATCTACGGAGCTTATTTATAGTGGAGGCCGAGGTCGGAATCGAACCGGCGTAGGTGGATTTGCAATCCACTGCATAACCATTTTGCTACTCGGCCTCAAAACGTCTGTTATCAGTAGCACAACAACAAACGCGTTTTAACTTGGAGCGGGAAACGAGACTCGAACTCGCGACCCCGACCTTGGCAAGGTCGTGCTCTACCAACTGAGCTATTCCCGCTTGGTGATGCGCATTCTATAGAATTAAGAAGCTCCGTCAACCCCTTGATTCAAAAAAGTTTTATTTCTTTTCAACATCGGTCTTCAGATGCGGCCAGGCGGCGCGCAGGTACTGAACCATCGACCAAAGCGTCAAGCCGGCGGAGACCATCAGCAAGGCATAACCGAGAACAACCCAGAAACTGAAGTCGCGTGGATTGGCCAGCAGAATCACCAGCGCGAGCATTTGCGCGGCGGTTTTCCATTTGCCCAGGTTCGACACGGCAACATGTGCACGGGCGCCGAGTTCGGCCATCCATTCACGCAAGGCCGAAACGACGATCTCGCGACCAATGATGACAGCGGCTGGCAGTGTCAGCCAAAGATTGCCGTGTTCCTGCACCAGCAGAACCAGTGCGACGGCGACCATCAGCTTGTCGGCGACCGGATCGAGAAACGCTCCGAACGGCGTGCTTTGCTCCAGTCGGCGAGCCAGATAACCATCCAGCCAGTCCGTTGCTGCCGCGAAGGCAAACACCGAGGCGGAGGCCATGTAACTCCATTGGTAAGGCAGATAGAACAGCAAAATGAAGATCGGAATGAGCAGGACGCGTAGAACGGTAATCAGATTAGGGATATTCATCGGCACAACTGGCTACGAGGTGAAGGGGCATTCTACTCGCTATGCAGGTTTGCATAAATCGACTCTGCGAGCTTTTTACTGATCCCCGGGGCTTTGGCGATCTCTTCGATGCTTGCACGAGTCAGCTCCTGCAATCCACCAAAATGTTTCAACAAATCGCGTCGGCGGGTCGGCCCTACTCCCGCAACGCCTTCCAGCGTTGACGTACGGCGGGTTTTGCCACGACGCGCGCGGTGTCCGGTAATTGCAAAACGGTGAGCTTCATCGCGGATCTGCTGAATCAGGTGCAGTGCCGGCGAGTCGCCGCGTAAGGTGAACTCGTGCGCTGCATCATTCAGATACAGAGTTTCGAAGCCAGCCTTGCGCGTCGCCCCCTTTGCCACGCCGAGCAGGATCAGATCCGGCACGGCCAGTTCGTTGAGCACGTCGCGGGCCATCGACAACTGGCCCTTGCCGCCGTCCACCAGCAGAATGTCCGGCAACTTGCCCTCGCCGTCCTTCAGTTTGCTGAAGCGCCGGGTCAAGGCCTGATGCATGGCAGCGTAATCGTCGCCCGCTGTTACACCTTCGATGTTATAGCGACGGTAATCCGACTTGATCGCCCCTTCCGGGCCGAACACCACGCAGGACGCGACAGTCGCTTCGCCGCTGGAGTGACTGATGTCGTAGCATTCAAGGCGCTGTGGCGGTTCATCCAGGTTCAGCACTTCTGCCAAAGCCTCGAAACGTGCCGCAGTGTGCTGACGGTTGGCCAGCCGCGCACCCAGTGCCTGTTCGGCGTTGGTCACAGCCAATTGTTGCCAGCGCGCTCGTGTACCGCGAACCCGGTGACTGATCGCCAGCTCGCGGCCACGCAACCCGTGAATCGCTTCGATCAGCGTCGGGAAATCTTCGTGGACAACGTTGACGATCAACTCGCTTGGCAGGTCGCGCTCCGGACTGCTGATGAAGTATTGGCCGAGAAACGCCGCCATGACTTCCGAGACGTCCTCTTCTATACCCACTTGCGGGAAGAAGTTCTTGCTGCCCAGCACGCGTCCGCCGCGCACGCTGATCAAATGAACGCAGGCGCCGCCCGGGTTAACGAACGCCGCGATGACGTCGATATCGCCGGTGCCGCCTTCCATGCTCTGTTGATCCTGCACCCGGCGCAGCAGTGCGATCTGGTCACGCAATTCAGCGGCGCGCTCGAACTCAAGGTTGATCGCCGCCTCTTCCATTGCCGTTGAAAGCTCGTTGGTCAGTGCATGACTGCGCCCTTCAAGGAACATCACCGAGTGACGCACATCCTCGGCATACACCTCAGGCTCGACCAGCCCGACACAAGGGGCCTTGCAGCGCTTGATCTGATATTGCAGGCATGGGCGGGTGCGGTTCTTGTAATAGCTGTCTTCACACTGCCGGACAAAAAAGGTTTTTTGCAGCAGACTCAGGCTTTCACGAATGGCACCAGCGCTCGGATACGGGCCGAAGTATTTGCCTTTGGCCTTCTTGGCGCCGCGATGGATACTCAGACGCGGGAATTGGCCGTCGGACAGAAACACGTAAGGGTAGGATTTATCGTCGCGCAACAGAATGTTGTACGGCGGTCGCCATTCCTTGATCAGCGTCTGCTCAAGCAACAGCGCTTCGGTTTCGTTGGCGGTGATGGTCGTTTCGACCTGAGCGATACGCCCGACGAGTGCCGCGGTCTTCGGCGCCAGCCCGGTCTTGCGAAAATAGCTGGCGAGACGCTTCTTGAGATTCTTGGCTTTGCCGACATACAGCAGGCGCGCGTCGCTATCGAACATACGATAGACGCCGGGGCGCCCGCTGACGGTCGACAGAAAGGCGCCGGAATCGAATACTTCAGTCATGATCAGGCGCTGGCATCAACCATGCCGTGACGCACCGCCAGAAGCGTCAACTCGACGTCGCTGCTGATCGAGAGCTTCTCGAATATGCGATAACGGTAGGTGTTGACGGTCTTCGGCGACAGACACAACTTGTCGGAAATGATCTGTACCTTCTGACAGCCAACAATCATCAAGGCAATCTGGATCTCCCGTTCGGACAAGGCATCGAACGGCGAATCGTTGGTCGGCTGGAAGGATTTGATCGCCAACTGCTGAGCGATCTGCGGGCTGAT
Source organism: Pseudomonas helmanticensis (assembly GCF_900182985.1). NCBI lineage: Bacteria > Pseudomonadati > Pseudomonadota > Gammaproteobacteria > Pseudomonadales > Pseudomonadaceae > Pseudomonas > Pseudomonas helmanticensis. Next base: position 1,011,863 of record NZ_FXUY01000001.1, on the reverse strand, counting down.
ATAGCGCTGGCCGGCGAATACCAGGCGAATGGCCTGAACCATTTCCGGCAATCCTGCGCCCTTGGTCAGGTAACCTGCGGCGCCAGCCTGCAACAACCGTGTAGGGAAAGGATCTTCTTCACACACGGTAACGGCAACCACCTTGATGTCCGGGTGACTGCGCAACATTTTGCGCGTGGCTTCCAGGCCGCCGATGCCGGGCATCTTGACGTCCATCAGGACCACGTCCGGTTTCAATTCTCGCGCCTTGATCAGGGACTCTTCACCTGACTCGGCCTGCCCCACCACCTGCAAGCCATCGATATCGGCCAGCATCCGTGTAATGCCTGTACGAACGAGATCATGGTCATCGACCACTAGCCCCCTAATCAAGCAGACACCTCGCGATATGGTCTTATTGGGATGCCGGACACCTTAGCAAAAACTGCCAGACAGACCTAGCGGCAAGCAGCATTTAAAAAGTTTCAATTCATCATTGAGGGCTTGCAGGCCGTGGGTTTCAGAGCACAGATGTACTGATATCGAGCTGCATCCTCAGGAAACACTCGTCCTCGCCCTGCACGACGAAGCCTTTTCTCAGATACAAGTTTTTCGCCAGATTATTTTTGAATACCGTTAGACGCACTGCAGGGTTGCCGTCGCAGCGAGCCATGGCAATAACCTGATCAATCGCCCAGGAACCCGCGCCCTGCCCCTGAAACGCCTGCGCCACCTGCAATTCGCGGATATACAGCGCCCGCGCATCGCGACTGAGGCTGAAAAACCCCAACGCCGCCTCATCACCGATCATCAACCAGTTCTCACGTCCGGCCCAGGCAACGTCGAACGCCTCATCCTGCCACAACAACTCGTAATGAATGTAATAGCTCAGCATGTTCTGGCAGGTCAAAGTTCGCACAAATGCCAGGTCATCCTGTGTGGCCCGGCGCATTTGAAAGGTCATTTATCCCCCGCGAGGCTGACGACCTGCCCCTGCCACGCGCCGGCATCACGACGAGCGATCACCAACTCATCGCCAGCACCGGGGGCGGCAATGATCAACGCACCCTCTTCAGACCACACCGCGCTGCGCCCGGCCGATTGCCAGCCACCGGTGAGACCGCCATGGTTGGCCATCAACACCACCATCGCGTGTTGCCGGGCATAACCCTGCAGCAACGCGGTGTCAGGCTCATAACCGCTCTCGCCGATCAATACGCCCGCCGCGTACACACCAGCGCCCAACTCGGCAGCAGCGGCAGCATGGCTGGCGTGCGAAAAATCTGCACAGACTGCCAGGGCCACTGTGTCCACGCCGATTTGCAGTGTCGCACCACCCTTCCCGACCGCATAAATAAGCTCTTCACCTGCATGCAGGTGCTGTTTGCTGTACACATCAAGCGTACCGTCGGCGCCCAACACCAAAGCACCAATCAATACTGCCGAACTGCCCTCCTGACGAATCGGCATGCCGACGACAGCCGTGATGCCGCGCTTGTGCGCCAGCCTTCTTAACGGTTGAAGCACGGCGTCTTGCGGATCGATGGCCAATGCCGCCGCCACTTCGCCCTCATAGCCGGTCAGCGACAACTCGGGAAACACCAGTAACTCGACACCGTGTAGCGCCGCCAATTCGATGAAATCCATGTGCCGGGCGATGTTCGCGGCGAGGTCACCAGCAATGGAGACCGATTGAGCAGCAGCGATGGTCAGAGTTGACATGTTTCATCCTTGGTTTCAGGCAAAGCGCTGAGTGTGTCACAACTGTTGCAGCGCTCAAGCGATAGGCATTCTGATCTGCACGCGATAGCATTTTCTGATTGCTGATGCGTATCGGCCTCTAGTAAGCTCGGCGCATTCATCGGAGACAGACCATGTTCAACACCCCAACTCAGCTACGTACCGCAAGCGCCTCGCGCTCGGTTGCGGCTGCCCGGGTGAATGACGCCTGCGCTCCTGCAAGCTTTTATTTTGGGTATTGGTTTAGCCACTAGCGCGCCTGATACCCTACACGGCGCCCATGAAAACGGGTCGCCACCTGAGAAATCTCAACCCCCGGTCGGCCTCCCGACCGGGGGTTTTGTTTTTTCAGGCACAAATTTTCCAGCAACACACCAGACACTTTGAGGATTTAAGACATGAACTACGCCACTTATTACCGTCACGACAGTTTTTCCGCCTGGCGATTTACCAGCCTCCGCTCGGGACAGCCTGCCGCCTCCGATCGGTCACCTACAGGTGGCAAGCACACACACGTAGCCAATACGGCCAACTGTCGAACACCCCAATAGGGCCGTGCGAGCGGGAAGCACCCGCCGCCTGCCCAGGAAGACTGAACATGAACTCGTCCGTTTCTGCTTTGCCACTGTCCACTCTTGATTCTGCCAACGAAGCACTGACCCTGCGTCTGCCCAGCTCGTTGCAACTCAAACAGCAATTGCCTCTGACCAACGCCCTGAGTCAGCAGGTTGCCGCCCACCGCCAAGCGGTGCAGGCCATTCTTGATGGCGACGACCAGCGCTTGCTGGTGATCGTCGGACCTTGTTCGATCCACGACCCGCAATCCGCCATTGAATACGCGGACAAACTCGCACGCCTCGCTGACGACGTCAGCGATGAGATGTTGCTGGTCATGCGCGCCTACGTCGAAAAGCCGCGCACCACCGTTGGCTGGAAAGGCCTCGCCTACGATCCGCATCTGGATGGCAGTGATGACATGGCCGCAGGCCTGACACTGTCCCGCGAGCTGATGATCGAAATGATCCGCCGCGGGCTGCCAATCGCCACGGAAATACTGCAACCCATGGCGGCCGGGTACTTCGACGATTTGCTCAGCTGGGTCGCGATCGGTGCGCGCACGACTGAGTCGCAGATCCACCGCGAGATGGCCAGCGGCCTGAGCATGCCGGTCGGCTTCAAGAACGGCACCGATGGCGGCGTCACCGTCGCGGTCGACGCGATGCGCTCCGCCTCCCATCCGCACCGACACTTCGGCGTTGATAGCCAGGGCCATCCGGCCGTTATCCAGACCACCGGCAATCCTGATACCCACCTGGTGCTGCGTGGCGGCCATCAAGGGCCGAACTTCGACCGTGCAAGCGTCGCCCGGATACACGCCGATCTGACCCGTTTGAAAATTCCGAGTCGAATCATGGTCGATTGCAGTCACGCCAATAGCGGTAAAGACCCACTGCGCCAGCCTGAAGTATTCAACGAAGTGCTGGAGCAGCGGCTTCAGGGCGACCGCTCGCTGATCGGCATGATGATCGAATCTCACCTGTTCGAAGGTTGTCAGCCTCTCAGTGCCTCTTTGCGCTACGGTGTATCGGTTACCGACGGTTGCCTGGGTTTCGCCGCAACGGAACAGTTGCTGCTGAACGCCGCGGAACGCCTTCGCGCGAAACCTCAGGCCTGACCTCGTCAACAGCCTTTGCGGACACCTCGCCCGCAAAGGCTGAACGGCTAATCAGTCCACCGCACGGAAATTACGCACGAACACGTACGCGGGTAGCACTGGAGGCCTGACTGACATCATCCAGTCGCTCCACCGTATACGACACCTGTACTACCGTTTCGCGGTGTTCTCGCCAGAAACGGTGCGGCACGATGAATACCAGCGGCTGCCCGGCGGTCTCCCGGGTAATGTCGCGATCGTCCCGATGATTGAAATACTCACCATCACAGCGCAGGTACACCAACTCGCCCTCCTCTGCCTGGGCATCGACGATGACCACCGTCACACCATCAATCGAATCGGCGACATCGAGCTCGCCACCCTCCGCGTCCAGGACCTGCGGTGCCGCCAGTTCGCCGCGAACCAGTGGTGCGATCAGGATTCTCGAAATCGCCGACTGCCTCGATTCACCCTCCGCTGATTTGACCTGATAACTGAGATTCACCGTTTGCCCGGTGTGTGAGGCGATGTGTTCATGGGCAATCCAGAAGGAAAGCTCTTCGCGCACGGCAAAAGCTTCAACCGTCAGTTCGTCACTGAACGTCTCTTCACTGTTTGCACCTTGCCAACCAAGCGAGATCCGGTCCCCGACGGCCATCCGCGCATACGGTCGCACAATCACGTTGGTACCTTTCTCGACACGCGCCGGGTCCAGTGTCCCACCCACAGTCTCTTCGATAAACGGTGCCAGCAGATGGGGTTCGGGATCACCTACGTTCAACTGCAAGCAATCAGATGAAAGCGGCTCAGGTAGATCGACGCTGAACAGCGTCCAATGAATTTGCACCGAGCCGCGCTCGAGCATGGCGATGTGCACGCCCTTGATGACGAACACGACCTCCTGTCCCACTTGCGCGGCACTGACAAAACGCGAAGTTACATAGTCGTAGGACAGCCCGTCAGCATCGAGACCGCACCAACTCAAGACCAGCTTGTCGCCACATTTCATCTGCGGGTACGGCGCAACCCGGACAAAGGCTTTGTTCAGTGAGGGATCGACCATCCCGCCCTCCAGAACCTCGAGTGCCGGCGCAGATAAATGTTTTAAAGACCCGGGTTCCGAGACAGGCCAGGGTCGATAGCTGAACTCAAGTGTCTCGCCTTGCACCCGGAAACTCAGCTTTGCGTGTGCGCCTGGATTGGCCGGCAGCAACGATGTGTCCGTTGCGAGCGTCGTACAAGTGTCGATATTAGCGTCATATATGGTCATTCGTGGCTCCATTCCCTGGATAAAACGTCGCTGATCACAACGACGTCGAATGAAAGCCATTGAATAGCAATGTTTGAGTAGCCGATGTCAGCCATAGCAACTGCATAGCGGAGGCAAATGCGCCTGACTGCGTAGGCCCTAGGTAATGAACTCGCCAAATCAGCGCAAAAGATTGCTGAATGTTCCGACCATGCCCGCAAACAGGGCTGAAAAGTCGTACAGCTTTTAGTCCTTTTTCACCTCAATACTGCGGTGTTTTCAGACACCGGCTGCATGACGACGTGATTTACAGTGACCCGCTGGAATCACCTATGAACGTCTGCAAAAGAGGTAGAAACATGCAACGGAATGCAACAACTCGCCATCCCATCCTGTTGGTCCACGGTCTGTTCGGCTTTGAGCGGATAGGCCGTTTCGAGCTGTTCCATGATGTCAAGCAGGCATTGCAAGATGCAGGCAACCGAGTGTTTGTGCCGCAGCTATCGGCCACCCATGACAACGAAGAACGTGGCCAGCAATTATTGATGCAGGTCACGCGGGTGTTGAAAGGCACAGGAGCAGACAAGGTCAATTTGATCGGGCACAGCCAGGGCGCCCTGGCGTGTCGTTACGCTGCGGCGCTGGCCCCGTGCAGCGTTGCGTCTGTCACCTCGGTCAGCGGCCCCAATCATGGTTCGGAACTGGCCGATCTATTGCGCAAGGCTCTGGTTCCGGGGCAGATACCGGAGCGTCTGGCCGAAGAAATCGCCACGCAGTTCGCGAATTTCCTGTCTTTGCTCAGCGGGCAGTTCGCTTTGCCGCAGAACGCCATTGCGGCACTCAACGCGTTGACCACGGAAGGTGTTGCGCGTTTCAATCGGAAATACCCACAAGGTCTGCCTTCGACGTGGGGCGGTCAGGGTGCCGAAGAGGTCGATGGCGTTCGGTACTACTCGTGGAGCGGCACGCTGCCGGAAGACCCACTGGCCAATCCTCGGCCGTTCGACGCTTTACATGCGGTGTGCCGTGCACTCTCCGGAAACTTTGCCACCGAAGCCTGGCAAAACGACGGTTTCGTCGGCCGCTACAGCTCGCATCTGGGCAGCGTGATCCGCTCGGACTATCCTTTCGATCACCTCGACAGTCTGCGCAGGCCCAAGGTATTGCGATCACTCACGCCTGATCCAGTCGACCTTTATATAGAGCACGCCATGCGTCTGCAGGCCGTGCACCTGTGAACCGAGGCGAACCCACTGAATGGAACTTTGCCGAGAATTCACCTACTGAATCCGGTAGGCTCCACACTTTACTGAAATAGATCGGAGATTTTCCCCATGGCTAAAGCCACTGCCCGCCACATCCTGGTTGCCAGCGAAGACAAGTGCAACGAACTCAAAACCCAGATCGAAGGCGGCGCTGATTTCGCCGAAGTCGCCAAGGCCAATTCCACCTGCCCATCCAGCCGTCAAGGCGGCGACCTGGGTTCGTTCGGTCCTGGCCAGATGGTCAAGGAATTCGACACCGTGGTCTTCAGCGCACCGATCAACGTCGTGCAAGGCCCGGTGAAGACCCAGTTCGGTTATCACCTGCTGGAAGTCACCAGCCGTCAGGACTGATTCGTCGTCCGACTGCTCTGCAACGGCCCGCCTTTTGGTGGGCCGTTGTGTTTCAGTTACACATACGGCTGGCGACTGGCGCGCCTCTCGCGTACAACTTGCGCTTATCGATTACCCGGTTCCAAGGCTGACAATGCGACTGGTTTTCCCCACATTGATGCTCACCGCCCTCGCCCTGTTGTCGGGCGCCGGCGTTGTAAACGCGGCACCGCAACACGCGCTGACCGTATATGGCGAGCCCGCCAAATACCCTGCCGGTTTCAGCCATTTCGACTACACCAACCCGCAAGCGCCGAAAGGCGGGACGATGCGCCGTTCGGCGATTGAAATCGGTCACTTCGACCATTTGCTGCCGTATATCGACAAAGGCATCGGCGTCACGCAGATCGACGGCCTGCTGTACTCGCCGCTGGCCCAGCGTTCGATGGACGAGCCCTACACCGTCTATGGTCTGGTGGCGCAGAAAATCGAGCGTTCGGACGACGGACTGTCGCTGCGCTTCTTCATCAATCCCAAGGCACGCTTCGCCGACGGCAAACCGATCACCGCCGAAGACGTGCGTTACACCTACGATCTGTTGATGACACAGGGCAGCCTGCGCTATCGCACCCAGTTTGCCGACGTCAAAGGCGTCGAAGTGGAAGCGCCGCTGACCGTGCGTTTCGACTTCAAGAACAATGAAAACCGTACCCTGCCGCTGGATATCGCGACCCTGCCGGTATTCCCCGAACACTGGTGGAAGAGTCGCGACTTCGCCGGCGGGGGTGGTTATGAACCGCCGCTGGGCAGTGGACCGTACCGCGTCGGCAAGGTCGACTCCGGACGCAGCATCACCTTCGAACGCAATGCCGACTGGTGGGGCAAGGACCTGCCGGTCAGTCGTGGCCTGTACAACTTCGATCACTTCAGCATCGAGTACTTCGGCGACACCGACGTCGCCCGCCAAGTGCTGCGCGGCGGCGCCTATGACTACAACCGCGAGTTCTCCGCCACCGGTTACTCGATCGGCTACGACAGCCCGGCGTTGAGTGACGGGCGCTTGCAAAAAGCCCACCTGGCCACCGAAGCGCCGCAATCGGCCCAGGGTTTTGTATTCAATCTGCAGAAACCGATGTTCCAGGACCGTCGTGTGCGTCAGGCGCTGGCCATGCTCTGGGATTTCGAGTGGAGCAACCGGCAGATGATGCGCAACCTGTACATCCGCCAGCAAAGCTACTTTTCCAACACCGACCTTGCGGCGCGGGAGTTACCCGATGCCGCCGAGTTGAAAATCCTTGAACCGCTGCGTGGGCAGATCCCCGACGAAGTCTTCACGAAAGTCTTCGAAGCGCCGAAAACCGATGGCAGCGGCATTATCCGTGACAAGCAACTGCAAGCCCTGGAATTGCTTGAGCAGGCCGGCTGGAAACCGGATGGCGATCGACTGGTGAATGCCGAAGGTGAACCGCTGAGTTTCACGTTTCTGGTCAGCCAGAACGGCATGGATCGCCTGCTGCTGCCGTACAAGCGCACGCTGAAACAGATCGGCATCGACCTCAACATCCGCCGGATCGATTCTTCGCAGTACGTCAACCGCATGATGAGCCGCGACTACGACATGATCGTCACCGGTTATCCGGTCACCACCTCTCCGGGCGGTGAGTTGCTCAACTATTTCGGCTCCGCGTCCGCCAACGACCCGGGCGCCAACAACTACATGGTGCTGAAAAATCCGGCAGTCGATACGTTGATCAATGGTCTGATTCGCGCCTCGACCCAATCGGACATGCTGCATTACGCGCATGCCCTCGACCGGGTGCTGCAATGGAATTACTACTGGATTCCCAATTACTACCCGCCGGGCACGTCGACCGTCTGGTGGAACCGGTTCGGCATACCGACGGTTCAAGCCAGCAACGACGAGGCCATCGACAGCTGGTGGGAAATCAGCCCCACGGCGCTGACCAATCAACAGATGACCGCTGAAAAAATCAGTCGAAGCAGACCCGGAGGGCCGCGCTGATGTGGGGTTACATACTGCGGCGCCTGCTGCTGATCGTTCCGACGCTGGTGATTATCCTGCTGGTCAATTTCGTCATCATCCAGGCCGCGCCGGGTGGCCCGGTGGAACAGGCGATTGCGCACTTGCAAGGGATCGGCGGTGGCAATGTTGGCGGCGGGTCAAGCGAAACCATGAGCAGCACTTCGCGCGCCAGCCGTGGCCTCGATCCGCAACTGATCAAGGACATCGAAAAACAGTACGGTTTCGACAAGCCGGCCCACGAACGCTTGTGGCTGATGCTGAAAAACTACGCGCAACTCGATTTCGGCAAAAGCTTCTTCAGAGGCGCCACGGTCACCGACCTGATCCTCGAAAAAATGCCGGTGACCATTTCCCTCGGGCTCTGGGCGACGCTGATCACGTATCTGGTGTCGATCCCGCTGGGCATCCGCAAAGCCGTGCACCACGGCAGCCATTTCGACATCTGGAGCAGTACGGCGATCATCATCGGCTACGCGATGCCGGCGTTCCTGTTTGCGATGTTCCTTATCGTGGTGTTTGCCGGCGGTACGTCGTTGAACTGGTTCCCGGTGCGCGGACTGGTCTCGGACAACTTTGATTCGCTGTCGACCCTGGGCAAGATCGCCGACTACTTCTGGCACCTGGTGCTGCCGGTGACCGCGCTGGTCATCGGCGGTTTCGCGACACTGACAATCCTCACCAAAAACTCGTTCCTCAATGAAATCACCCGCCAGTATGTGGTCACGGCGCGCGCCAAAGGCTTGAGCGAGCGCCGCGTGCTCTACGGCCATGTGTTTCGCAACGCGATGTTGCTGGTGGTCTCGGGCATTCCGCAGGCGTTCATCAGCGTGTTCTTTGCCGGCTCGTTGCTGATCGAAGTGATCTTCTCGCTCGACGGCCTCGGACGCATGAGTTACGAGGCGGCGGTATCGCGGGATTACCCGGTGGTGTTCGGTTCGCTATTCATCTTCACTCTGTTCGGGCTGCTGATAAAACTGATCGGCGACCTCTGCTACACCTTCGTCGACCCGCGTATCGACTTCGCCGCGAGGAATGCCTGATGTTCAAGCTCTCGCCGTTGGGCCGCAGGCGTTTTGAACGCTTCAAGAAAAACCGCAGAGGCTGGTGGTCGTTGTGGCTGTTTATCGGTTTGTTCTTGCTGACGCTGGGCGGCGAATTGATCGCCAACGACAAGCCGCTGATGGTCAGTTATCAGGGCCAGTGGTATTTCCCGGTGTTCAAGCGCCACACCGAACAGGAATTCGGCGGGCAACTGCCGTTCCAGGCCGATTACCGCAGCGACTATGTGCAGAACCTGATTCGCAAGGACGGCGGCTGGCTGTTGTTTCCGCCGATCCCGTTCAGTGACGACACGCCGAACTACGACCTCAACAAGCCGGCGCCAAGCCCGCCCACAGGCGTCAACTGGCTGGGCACTGACGATCAGGCGCGCGACGTGTTGGCGCGGGTGATTTTCGGTGCGCGGGTATCGATTCTGTTCGCGTTGATGCTGACGTTTGTCAGTGCGCTGATCGGCATTGCGGCCGGCGCTTTGCAGGGCTATTACGGCGGCTGGGTCGACCTGCTCGGGCAACGTTTGCTCGAGGTCTGGTCAGGCTTGCCGGTGCTCTACCTGCTGATCATCCTCTCGGGCTTCGTCGAGCCGAATTTCTGGTGGCTGCTGGGGATCATGGCGCTGTTTTCCTGGTTGGCGCTGGTCGATGTGGTGCGTGCCGAATTCCTCCGTGGGCGCAACCTGGAATACGTCAAAGCCGCGCGCGCGTTGGGCCTGACTGACCGCAAAGTGATTGTCCGGCACATCCTGCCGAATGCCATGAACGCAACGCTGAGTTATCTGCCGTTCATCCTCACGGGGGCGATCTCGACCCTGACGGCACTGGATTTCCTTGGTTTCGGCATGCCCGCCGGCAGCGCTTCGCTGGGCGAGCTGATCGGTCAGGGCAAGCAGAACCTGCAGGCACCCTGGCTTGGCTTGACCGCGTTTTTCACCCTGGCGCTGATCCTTTCCTTACTGGTGTTCATCGGCGAAGCGTTGCGTGACGCGTTCGACCCACGATCCTGAAGCGTGACCATGACTGAAAACCTGATTGAAATTCGTAACCTCAATGTCGCTTTCCATGGCCAGAACGTAGTGCGCGACCTGTGCCTGGATATTCGCCCCGGCGAGTGCCTCGCGCTGGTCGGCGAATCAGGTTCGGGCAAATCGGTGACTGCGCATTCGATCCTGCAATTGCTGCCCGAAAGCGACGCGCAAACCACGGGCAGCATTCGTTATCGCGGCCAGGAACTGGTCGGCGCCGATCCGAAAGTGTTGCGTGAATTGCGTGGTAACCGCATCGCGATGATCTTCCAAGAGCCGATGACTTCACTCAACCCGCTGCACACCATCGAGAAACAGATCGGCGAAACCTTGCTGCTGCACCGTGGCCTCGGCGGTAAAGCAGCGCAGCTGCGCATCCTTGAATTGCTCGGACTGGTCGGCATCCAGAAACCCGAGGAGCGGCTCAAGGCGTATCCGCATCAACTGTCCGGCGGGCAACGGCAACGCGTGATGATCGCGATGGCGTTGGCCTGCGAGCCGGAACTGCTGATTGCCGACGAGCCGACCACCGCACTCGATGTGACGGTGCAGCGCAAGATCCTGCTGCTGCTCAAATCCTTGCAACAACGTTTAGGCATGTCCCTGCTGTTGATCAGTCACGACCTCAATCTGGTGCGCAGCATTGCTCAGCGGGTGTGCGTGATGAAGGCCGGGCAGATTGTCGAGCAGGCGCCGTGCGAAACGCTGTTTACCGAGCCGAAACACCCTTACAGCTGCGTGCTGCTCAATGCCGAGCCCGAGGGTGAAGCGTTGCCCCGCGATGAGCGTGAGAATGTCCTGCAAGTCGATGACCTTAAGGTCGAGTTTGTCATCGGTGGCGGGCTGTTTCAGCGCAAGCAATACCTGCGTGCGGTCGATGGCATCAGCCTGAGCATCCAGCGCGGCAAGACCTTGGGCATCGTCGGTGAATCCGGTTCGGGCAAATCGACATTGGGTCAGGCGATCCTGCGCCTGCTCGATTCCGAGGGCAGTATCCGTTTCCAGGGCAGCGCACTCGACGGTTTGAACCAGAAACAACTGCGGCCCTGGCGGCGACAGATGCAGGTGGTGTTTCAGGACCCGTTCGGCAGCCTCAGCCCGCGCATGTCGGTGGCGCAGATCATCAGCGAAGGCCTCGAAGTGCATTGCGAATCGACGGCCGATGAGTGTGATGCGCAAGTGATCCGCGTCCTCAAGGAAGTCGGCCTCGACCCGGAAAGCCGCCATCGCTACCCGCACGAATTTTCCGGCGGCCAGCGCCAACGCATTGCAATCGCCCGCGCCCTGGTGCTGAAACCGGCGCTGATCCTGCTCGACGAACCGACTTCGGCGCTCGATCGCACCGTGCAGAAACAAGTGGTCGCCCTGCTTCGTGATCTTCAGGAAAAGCATGGCCTGACGTATCTGTTCATCAGCCACGACCTGGCGGTGGTACGCGCCCTCGCCCACGACATGATCGTGATCAAGGACGGCAAAGTGGTCGAGCGCGGCGCCAGTCACGAGGTGTTCGAGGCGCCACAGCATCCATATACCCAAGAGCTGTTGGCGGCGGCGCATCAGCGGTAGGCATAATCGCTGTTCGACCTGGAACCGAGTCGCGGCCTTCGCGAGCAAGCCCGCGATGAGCCCCCCATAAACAACCCGAATTCCGGACCTGCCTGCACATGAACACCACCGAAAGCCTCAAGGACTACCAACGGGTGCGTACCCTGGCGATCCGCTCGCTGTTCGAGATCATCGAGCAATCGAGCGAAGGCACGGTGATTGTCGATCGTGACGCCAATATCGTCTGGATGAACGAGCGTTATGCCCGGCGCTTCGGTCTCGAGTCCGCTGCCGGGGCGATCGGCAAACCCTGCGAAAGCGTGATCCCCGGCAGCCTGCTGCGTGACGTGGTGCGCACCGGACGGCCGATTCTGCTGGACATGCAGGACACGCCGAAAGAGCCGCTGGTGGTGATGCGCCTGCCGATCCACGACGATGCCGGCAGCGTCATCGGCGCGATTGGTTTTGCTCTGTTCGATGAATTGCGCACCCTGTCGCCGATGCTCAAGCGCTACCTGAGCATGCAGGAAGAACTGGCCTCGACCCGTTCACTGCTGCGCGCCCGCCAGACCAAATACAACTTCGCGCACTTCATCGGCACCAGTGCGGCCAGCCTCGAAGTCAAACGGCGGGCGCGGCGCAGTGCCAGCGCCGATTCGCCGGTTTTGCTGCTCGGAGAAACCGGCACTGGCAAGGAGTTGCTCGCGCAAGCGATCCACAGCGCTTCGCCACGGGCGCACAAAGCCTTCGTCAGCATCAACAGCGCGGCGATTCCCGAGGCATTGCTGGAAGCGGAGTTCTTCGGCACCGCACCGGGCGCGTTTACCGGCGCCGACCGCAAGGGCCGCACCGGCAAACTGCAGATTGCTCAGGGCGGTACGTTGTTTCTCGACGAGATCGGCGACATGCCGCTGCCGCTGCAAAGCAAACTGTTGCGCGTACTGCAGGAAAAAGAGTTCGAACCGGTCGGCTCCAACGAAGTGATCCAGAGCGATGTACGCGTGATTGCTGCGACGTCGACTGATCTGCAAGCCGCGATTAAACGCGGCGAATTCCGCGCTGACCTGTATTACCGCCTCAACGTGCTACCGATCCAGGTGCCGCCGTTGCGCGAGCGCCTCGACGATCTGCCGGCGCTCAGCGAAGCGATCCTCGAAGAACTGCGCAGCCAGCACGAGTTGCACCGCGACGCGCTGGCATTGCTCGGCCAGCATGCCTGGCCGGGGAACATCCGCGAGTTGCGCAATGTACTGGAACGGGCGGCATTGCTCAGCGATGACCTGATGCTGACCGAGAGCGATCTTCGCGCGGCGATCGGCACATTGACTCAGGTTGAGCGGACCTCTACGCCGGTGATTGCAGCGGCGCCAGTGGAAACCTATGCACAGGCGCGAGAGCGCTTTGATCGGCAGTTGATCCAGTCGACGCTGGCGCAGTGCGCGGGGAAAGTGCCGGAAGCGGCGGTGAGGTTGGGGCTTGGGCGGTCGACGCTGTATAAGAAAATGGTTGCGTTGGGGATTGCTGAGTCTCAATAACGAGACCTGATCTCTGATTTGAGATTGAGCATTTCAGGATCAAAAGATCGCAGCCTTCGGCAGCTCCTACAGGGCTTCACACACCCCAATGTAGGAGCTGCCGAAGGCTGCGATCTTTTGATCTGAAGCCACAGTCTCAAAACGGAGACAGATCATCAAAACAACCTTCACAAAAATCTATCTAAACTCATATAAATCAGCACGTTAAGCTTCTGGCACAAATCTCGCTATAGCCTCCCCCACACCCGTTTCAACCACAAAAATAACAACTCTGGAGAGACACACCATGAGTGTGATCATTGCCTTGGCAGCCCTCGCGCTGCTGATGCTGGCGGCCTACCGTGGCTACAGCGTTATTCTCTTTGCTCCGATCGCCGCCCTCGGCGCCGTGCTGCTGACCGATCCTTCTGCCGTCGCCCCCGCCTTCACCGGGGTGTTCATGGAGAAAATGGTCGGCTTCATCAAATTGTATTTCCCGGTATTCCTGCTCGGTGCGGTGTTCGGCAAGCTCATTGAGCTGTCGGGGTTCTCGCGCTCGATTGTTGCGGCGGCCATTCGTCTGCTCGGCACCAAACAGGCGATGCTGGTAATCGTGCTGGTTTGCGCCCTGCTCACCTACGGTGGCGTGTCGCTGTTTGTCGTGGTGTTTGCGGTGTATCCGTTTGCCGCCGAGATGTTCTGCCAGAGCAATATTCCCAAGCGCCTGATCCCGGCGACCATCGCCCTCGGTGCGTTTTCGTTCACCATGGATGCCCTGCCCGGCACTCCGCAGATCCAGAACATCATCCCCAGCACATTCTTCAACACCACCGCCTGGGCGGCGCCGTGGCTGGGTGTGATCGGCACGATTTTCGTCTTCTGCACTGGCATGCTGTTCCTGCAACGCCAGCGCAACAAGGCGCAGCGTGCTGGCGAAGGCTACGGAACCGAACTGCGCAACGAGCCGGAAACCGCTGAAGATCTCAAGCTGCCGAACCCGTGGATCGCCCTTTCGCCGTTGCTGGCGGTGGGCATCATGAACCTGCTGTTCACCCAGTGGATTGCGCAGTGGTACGGCAAGACCCACAGCCTCGCGTTGCCGGGCATGGCCACGCCGGTCACCACCGAAATCGCCAAACTCACAGCGATCTGGGCGGTGCAGGCAGCGCTGTTGATCGGCATCCTCATGGTGCTGGTGTTTGGCTTCAAGGCGATTCGCAGCAAATTGGCCGAAGGCAGCAAAAGTGCGGTCAGCGGTGCGTTGCTGGCGGCAATGAACACGGCCTCGGAATATGGTTTCGGGGCGGTCATCGCTTCGCTGCCGGGCTTTCTGGTACTGGCTGACTGGCTCAAGCAAATCCCCAATCCACTGGTCAACGAAGCGATCACCGTGACGCTGCTGGCCGGCATCACCGGTTCGGCATCGGGCGGCATGAGCATTGCGCTGGCGGCGATGTCCGAGCAGTTCATCAGCGCCGCGCACGCCGCGAACATTCCATTGGAAGTGCTGCACCGTGTCGCGGCGATGGCCAGTGGCGGCATGGATACCCTGCCGCATAACGGCGCGGTTATTACTCTGCTCGCGGTCACCGGCCTGACCCACCGCGAAGCCTATAAAGACATTTTCTGTATTACGCTGATCAAGACCCTCGCGGTTTTCGTAGTGATCGGCACTTTCTACGCCACTGGCATTGTGTGAGGTATTCATGACCACTCTTTCCGGCAAGACCGCACTGGTTACCGGCTCCACCAGCGGCATCGGCCTGGGTATCGCATTGAGTCTGGCCAAGGCTGGTGCCAACCTGATCCTCAACGGTTTTGGCGACGCGTCGAGCGTCATCGCCGAAGTCGGCCAGTTCGGCGGCAAGGTCGGCCATCATCCGGCCGATGTCAGCGACCCGGCGCAGATTGCCGAGATGATCGCCTACGCGGAGCGCGAGTTCGGCGGCGTCGATATTCTGGTCAATAACGCCGGCATTCAGCATGTCGCCGCCGTCGAAGAGTTTCCGGTCGAGCGCTGGGATTCGATCATTGCGATCAACCTGTCGTCGGTGTTTCACAGCACGCGCTTGAGCCTGCCGGGTATGCGCGCAAAAGGTTGGGGGCGGATCATCAACATTGCCTCCGTGCACGGTCAGGTCGGTTCGACCGGCAAGGCTGCGTATGTCGCGGCCAAACACGGGGTGATCGGTTTGACCAAAGTGGTCGGCCTGGAAACCGCGACCAGCAATGTCACGTGCAACGCGATCTGCCCGGGCTGGGTGTTGACGCCGCTGGTGCAGAAGCAGATCGATGATCGCGCCGCCAAGGGTATCGATCCGCAGCAGGCGCAGCATGACCTGCTGGCTGAGAAGCAGCCGTCGCTGGAGTTCGTCACGCCGCAGCATTTGGGCGAGTTGGTGTTGTTTCTGTGCAGTGAGGCGGGTAGCCAGGTACGGGGCGCGGCGTGGAACATTGACGGTGGGTGGTTGGCGCAGTAGTCCATTGAGAGACCGCGTTATCGTTCATCGCGGGCAAGCCACGCACCCACAGGTACAGGGTGATATCAAGACCTGCTGACAACCTGTGGAGTGTGGCTGCCCGTGTCTGGATCTGAAGCTAAAACAAGAGGCACACAATGTCCGACATCCTCTGGCAACCCGACGCCAACCGCATCGCCCACTCGCGCATGGACACGTTCCGGCGCGCGGTCAATCAGCGTCATGCGCTGAAGCTCGACGACTACCCTGCCCTGCACCAATGGAGCATCGAGCAGCGTGCGCAATTCTGGCAGGACATCGTCGATTTCTTCGACATCCGCTTTCACACTCAACCTGATGCGGTATTGCGTGAAGGCGCACAAATGCCCAGCGCCGAATGGTTTCCCGGCGCCACCTTGAACTTCGCTGAACACCTGCTGCGCCGGCGTGACGATGCCGTGGCAGTCATTTCTGTGGCAGAAAACGGTCAGCGCGAACAACTGAGCTGGGCCGAGTTGGCCGAACACGTCGCCGGCTTCCAAGCCAGTTTGCAGGCTTGCGGCGTCAGCCTCGGCGATCGAGTGGCCGCGTGCATGCCGAATACCTGGCAGACACTGGTGGCCATGCTGGCGACCACCAGCCTCGGCGCGATCTGGTCGTGTTCTTCGCCGGATTTTGGCACGCATGGCGTCATCGACCGTTTCGGTCAGATCGAGCCGAAGGTGCTGATCACCTGCGCCGGCTATCGCTATGCCGGCAAGGAGATCGACCAGACCAGCAAGCTCAATGAAATTCTCCAACGCCTGCCAACGCTGCAGCAGTTGATCGTCGTGCCTTACGCCCGCCCGCAGGCGCACATCGCGGATTACCGGACGCGCGCCGAAGTGACGCTGTGGGATGACTTTTATCAACCCGGCGGCGATCCGGATTTCGTCCCGGTGGCGTTCAATCATCCGCTTTACGTGCTGTATTCGAGTGGTACCACCGGCGTGCCGAAATGCATCGTTCACAGCACCGGCGGCGTGCTGTTGCAACACGTCAAGGAGCACGGCCTGCATTGCGATCTTGGCCCCGGCGAGCGGTTGTTCTACTACACCACGTGTGGCTGGATGATGTGGAACTGGCTGGTGTCGGCCCTCGCGGTCGGCAGCGCGATCGTGCTGTACGACGGCTCGCCGTTCTACCCGGATCACCAACGCCTGCTCGATCTGATCGACGATGAACGCATCAGCGTGTTCGGCACCAGTCCGAAGTATCTCGCAACCCTGGAAAGCCACGGCAGCAAACCGCGCGACAGCCATGATCTGCGCAGCCTGAAAACCCTGCTGTGCACCGGTTCGGCGCTGTCGCCGCAAAGTTATGACTTCGTCTACCGCGACGTCAAAGCCGACGTGTGCCTGGCGTCGATGTCCGGTGGCACCGATATCGTCTCGTGTTTCGTCAATGGCAATCCGCTGTCAGCGGTGCGTCGTGGCGAAATCATGGGCAAAAGCCTGGGCATGGCCGTTGAAGTCTGGAACGACGCCGGCCAACCGGTGATTGGCGAGAAAGGTGAACTGGTCTGCACCCGGCATTTCCCGGCGATGCCGATCGGTCTGTGGAATGACCCCGATGGCAGCAAACTGCAGCAATCCTATTTCAGCCTGTTTCCCGGGGTCTGGGCGCAGGGCGATTACGCCGAACAATTGCATCACGGCAGCATGATGATCCACGGCCGCTCGGATGCCGTGCTCAACCCCGGCGGCGTGCGCATCGGCACCGCAGAGATCTATCGTCAGGTCGACAAAGTCCCGCAAGTGCTGGACAGCGTGGCCATCGGTCAGCAATGGCAGGATGACGTGCGCGTGGTGTTGTTCGTGCGCCTGGCAGACGGCGTAACCCTCGACGAAGCCTTGCAACAGCAGATTCGTCAGGTCATCCGCGCCAACACCACGCCCCGGCATGTGCCGGCGAAGATTGTCGCGGTCAGCGACATTCCGCGCACGATCAGCGGCAAAGTCGTCGAACTGGCGGTACGTAATGTGGTGCACGGCGAGAAGGTCAAGAACACCGACGCGCTGGCCAATCCCGAGGCGCTGGAACAGTTTCGCCAGCGTGCCGAACTCAACGACTGAGTCCACTCAATCCATCAGGCCCCACTCACCCGAGGTGGGTGGCGCCGGGGCGGCATCGGCCTGCAATTTCAAGCGCAGGCGCAGGTTGTTCACCGAGTCGGCATGCTTGAGCGCCTCGTCTTCGCTGATCGCGCCCTCCAGCACCAACGCGTGCAGCGCGCCGTCGAACGTCTGCATGCCGAGCTCGGTGGATTTTTCCATGATGCCCTTGAGTTCGCCCAACTCATTGCGCCGGATCAGGTCGCCGATGGTCGGTGTGCCCAGCATCACCTCGACGGCAGCCCGCCGCTGGCCATCCAGCGTGCGCACCAGGCGTTGGGAGACAAAGGCTTTGAGGTTGTTGCCCAAGGCGTGCAACAACTGCGGCCGGCGCTCCTCGGCAAACAGGTTGATGATTCGCTCGAGCGCCTGATTGGCGTTGTTCGCGTGCAGGGTCGACAGCACCAGATGACCGGTTTCGGCAAATGCCAGTGCATGCTCCATGGTGTCGCGGTCACGGATTTCACCGATCAGCACCACGTCCGGCGCCTGACGCAGGGTGTTTTTAAGTGCTGCATGAAAACTGCGCGTGTCGACACCGACTTCACGCTGGTTGATGATCGACCGCTGGTGCCGGTGGATGTACTCGATCGGGTCTTCAATGGTCACGATATGCCCGCTGCTGTGACGATTGCGATGATCGATCAGCGCCGCCAGCGACGTCGACTTGCCGGAATCGGTGGCGCCGACGAACAGGATCAGCCCCTGCTTGAGCATCACCGCATCGAGCAGCACCGGCGGCAGCTTGAGTTCCTCAAAACGAGGAATGTCGAGTTTGACATTGCGGATTACAATCGACACGTCATTGCGCTGTTTGAACAGGTTGACCCGAAAACGTCCGATGCCGGCGCGCGAGATCGCCAGGTTCATTTCCAGATCGCGGTCGAACTCCTGGCGCTGCTCGGCGTCCATCAGTGAATTGGCGATGATCGCGACCTCACCGGGTTTGAACGGCTGCTCACTCAGCGGCGTCAGTACTCCCTGGAAACGCGCACTGGGCGGCGCTCCCGTGGACAAGAACAGGTCCGAGCCGTGCTGCCCGGCAAAACGTGTTAACAGTGCATCGATTTCCATGGCCACAAGCACCCGCGAAGCTTCCTGAATTCAGACATGCCCTGCTGCCGTGACGCAGCAGTACATTGAGCGTCTACCGTCCTGAAGGATAGTAGACGCCGCTTAACGAACGACACGCAGGACAGACGTGATGAATGCCGTACCCACCCACGACGATGCGCAGGCGCTGATCGCCCGCACCGATTGGAGCCGTAGCCCGCTGGGCGATGCCAGTGCCTGGCCACAAAGCCTGCGCACCGCGGTGGACATCGTGCTGCACTCGCCAATGCCGATGCTGTTGCTCTGGGGCCCGCAGCTCACGCAGATCTACAACAACGGCTTCGCCATGCTCGCCGGCAACAAGCATCCGCACGCTTTCGGACAACCGGCACACCTTGTATGGCCTGAACTTCGAGACTTTACCGACCCGATATACAGCGCCGTCCTACAAGGTCAGGTGCGCACCTACAGCGAGCGACGCTTTACCCTGCAACGTGAAGGGCAAGAATCCGACTTCTGGCTGGACTTGACCTACAGCCCGATCCGCGATGAAACCGCGCAAGTGGCCGGCATTCTGGTCACCGCCATCGAAACCAATGAACGGCGACGGATCGCCCTCGAACTGAAACAACGTTCGGAAGACAGCCTCAAGGCCCAGCGCGAATCCGAGGAACGCCTGCAATTGGCGCTGGCCGCCACTGACGCAGTCGGCACTTGGGATTGGGACATCGGCGAAGACCGTTTCATCGCTGATGCGCACTTCGCGCAGTTGCACGGTGTCGATCCGGCACTCGCCGATCAGTTGCCAATCAGCGACTATCTGCAAGGCGTGCACCCTGAAGACCGCGCGATGATCGCGCGCAGCATCAAACACTGCATCACCCACGGCACCGAGTACGCCGAGGAGTATCGCCTGCTGAGGCCCGATGGTGAGTTGCGCTGGGTATTTGCCCGAGGCCGCTGCTACAAGGATCATCATGGCCGGCCAGTGCGCTTTCTTGGCGCCGCGCTGGACCTGACCGAGCGCAAACACACCGAGCAGGCGTTGCGCCAGAGCCAGACGGAATTGCAGCTGATCATCAACGCGATGCCGATCCTGATCAGCTATGTCGACCGCGAAGAACGCTTCCGGCTGAACAACGCAGCCTATCTGGACTGGTACGGCCTGACCCCGCAAGAACTCTATGGTCGAACCATTCGCGACGTCATCGGCGAGGAAGCCTACTTCCTGCGCGCGCCGTACATTGCCGAAGCGCTGGCCGGCAGATCCTGTTCGTTCAGCCTGTACACCACGCACCGCGACGGCAGCAATCGTCACGCCTTGATGAACTACTTGCCGCGCCACGGCGCGGACGGCGCGGTCAATGGTTTCTACATCTTCGTGATCGATGAAACCGAGCGCAAGAAAACCGAAGAAGCCCTGCGCAACCTCAATGAAACCCTCGAAGAACGGGTCAGCGCCCGCACCGAGCAACTGGCGCAGGCCAATCAGCGTTTGCAGAACGAAATGTTCGAACGCGAACGCGCCGAGGATGCCTTGCGCCATGCGCAAAAAATGGAAGCGGTCGGCCAACTTACCGGCGGCATCGCCCATGACTTCAACAACATGCTCACCGGAATCATCGGCAGCCTCGATTTGATGCAGCGCTACATTGCCGATGGCCGCGCCGACGAGATCGGCCGCTTTACCGAAGCGGCGGTGTCCTCGGCCAATCGTGCCGCGGCCCTGACCCACCGTCTGCTGGCGTTTTCACGACGCCAGTCGCTGGATCGCAAGCAGCTCAACGTCAATGAACTGATTCATTCCCTGGAAGATCTGATCCGCCGGACCAAGGGCGATCCGATCGAACTGAAGTTGCGTCTGGCCGCTGACCTCTGGCCGGTCAGCACCGACGTCAGCCAGTTGGAAAACGCCCTGCTCAACCTGGTGATCAATGCGCGTGACGCGATGCCTGAGGGCGGTGAGCTGTTGATCGAAACCGCCAACGTCTACCTTGATGGCAGCGACATCACCACGCTGGAGCCGGTCAAGGCTGGTGATTACCTGATGCTCGCGGTCAGCGATAACGGCACGGGCATGACGCCGTCGGTCAGGGCCAAGGCCTTCGATCCGTTCTTCACCACCAAACCGATCGGTCAGGGCACCGGCCTTGGCTTGTCGATGATTTACGGATTTGCCCAGCAATCGGGTGGGCATGTGAGCCTCGACAGTCTGCCGGGGCAAGGCACTTGCGTGCGCCTGTACTTGCCGCGCCTGCATAGCCTGGAGCGGGAGCAACCGGCCGTTGCTCCGGTCCGGCAGCCAGTGCCGTCGGCGACCGGTGAAACCGTGATGGTGGTCGAGGACGATCCGGCGGTGCGCATGCTGGTGCTCGACCTGCTCCGGGAATTGGGATATCAGGCCTTTGAAGCCGTAGACGCAAAAAGCGCTTTGCCGCTATTGGAGTCGGATCTGCGCGTCGACCTGCTGGTCACGGATGTCGGTCTGCCGGGCATGAATGGCCGGCAACTGGCGGAGATCGCCCGCCAGCATCGCCCAGGCCTGAAAATATTGTTCATGACCGGTTACGCGCAGAAGGCTGCCGAACGTCAGGGCTTTCTCGAAGACGGCATGGACATGGTCGCCAAACCGTTTGCGATTGAGCTGCTGGCGAACAAGATCCGCACGATGATCAGTCAAAAGCCGTGACTTGAGGCATAATCCGCGCCCCGCCGTCACCCCGTTATCAGGTACCGCAAGATGAAAGCCCAAGCCCGCCACATTCTGGTGAAAACCGCCGAAGAGGCCGAACAGCTCAAACAGCGCATCGCCAAGGGTGAAGCGTTCGATGTCCTCGCCAAGAAATTTTCGACCTGCCCGTCCGGCAAACGCGGCGGCGATCTGGGTGAAGTGCGGCCGGGGCAGATGGTCGGCGCGATTGATGCGGTGATTTTCAAAAAACCGCTGCGCACCGTGCATGGGCCGATCAAGAGCAAGTTCGGTTACCACCTGGTGCAAGTGTTCTACCGCGACTGACAACTCCATGTAGGAGCTGCCGCAGGCTCGGGCCGCGATCGGACGATCTGTTGATCCTGTTGTTAAAAATCAGGATCAACATCAACAGATCGTCCGATCGCGGCCCGAGCCTTCGGCAGCTCCTACATGGGTTATTGCTTCGCTTGTTTGGGGATCAGGGCGCCGGGGACCTGGATCACTTGGCTGGCCAATTGATGCCCGGCCTCGGCAGCTTCGACCGGGCTGCCGCCGAGTAAACGACTGGCCAGATACGCGGCACTGAACGAATCCCCCGCCGCCGTTGTGTCGACAACCTTCGCAACCTTCTGCGCCGGCACCTCAAACGTCTGTCCATCACAACGAATCAGACACGCCTCGGCGCCACGCTTGAGGACCACTTCCGGCGTGCCGATCTGCGCATACGCCTCGAACACGGCAGCGTCATCGACATAACCGAACAATGCCTGCTCGTCATCGACCGTCAGCAACGCCAGATCGACATACGGCAAGACACTGCGATAAGCCGCCTGCGCGTCTTCCCGTGAGGCCCACAGACGTGGCCGGTAGTTGTTGTCGAAGACGATGCGGGCGTCACGTTGCCGGGCTTCGATCAGCGTCTGGATCAATTTCTCGCGACCGAACGCACCCAGCACCGCGAGGGTGATGCCGCTGAAATACAGCACGTCATAGTCGGGCAATGCCGCCAGAATCGGCTCGGCGGCCGGTGTGGTGAAGCAATCGCGCACCGCCGCTTCGTTGCGCCAGTAAAGGAAACGCCGCTCGCCATTGGCGTCGGTCTGAATGCAATACAGGCCGGGCAAGCGTCCGGGCAGGCGCTGCACCCGTTCGAGGCCGATGCCTTCGCTGGTCCAGATCGCGCACATGGCATCGCTGAAACTGTCATCGCCCAACGCGGTGACGTAATCGACCTGCGCCTTGTCGCCCATGGCGCGCGACAGGTAAACCGCCGTGTTGAGCGTGTCGCCGCCGAAGCTCTGTTGCAGGCTGCCGTCGGCGCGCTGCTGGAGTTCGATCATGCATTCGCCGATCAGGGCGATGCGCGGGGTGTTCGGGCCCAAGGGGCTGAGGGTGTTCATCTTGTGGTGTCTCTGTTGATTCGCAGGTGTCTGATCAGGCCTCATCGCTGGCAAGCCAGCGATTAGCCGCGATGCGGTCTGAAGGCTTAGAAACAGGTTTCCATGCTTTCGATCACCGACAACTGCTCATCCACCAGCAAGCCCACTCGCCACTTGTCAAACGTCAGGCACGGGTGCGAAGTCCCAAAGGAAATGATGTCGCCAACCCGCAATTCAACGCCCGGCGCCACGCTCATGAACGCATGCTGATCCATCACCGCCGTCACCTTGCAGGCACCGACATCGTCGCCCACCGCCGGCACCACACCCGCCTTGTAGCGCAACAACGGCACCGGCAAGCCAGCGTCGTAAGCGACATCACGCTTACCCAGTGCAATCACCGCAAAGCCCGCTTCCGGCAGCGACTGCACATGCGCCCAGATTTCCAGCGCCGGGCGTAAACCTTCGTGCAGATCACTGCGGCGGTCGAGCACGCAGCACTGCGCTTCTTTATAGATGCCGTGGTCGTGCGCCACATAACTGCCCGGACGCAACACGCTGAGGAACCGCCCGCCGGCGTTCTGCGCTTCGAACGATTCGGCAATCAGGTCGTACCACGCCGAGCCCGACGCGGTAATGATCGGCTTGCCGATGGCAAACGCGCCGCTGTCCTGCAACTGCACCGCCAGACGCACCAGCGACGCAGCAAACTGCCGAATCCCGCTGACCGCGTGATCGCCGTGAATCACCCCTTCGTAACCTTCGATACCGGTCAGGGCCAGCGCCGGCTGTGCGTTGATCGCCTTGGCCAATTCGATGACTTCCTCCTCGCTGCGGCAACCGCAACGGCCACCGACCACGCCGTACTCGATCATCACGTTCAGCTTCACCCCACGTGAAGCGAAGAACGCCCCGAGATCGGCGACGTTGTCCGGGTGATCGACCATGCAATAGAAATCGAAAGACGGATCAGCCAGCAGATCGGCAATCAACGCCATGTTCGGCGTGCCGACCAGTTGATTGGCCATCAGCACCCGACGCACGCCGTGGGCATAGGCCGCCCGGGTCTGCGTGGCGCTGGCCAGAGTGATGCCCCACGCGCCGGCGTCGAGCTGACGCTTGAACAGCGCCGGGGTCATGCTGGTTTTGCCGTGAGGCGCAAGTTGTGCGCCGCTGTCACTGACAAACTTCTGCATCCAGCGGATGTTGTGCTCCAGCGCTTCGCGATGCAGCACCAGCGCCGGCAGGCTGACGTCGCGCGCCAGGTGCGCGCCGATGGCAGCTTCGCCTTTTTCCCCGGCAGTATTGATGGCAGTCGTCATGGTCGAACTCCTCACTTTCGCGGCCGCAGGCAGCCGCGGTTATTCGTTGATGCGCCGGGCGAGGCTATTGGCGCTCTCGATCAGCACCCGGCGATAGTCGTTGTAATTGTTCTTCGCATCGGCCCGTGGAGCGACGATGCACAGGGTGCAAATGGCCACGCCGTTACGGTCTTTGACCGGGGCGGCGAAGCAATGGGTAAAGGTGTCGGCGACGCTGTCGAAGGAGAAAAATCCGTCGATGCCGGCCTGACGGATTTCCGCCAGGAAGCGCTCCAGCGGCAGGCGTTCGCCGTCGGGCAGGATGTAATCGCCTTCGTCGATCAGGTCGATGATCTGTTGATCGCTCAAGTGCGCCAGCAGCAAGCGCCCGGAAGCGGTCCACGGAATCGGCGCGTTTTCACCGATATCAGAGGAAATGCGGAAATGCCGCTCGCCCTCCTTCATCAACGCCACCGTGTATTTGCGCCCGTTGAGCAGGCACATTTGCGCGGTTTCATGGGTCTGGCTGACGATTTCCTGCAAGGCGTGATCGGCCTCGCGACTGAGGTCGAAATGACGCAAATGCGCCTGACCGAGGAAGTACAACTGGCGCCCCAGATAGACATGACCGTCCTTGCCCACCGGCTCGAGAATCCGTCGTTCCAGCAACGAGGCAACCAGTTCGTAGACCGTGGATTTCGGGCTGCCGATGCCGTTGGCGATATCGTTCGGACGCAACGGCTGGCCGATCTCCTTGAGGAAATCGAGAATATCGAACGCCCGGTCCAGACCGCGTGCCCGGCGCTTGATGGTGTCTTCGGTCATTTCATTGGTTCCCATTCAAAGTCGCCGGATGGTAACTGGCCCGTGAGGTTGTGTCAGTTGGATTGCTGCCCTCACCCCCCGCCCTCTCCCAGAGGGAGAGGGAGCCTGACTGTATCGATGCACATGTTGTGATCAGCCGCCAAAACCTGCATCGATGCAGATCAGTCCCCTCTCCCTTGGGAGAGGGTTAGGGTGAGGGGCTGCGGCCTAAGCTACGCAGCAATTTTCAAGCCTTTTTCTTGTACGCGATGCAGTCGATCTCGACCTTGCAGTCGACCATCATGCTCGCCTGCACACAGGCCCGCGCCGGTGCGTGTTCCGGTTTGAAGTACTCACCAAACACTTTGTTGAAACTGCTGAAATCCCGTGGATCGTCCAGCCACACGCCGGCACGCACGACATCTTCCAGGCCATAACCGGCCTCTTCGAGAATCGCGATCAGGTTCTTCATGGTCTGGTGGGTCTGCTCGACGATGCCGCCAACGATAATCTCGCCATCAACCGCCGGCACCTGCCCGGAAACGTGCAGCCAGCCATCCGCTTCAACAGCGCGCGCGAAGGGACGTGGCTGGCCGCCAGCGGCGGTGCTGCCGGTGCCGTAACGAGTAATGCTCATGGGTATTTCTCCTGATTACAAAAGTGAAAAGTCAGAACCGCGTGCTTTTCAGAAACTCAGCCAGACGCGGCGATTGCGGGCGTTCGAACAAGTCCTTGGGAGGCCCCTGCTCTTCGATCCGCCCCTGATTCATGAAAACGATCTTGTCGGAAACCTCGAAGGCGAACCGCATCTCGTGGGTGACCAGCAACATGGTCATGCCGTCTTCGGCCAGACCCTTGATCACGTTGAGCACTTCGCCGACCAGCTCCGGGTCGAGCGCCGAAGTGACCTCATCGAAAAGCATCAGGCTCGGATTCATCGCGATCGCCCGGGCAATCGCCACGCGCTGTTGCTGACCACCGGACAACTGGCCGGGAAAGTGATTGCGCCGCTCCAGCAGGCCGACGCGCTCCAGCCATTTCTCGGCGAGCACTACGGCTTCGTCCTTGTGCATCTTCTTCACCTTGAGCAAGCCGAGGGTGACGTTCTGCAACGCGGTCAGATGCGGAAACAGATTGAATTGCTGGAAAGCCATGCCCGTCATCGCGCGATGCCGAGCGATGACTTTTTCCGCATGACGCACACGCTTGCCGTTGGTCTCGTCATAGCCGATGGATTCGCCGTCGAGCAGAATCTGCCCGCCCTGGAACTCTTCGAGCATGTTCACGCAACGCAGCAGCGTGGTCTTGCCCGAACCGCTGGAACCGATCAGCGTCACCACGTTGCCGCGCTGCATGCTCAGGTCGACACCTTTGAGTACTTCGACCGCGCCGTACTGTTTGTGCAGGCCACGGATATCCAGCAGGGGCTGGACGTTTTCAACGTTGGAAACTTGAGCTTCAGTCATGGCAAGGCCACCCGTTTTTCAATGTGCCGGCCGAGTAATTCGATGCCGTAGTTGATGACGAAGAACAGAAAACCGGCGAACAGGTAGAACTGCAGGGTCATGAAGTTCCGGGCGATGATCTGTTGAGTGCTGAGCAGCAATTCGGCGACGCCGATCACCGAAAGCAAAGTCGAGGCCTTAACGATTTCGGTGGACGAGTTGACCCAGGTCGGCAGGATCTGCCGCAGCGCCTGAGGCAACAGCACGTAGCCGAGGGATTGATAAAACGTCAGGCCGATGGCTTTGCCCGCTTCCATCTGCCCGCGCGGCAGCGCTTGCAACGCACCACGGACAATTTCCGCGACGTGCGAGCCGCAGAACAGTGTCAGCCCCAAGGCGCCCGCCTGAAACGCACTGATCTGCCAACCCAGCGCCGGGGCCATATAGAAGCAGGCCAGCACCAGCACAAACACCGGAGTGCCGCGAATCAGATCAACGTAAAAGCGGAACGGCGCGCGCATCCAGAACTTGCCGTAAGTCAGCACCAGACCGGCGACCACGCCAACCATCGTGCCGAGCAGAATCGCCAGGGCCGACACTTGCACGCTGGTCAGGAAACCCTGCCACAGCGGCTCGCGCGCGACCCACAATTCATGTAACCAACTGGGAGATTCGTACATCGCAGGCTCCTATCGGCGAATTGCCAGACGCTGCTCGAGGTAACGCAGCAGCAAGGCGATGAGGTAACAAGCCGCGACATACAGCGCCGTGGTCACTAGCCAGGTTTCGATCACCCGGTAGCTCTCGACGTTGATCTTGCGCGCGTAATAGGTCAGCTCCGGCACCGCAATCGCAGCGGCCAGCGAAGTGTCCTTGAACAGTGAAATGAAGTTGTTCGACAGCGCCGGCAGCACGTTGCGCAGCATCACCGGCACAGTGACGTAGGCCTTGACCTGCCATTCGCCGAGACCGATCGCCAGCCCGGCTTCGCGCTGACCTTTGGGAATGCTCAGCAAACCGCCACGGAACACTTCGGTCAGGTACGCGCCGGCATACAGCGACAACGTAATGATGAACGAGGGGATCTTGTCCAGACGGATCCCCAGGCTCGGCAGTGCAAAGTAGATCAACAGAATCAACACCAGAATCGGCGTGTTACGCACCACCGTGACGTACACCGAGGCCAGCACCCGCAAGGCGCGATGCTTTGAGAGCAAGGCAAACGCCATCAGCAGGCCGATCACGCAGCCGATGGCGATCGACACCAGTGCCAATTCGAGGCCCAGACCGAGCCCCGCCAGCAAGGTGTCGAAATCGCGCCACACGGCGGCAAAATTCAACTGATAGTTCATGGTCAGCAGTACCTTGAGCGGGGCGACGACAATCGCCCCACTCTCACGGGATCATTTGAATTCGACTGGGAAACCGATGGCTGGGGAAGGCAGATCTACACCGAACCATTGCTTGAAGGAGGCGGCGTAGGTCGGGAACTCGACGCCAGTCATGGCTTCATGCAGCGCGGTGTTGACGAAGTTCAGCCAGTCCTGATCGCCGCGTTTCACCGCACATGCGTAGGTTTGCGGGCTCCACGCATAGGTCGGGCTGCGGTAGCGGCCAGGGTTCTGCACCATCAGGTATTTCACCGAAGACTGATCGGTGGCGGCGGCATCGGCGCGGCCGGAGTTCACTGCCTGATACATCAGGTCAACGCTGTCGTACTGATCGACCTTGGCCTTGGGTAGTGCCTGATGCACCAGTTCTTCGGCATACACGTTTTGCAGCACCGCCACGGTCACGCCGTCGCCAGCGGCTTGCAGGTCTTCGATTTCCTTGTACTTGCTGTTGTTCGGCAACAACAGGCCAACGCCTTCGCGGTAGTACGGCAGCGTGAACGCGACTTGCTGCGCACGGCTGGCGGTCACGGTGATGAACTGGCAGCTCATGTCGACCTTGTCGGTGAGCAGGTTGGGAATTCGCGCATCGGACGACTGCACTACGAACTCGACCTTGCTCGGGTCGTTGAACAGACCTTTGGCGACGATCCGCGCGATGTCGATATCAAAACCCTGCAACTTGCCATCCGCGCCCTGGAAGTGCCACGGCGCATTGGTGCTGCCGGTGCCGACAATCAATTTGCCCCGGGCCAGCACACTGTCGAGCTTGCTGTCAGCCGCCTGGGCGGACATGCCCATGACAGCGGAAGAAGCCGCGAGAACAAAAACACACGCTTTGAACAAGGAAGGTCGGCGATGCATGGCAAGCACTCCAGGGTTGTTTTATTCCGCTATACCGGAACACGGTTTGTTACTACGGAATAGACAGCAGAAAGTGTGCCACAGGATTCGCGAGGAATCTGCACTGCAATGAAATGATTTTTGAATCAACGAGATACGTAAGATAGGCGGCGAGGTATCACCGGGCGTGGCCGCTGCCAGGCGCTACCGTTGGCAACAGAACGCGGGTAGCAGGTTCCCAATTGGGTCATTGCGCGTCGATTTGGTGCGACCTAGGTTAAGGACTGATTGTTCAACGCTTGCTGCGTTTTCATAAATATCGCCTCCCTCTCTCTTACCGATGGCTATCACTGTGACAATCAACACTTCATCCTTTACCCGGTAAACCATTCGATAACCGGCACTCCGAAGCTTGATTTTGTATGCATTGCCCAAGCCTTTGAGGCGATCCGCAGAGACATGGGGATTGAGCAGCCGCTCCGAGAGCTTTTTTTTGAACTGCTCCTTCAGACCTGAGCCCAACTTAGCCCATTCTTTCCAAGCCTTTTCTGAAAACTCCAGCTCATAGGTCATCTAATGACACCCTTATGGTCGGGTCGTTTTCTCGCTCCTTGCAAAGCGCAATCAGCTCCAGATCTTCAATGCGCGCCATCATTGCCTCGTATTCCTTTGCAGGTACGCAATAAAACGCGGGTTCATTTCGATTAAGAATCGCTACCGACCTCCCGCCACCGGCAGCCACCGTCCCCATTGGATTTTTTTTCAATTCAGAAATACTCGCGACTACATCAGAAAGAACGATATGGACCATAAGAGTGCTCTTTAAAGTGCTTTAAGTAGCGCTAAAAATAGCATCTCAAGAAGCTCACGGCTTCAATCGATTGAAGGTATCACGCGATATCCATCAGCAGTTCTGCATTACCTGTCAGCCCGCTCGCGCATTTTGGTAGGAAAAAACCCGCACCTGCCAACGACACCTGTAATTTCTGACAGTAGACCCACCCCGCGTCCTCCTTTAGCGTCATCCAACCCCCGAGGTTGTTGAAAAGGAGAGTTCAATGAGCGTCGTCATTCCGAGTGAAGATCTGGCTCCGGTCTATCGCAAGGCCCTGAAAACCTGGCGCCCGGTGATCCTGTATTTCGCCAATGAGCACTGCCCGGCGTGCGAATGGGCGGGGCCGGTATTTCGCCAAACAGCTGAGCCCTATCGGCATCGCGCCAATATCTACATGCTCGACACCAGCCAATCGCCGCGCCACCCGCTGGTCACCGGCACTCCCACGGTGCTGTTCTACAAAAACGGCAAGCTGCTGAAAAAGCTCAAAGGCATCGGCACCGAAGATACTCTCGCGCGGGATTTCGCCCTGCACATCGGCAAAACCAAAGCACCGACCTCCCCGCGCAAACCAAAGCATGATCTGAGCTGGTTGCGCCGCACTTTTCGTTCCCTGTGCACCGTCCCGCGTGCACATCGATGGAACTTTTCCTGAAAGTGCCACCTAAGAGCCATCAACCGATGGCACTTTCGTTCCAAATCATCGGTAACAAACTAGCCTGAGGCCGGATTGGACAAGCTCCCATCCGGCTGCTTTCCTTTATTTCTCAGCAAGAGAACACACGTCAAAGGCGCTTTTGCCCTGGCGTTGCCATGTCCCAGGAGGGGTCAATGTCTTTCAAAGTCATGATGGTTTTCGGTACTCGTCCGGAGGCCATCAAAATGGCCCCGCTCGCTCGGGTTCTGCGTCAGTGGCCGGACATCCAACTGAACATCTGTTCTACCGGCCAGCATCGCGAGATGCTCACGCAAGTGCTCGATGCCTTCGAACTTTCGGTCGACGAAGACCTGCAAGTGATGACTCAGGGCCAGACCCTCAACGGTCTTTCGCAAAATCTGCTGGCGCAACTGGATCAAGCCTATGCACGGGTCAAGCCCGACATCGTGCTTGTCCACGGCGACACCACCACCAGCTTCATTGCCGCCCTCGCCGCCTTCAATCGGCAACTGCCCATCGGTCACGTTGAAGCAGGCCTGCGTACCGGCAATCTGCGCGCGCCCTGGCCGGAGGAAGCCAATCGGCGCCTGACCGGCGTCATCGCTGACCTGCACTTTCCGCCGACCTCGAAATCCGCCGCCAACCTGCTGCGCGAAGGCGTGCCTGAGGACAACATTGAAATCACCGGTAACACCGTCATTGATGCCTTGCTGTGGATGCGCGCGCAACAGCAGCAAACCGGTTGGCACCCGGCAGCGGATTCGCCGTTGGCCGTACTCGATGATCAGCGCAAGATGATTCTCATCACCAGCCATCGACGGGAAAACCTCGGCGACGGTTTCCGCAACATCTGTGAGGCGCTGGCCGAACTGGCCGAGCGCTATCCGCAGGTGCAATTCGTTTATCCGGTACACCTCAATCCGCTGGTGCAGGAAGTGGTGTACGGCATGCTTGCCAATAAACCGAACATCTATCTGGTTGCGCCGCAGGACTACCCGAATTTCGTCTGGCTGATGGGCCGTGCGCACTTCATCCTCACCGATTCCGGCGGTGTACAGGAAGAAGCGCCGGCGATCGGCAAACCCCTGCTGGTGCTGCGCGATGTCACTGAACGGCCATCGGTGCTGGAAAGCGGCACCATGCTGCTGGTCGGCACCGACAAGACCCGCATCGTCAAGGAAGCCGCACAACTGCTCGACGACGAAGAGACCTATACGCGCATGAGCCGTGTGCATTTCCCTTATGGCGATGGCCACGCCAGCGAATTGATTGCCACCCGCCTCCACGCCTGGCTGAGCACTCGCTCGGCGGCGGGTGAAGGGGTATGAGTCTGGGTTGGGTCGACTTTTTTGCGTATGTGCTGTTCGGTCTCAAATATGTGGCGATTGCCCTCGCCCTGCTGATGTTCGTCCTCGGTCTCGATGATCTGTTCATCGACCTCGTGTACTGGTCCCGCAAGCTGATCCGGCGCTGGCGGATCTACGAAAAATTCGACCGCGCCGATGAAGAGCGCCTGTACGCGATCCCGGAAAAACCACTGGCGATCATGGTGCCGGCATGGAATGAAGTCGGTGTGGTCGGCGAAATGGCGCGCCTGGCCGCCTCGACCATCGACTATGAGAACTACCAGATTTTTGTCGGCACCTATCCCAACGACGCCGAAACTCAAGCGGACGTCGATGCGGTCTGCCAGCACTACCCCAACGTGCACAAAGTGGTCTGCGCGCGCCCCGGCCCGACCAGCAAGGCCGACTGCCTGAACAACATCATCGACGCGATCCTGCGCTTTGAAAGCGAGGCGAAAATCCAGTTCGCCGGGTTCATCCTGCACGACGCCGAAGACGTGATTTCACCGATGGAATTGCGCCTGTTCAACTATCTGCTGCCGAACAAGGACCTGATCCAGATCCCGGTCTACCCATACGCGCCGGAGTGGAAAGGCTTCACTGCCGGCCACTATGTCGATGAGTTCGCCGAGAACCACGGCAAGGACGTCATCGTCCGCGAGGCCTTGACCGGTCAGGTGCCCAGCGCTGGCGTCGGCACCTGCTTCAGCCGCAAGGCCATCAGCGCCCTGCTCGAAGACGGCGACGGTATCGCTTTCGATGTGCAGAGTCTCACCGAGGACTACGACATCGGTTTCCGTCTCAAGCAAAAAGGCATGAAGTGCATTTTCGCCCGCTACTCGGTCAGCGATCCGAAACTGGCGCTGGAGCAACCGTGGGTGTTCGGCATGAACCGCGAGTTCTCCCAAGTGATCTGTGTCCGTGAGCATTTCCCTCGGGATTTGCAGCATGCGATCCGGCAGAAATCGCGTTGGATTGTCGGCATCGTGTTTCAGGGCACCAAGAACCTCGGCTGGAGCCGCAAGGGTCTGCTCAACTATTTCCTCTGGCGCGACCGGCGCGGCCTGATCGCCTACATGCTGAGCTTCCTCGTCAACCTGCTGTTCGTGGTCTTGATGGTGATGTGGCTGGTGACGGTGATTTCTCCCGAGTCGTGGCGCTATCCGTCAATTCTTTCCGACAGCTCTCTGCTGCCGATATTGCTTTGGCTGAACGGCTTCATGCTGCTCAACCGGCTGTTTCAGCGCGGCTGGTTCGTCACCCGTTATTACGGACTGGGCGAGGGCCTGCTGTCGGCACCACGAATGATGTGGAGCAACTTCGTCAACTTCTTCGCCAATCTGCGCGCGCTGAAACAAGTCATGGAGATGGGCGACTCCCGGCGCGTGGCGTGGGACAAGACCACCCATGAATTCCCCGCCCTGACCAAAGCCCAACGCACACCGCTGGGCCATCGTCTGGTGGAAAAAGGCCTGCTGACCGAGGAACAACTGGAAGCGGCGATCACCAGTCCGGTACGTCGACGTCTGGGACGTGAATTGTTGTTGCGCGAATACATCGACAGCACGCAACTGGTGCAGGCACTGGCCGAACAACTTGATCTGGAGTGGGCGCCGCTCAACCCATTCAAACTCGACAAACGCCTGATCGACGCCGTGCCGCGCCGTGTGGCATCGCATTATGGCGTGCTGCCGGTGGCTGAAGATGGTGAAACCCTGGTGCTGGCGTCGGAAGGTCCGGTCAGTCAGGTATCGCTCGGTGCGATCAGCCGTCAATTGAAACGCCCAGTACGCTGCCGACTGGCACCGCAGGGCCGTGTGACTTTGGGGATTCGTCACTGGTACGCCAGTCACCGACAGAATGAGGAAGTGCGTCATATGCTTGAAGTGCTTGAGCGTCATCAGGACGATGAAGCCTTGCTGGAACGCGTCAGCCGCCATCAGGTGTTGCTGGGCAATTTGCTGCAGGTACGCGGGATGGTGCCACCCACCCTGTTCAATCAGGCATTGATCGATTTCGACGCCGAAAACATGTCACTCGGCGAACATCTGATTTCCCGCGGCATGATCACCCAGGAAGTACTCGATCAGGCCCTTGCAGATCAGGCCAGCGAACAACAAGCCGCCTACCGCATCGTTCGGGAGGCTGCATGAAGCCTGTGCACCGTCACACCCTGTTGATAGGTAGCCTGCTGCTCGGCATGAGTACGGCGTATCCGCTGCACGCCGCGCCGCTGAGCGATTTCGAACAGTTCCGCAGTTACCCCTACATGGATCGCAGCTACCGCGAAGCAAAAAAGGGCAACTGGAAAGAAGTCGAACGACTGATGCGGCACTTGCTGGAAAAAGTCCCGAAAAATGACGAGGCACGCGCCCTGCTGGTGGAATCGCTGGCCAGACAACGGCGCTATGGCGACGCCGTCCAGGCGCTGCCGAACAATGACAGCGCAGCCGTGCTCGATTTGCGCCTGACCTGGATCGAACAGGATCCGCCGAGCAGCACCCAGGTCGAACAATGGATGGCCACCAGCGACCTGAATGACCGCATACGTCTGTGGCAGGCCTATAGCTTGAGTCTGGCCAAGTTCGGCGGCGCGGCCAAGGCGCACGACTGGCTCGCCCAACTGGCGCCCCGAGGGGACGACAACATCCTGCGCCTGGCGCGTGCCAATTGGTCAGAGCAACTGCGCGACTGGACGGGCACCATCGAACAATTGGCGCCGCTGGCGGCGAAAAAACAACTGGATGCCGAAGGCTGGCAACGCCTGGCCAACGCTTATGTTCAACGCCTCGACGAAAAACCCTTGCAACAATTGCTGCAACAGGCGCCGACACCGGAAGCCGCGCGCCAAGCGCGTCTGGCGATGGTCGATCGCGCCATCGCCATGGGTCACGATCAGCAGGCACAACGCTGGTTGCAATCGTTGCCCGCCTCCGATCTGGCCGATCCGGCGCAACGCCAGCGTCTTTGGGAACTGGCACGGCAGACCGATGATGTACCCACCGTGCAACGCCTGAGCAACGATTTGCAGCGACCTTGCCTGGAAACTGCCGATTGGCTGTCGCGTCACGACCCGGAAGCCGCGCTGACGCAATTGCGCGGCTGCCAGCCAACGGATGATCCACAAAAATGGCTGGTGCTTGCCCAGCGCCTGCAAGCCACCGATCTGTTGCAAAACACTCGTTTGCCGGAGCCGTGGGACAGCCGTCGTCAGGCGCAGTTGGTGGATGTCTGGCAGGAACAGGGCGACAGCAGCAAAGTCATGGTCTGGCTGGCCGGCCAGACGCAAACGCCCGCCGTGGTCAAACGCCGCGCCGAACTGGCGCAGACCATGGGCCGGCGCACCGAAGAGCAAACCCTGTGGGAATACCATTACCGTCAGACCGGCAACCTGGCGTCGCTGAATCAGGCGAGTTTCCTCGCACTCAATAGCGGCGACCGCCAACACGCACAGCAACTGCTGGAAACCGCTTATGACCGCCATGACGGACGTCTGCCCGGCGCCGCGCTGCAACGGCTGGCCGGTCTGTATGCTTCATCCAGCGATATCACGGCACAGCAACAACGGCGTATGACGTCGCTGCTCGGGCATGTCGACGGCGCCACTCGCGGTCAACTGCTCGCGCAGCTCGCGGAAAAAGGCCAGTGCGATGTCGTGCAACAAGCCGTCGGCGACCACCCGCAAGCCATCGGCGACTATCGCGCCCTTGGCCGCTGTGCGATGCCCGATCGTCCGGGCGAAGCCGTGGTTTATTACCAGCAGGCAGAAAAGCTCGGTGACCGCAGCAGTCGTTTGCCGTTGGCCTACGCGCTGGAAGCCGCTGGCGATTCCACCGCTGCATTGGCCATCTGGCGCAGCATTCCCGCGGCGCAACTCAGCGACAACGCCCGCCTGACCGCGAGTCGCAGCGCGCTGAACGCGGGCGACAATCAAGCTGCCGAACGGTTCTGGCAGCAAAGCAGCACACGCGGCGCCAATGAATGGGCATTGGGTGCGGCAGTCGCCGATGCTCGCGGCGACCATGCACAAGCGTTGCAACGACAACGTCAGGCCCTGCAAACAGCCCCGGATGCCGGGCATTTCTACGCGGCCTCGGTCACGGCACAGAAAGCCGGCGATCTTGCGCAAAGCAATGCATGGCTGGCCGAAGCCGTGCGGCGTGAGCCGGGCAATCCGCGTTATCGCGCCGATTACGGCATGCGCCTTGCGGGCGCCGCCACCCGTGAACAACGCGCCACAGCCATCCCTTATCTGCAGCAGGCTACCCGCGACTTCCCCGAGGATTATCACCTCGGCGAAACCCTCGCCTGGCGTTATGACGAGGTAGAGGACAGCGCTTCGGCGCGCAAAGAACTGCGCCGCGTCATCGATCTCGAACAGAACCCGGTGGCTGCCGACGATGAAGATGGCAGCATGGAAGCCCGGCGTTATCGTCAGCGGCGCGCCCATGAAGCCTTGTCTCGCCGGGACAACTTCACCATCGCCAGCACCTGGTCACCGGCCGGCGTATCGACCAACGACTTCCTGCGCAATGACAAAAGCCAAGGCTCGAATCGCAGCCCGAACTCGCAAAACGTCCAGGTTGCGATGTGGGATCACGCCCTCGGTGAAGAACCGAGTCGCGCCGGCAGTTCGTTGTCGGTCTACGGCCGTGTGCTGCTGGGTGGTCAGAGCCGCTCCAGTTACGCCGAATCCGTCGCGGCGGGCGTCGGTCTGCGCTACAAGCCGTGGGGCACGCAGAACATCAACTTCTATGGCGAGATCTACAAACAGAGCCAGTTCGATGACCAGGACAATCATGGCCTCAGCCTTGGCCAGTTGATCAATCCGGACAAGCTCTCGGATCAACTCGACGATCATCGTCAGGACGGACACACCACCACCGACTACCTGTTGCGCGCCACCGCATCGTTTCTCGATCAGGGCAAATACCGCAACGACTGGCGCGTCGACGAAAGCGACTGGGATGAACGCTTCCTCTACCTCGATGCCGCATGGTGGACCAAGGCCGGCGATCATCAGTGGCTGTCGCGGTTCCAGCAAGGGCATACATGGAAGCTGCCGTTCAACGGTGCGCAGACGATCATGCCGTATGGCTTTCTTGAGTTTGCCAGCCAGGATCCAAGCAACGACTGGCGGCAGGATCTGCGCACCGGGGTCGGTTTGCGCTGGCAATGGTGGTACGACGATGACCGCTATAACGCCTACCGCTCGAAGCTGACAGTGCGAACCGAGTATCAACAGGCGCTGGGCGGCAATCTGTATGAAGGTGGCAATGGTGTGCTGCTGGGCGTGGAGTGGAATTTCTGATGGCTCGATGGATGCTGTTTGTCTGCCTGCTGCTGGGCACTGTGGTCGCGCGAGGCGATGAGCGCGTGTTCTATCAACCGTTGAATGTCGATGCGGGTCTCACTCAGGCGCAGTGGCTACGGATATGGCAAGACACGGCGAAACAAGGCACGCGTACGCTGATCGTACAGTGGACCGCTTACGGCGACTCAGACTTCGGCGGCGCTAGCGGCTGGCTCGCCAACAGTCTGCAACTGGCACAACAACAAGGACTGCAACTGGTACTCGGGTTGAAGATGGATCCGGCCTATTACCAGCGTATCGACGAACTGGACAGCGCCGGTCTCGCTAAATACTGGCAAGCGCAACTGGGCCAATCGCTGGCGCAGCAGCAGAAGCTGCGCGAGGACTGGAAGCTGCCGGTGAGTGGCTGGTATCTGCCGCTGGAGCTGGATGACTTGCACTTCCTCGCGGCGGATCGCCGGGCAACGCTGCAACGTCAGCTCAAAGGCCTCGCCGGCAAACTCGACGCACCGCTGCACGTCAGTGCATTCAGCGCCGGCAAGCTCGCGCCGAACATCAACGCGCAATGGCTGGGCGAGTTGAGCGCTGCGGGCGTTCAGGTCTGGTGGCAGGATGGCGCCGGTACCGGCCGCTTGTCGCCCGTGGTGCGCAGCAGCTATGCCAGCGAACTGCCCTGCTCCGTCGGTATCGTGCGAGAAGCGTTCCGCCAGGTCAGTGGTGACGGCCAGCCGTTCCACGCCGAGCCTGCCGCCCCGGATGTGACGTCGAGCGGTTGTCACGCCAGCGCGGTGTTTTCTCTGCGCTATCGCCCGTGGGGCCGGGTGATTCTCGACAACCAGCGCAAGGCCGGCAATGTACAAAATCATTGAAGACGAGGTCCTGAAAAAAACCGCGCCCGCTGAATTGCGGGCCGAGTTTGTCCAGCACGAATTCGAGCGCCTGCATTCCTTCAGCCTGTTGATCTTTATCGTCAGCATCGCCATGTGGCTGATCTTCGACTTGATCGTCAGTCTCCTTGGCGGTCAGGGATTCACCTGGCGATCAATGCTATTCGTGGCGTTTTTCTCTGTGCTGACCATGGTGTTGTGGTTTACCCGCCAGGCCCGACATTTCGATGTTCTGGCGGTGTTGCTGGTAGTGGGCCTGACCGTGGGTATTCGATTGATCGTCAGCGGCTTGCCCCCGGCCGTACACAGCTCCTGGCTGGTGCTCGCTGCGGCCGCCATGCTCTACAGTTTCTCGGTACTGCCGCTGAGTCGCCGGGCATTCTTTATCGTGCAGTTCCTGATCTGGCTGCTGCTCAACCCGTTTATCAACACCACCACCAGCCTGCTTGAACTCAGGGGCGTACTGACCGCCTGCTACAGCGTGTTTCTCTGTGCGTTGACGATTTACACGTTCCTCAAGCTGCGCGAAGCCAAACTGTACAACTACATCATGTCCAGGCTGCTGCTGGATCAGGCCTACAACGACACGCTGACGGAAATCCCCAATCGTCGATCGTTCATGACCCTCGCGGAAAAACACCTGCGGGCAGAGCCTCGCGTGCATGACCACTACCTGTTGATGATCGACATCGACAACTTCAAGAAGGTCAACGATACCTATGGCCACGACATCGGCGATGAGGTGCTGAAACGCATCGCTGCCGATATCAAAAAGGTCATGCAGCAGTTCGATTACGCACGCCTGGGTGGCGAGGAGTTTGCAATTTATCTGGCGGGAGTGCAGCGCGAGGAGGTTGCAGCGCTGGCGGGCGAATTGTGCCGCGTGGTGCGGGAGCAACCGACCCGGTATCCGGTGACGATCAGTATCGGCGTGACCCGGGTGGAAGACGACGATTCGCTGACGCAGGCGCTGGTCAAGGCAGATGCGGCGTTGTATGAGTCAAAGCATACGGGCAAGGATCGCTACACTTTTCACAAGTAAACTGTGTATCGGCAGATGGATTGCCATCGCTGGCAAGCCAGCTGCCACAGCGTATTCAGGCGTACACACTTTCAATGATCTCACCCGGAACATGTGGGAGCTGCTCCCACAAGATTGATGGTGTACCCAAAATCGATGAGCACCCGATAAACCTGTGGGAGCTGGCTTGCCCGCGATAGGGCCGGAACAGGCGCCGTGATCTTTATGCGGTATCACGCTCCAACAACACCCGCGTCACGCGTCGCTCTTCAACCGCTTTCACAGTCATCCGCCAGCCTTCGTGCACCAGTCGATCGCCAATCACCGGCAAACGATCCAGCAGGCTCATGACCAGCCCGGCCATGGTTTGATAATCCTCGGTCGGCTCGGCGCCAAACCCGGTGCGCTGACGAACCCGCGCCAGGTTCAACGCGCCGCTGACCAGAAACCCGCCCTGCTCCTCGACGACATCCGGGCCTTCGATTTCGCTGGCATCAGGCAACTCGCCGGCGATCGATTCGAGAATGTCGGTCATGGTCAATACACCGACAAAATCGCCAAACTCGTTGACCACAAAGGCAATGTGCGTCGAGGCCGCGCGCATCTGTTCCAGCGCGTTGAGGATCGAATAGCTGTCGAGCAGGTTGATGGTCTTGCGCGCCAGATGTTCCAGGTTCGGCTCGGTGCCGGCCAGATACTCCTTGAGCAACTCCTTCTTGTGCACGAAACCCAACGGCTCATCCACCGCACCGTCACGAATCAACGGCAGACGCGAGTACGACGAATGCATCAGCTTCGTACGAATTGTCTCAGCGTCGTCGGCCAGATCAATCCAGTCGACATCGGCGCGTACTGTCATCAGGTTGCGAATCGGTCGTTCGGCCAGTTGCAGTACACCGCTGATCATCACCCGCTCGCGGCGGTCGAACAGCTCCGCATTCGGCGCTTCACCGTTGTCGAGCAGATCGGAAATTTCCTCACCGACCTCTTCCACCGCCAGTTTGCGACCACCGAGCAGACGCATTACCGCGTGTGCCGTGCGTTCACGCATCGGACGCAGGCCTTGCATCGAACGCTTGCGACGGGCGCGGGCGATCTGGTTGAACACCTCGATCAGGATCGAGAAACCGATCGCCGCGTACAAGTAGCCTTTCGGAATGTGGAACCCCAGACCTTCAGCCGTCAGGGCAAAACCGATCATCATCAAAAAGCCCAGGCACAGCATGATCACCGTCGGGTGCGCATTGACGAAGCGCGTCAACGGCTTGCTGGCGACGATCATCAGGCCGATGGAAATGATCACCGCGATCATCATCACCGCGAGCTCATCAACCATGCCCACAGCGGTAATCACTGCGTCCAGCGAGAACACCGCGTCGAGCACGACGATCTGCGCGACAATCGGCCAGAACAACGCATAAGCGGTATTGCTCGAGCGCTCGCCGACATGCCCTTCAAGGCGCTCATGCAGCTCCATGGTCGCTTTGAACAACAGGAACACGCCACCGAACAGCATGATCAGGTCACGGCCGGAGAAGCTCTTGTCGAAGATTTCGAACAACGGCTGCGTGAGGGTGACCAGCCAGGAAATACTCGCCAACAGGCCCAGGCGCATGATCAGCGCCAAAGACAGGCCGATGATGCGCGCGCGATCACGTTGATGCGGCGGCAGTTTGTCGGCGAGGATTGCGATGAACACCAGGTTGTCGATGCCCAGCACCAGTTCCAGCACGATCAGAGTCAACAAGCCTAACCAGGCCGTGGGATCCGCTAACCATTCCATAAAACGTCTCGATCTCTCTTCAGTGAATTCAGGCTGCCGGACACGGCAAAGCGCAACGCGAAGGCTCAGGAGCCGCGTTATCAACGATAGTCGGGTGTCGGAAAACTGGATGCTGCGAGTGCGTCAAGACCGCGCCATGGCGCGAAAAGGAGGTTCTCTGTGGCAGAGACGGGGGAGGCTCCGAGAGGGTGTTCATGTAATTCCTGAATGAAAAATGGCCTTGAAGCCTACAGGCTCAGGCCACTTTTCCTACAGCAACAAATCATTTCAAAATCTGTACTACAACCCGAAGTCAGTGCTTGAAAGACTTCAATACCCTTTCCGCATTGGCGTTACAGCCCATACCGTCCGGTCGGCTGCGAATGTCGTCGATCACCGCCAATAGTTGCTCTCTGCTTTGTGCCAGATGCAACTGCATCGCCTCGATCTGCTCGACTTTGCGGCTCAGGCTCGACACCAGGTCGTCTTCATTGAACTCCCCGGTCAGCGGGTCTGGCAGCAGCAATTTAAGCTCATCGAGACTGAAACCCGCCTGTTGTGCACGCTGAATGATGTTCAGGGTTTGCAGCACTTGCGGCGGATAGCGCCGATAACCGTTGCCCTGCCGCTCGACCTTGGGGATCAGGCCCTGCGCTTCATAAAAGCGAATGCGCGAAGCGCTCAGCCCACTCATCTGCGCCAATTCACCAATTTTCATTGCAACCCCGTTTGCCCGCTTGACATTAAAGTTAACTTTAAGCTTAGCCTCGCTCCATTACTGATGAGGAGTCAAGCATGTCGCCCTTTCAAATACTCAATCTGCCCAACGGTCAGTCGCTCGATAACCGTATCGCCAAAGCGGCCATGGAAGAAAACCTTGCCGACCGCGAACAGGCGCCTTCTGGCGAACTATTCCGCTTGTATCAAGCCTGGGCTGAAGGCGGCGCCGGGCTGTTGCTGACCGGCAACGTGATGATTGATCGACGCGCCATGACCGGCCCCGGTGGCGTAGTGCTCGAAGACGAACGCCACCTGCAGCAATTCCGCCAGTGGGCCAGCATCGGTCGCAGTGGCGGCGCGCACTTTTGGGTGCAGCTCAACCACCCGGGGCGGCAGACCATGGCCAACCTTGGACAGCAAGCGTTGGCACCGTCGGCGGTTGCGCTGGACCTGGGCAAGTTCTCGAAGATGTTTGCCGAGCCCAAACCGATGAGCGAAAGCGACATCGAAGAAGTCATTCAGCGCTTTGCCAACAGTGCGGCGCTCGCCGAGAAAGCCGGTTTTACCGGGGTGCAGATTCACGCTGCGCATGGCTATCTGCTCAGTCAGTTTTTGTCTCCGTTGACCAATCGGCGTACCGACCGCTGGGGCGGCTCGCTGGAAAACCGTGCGCGCCTGCTGCTGTCGGTGATCGAGGCGGTGCGCCAGGCGGTTTCGCCGCAGTTTTGCGTGGCGGTGAAGCTCAATTCGGCGGACTTCCAGCGCGGCGGTTTCGACACCGACGATGCGCGCCAGGTGATCGAATGGCTCAACCAATACCCGATCGACCTGCTCGAACTCTCCGGCGGCAGCTATGAGGCACCGGCGATGCAGGGCGAGGCCCGCGACGGGCGGACGCTGGCGCGTGAAGCGTACTTTCTGGATATGGCCGGCGAACTGGCCAGTGTCGCGCGCATGCCGGTAATGGTCAC
Organism: Pseudomonas helmanticensis; assembly: GCF_900182985.1. Taxonomy (NCBI): domain Bacteria; kingdom Pseudomonadati; phylum Pseudomonadota; class Gammaproteobacteria; order Pseudomonadales; family Pseudomonadaceae; genus Pseudomonas; species Pseudomonas helmanticensis. Next base: position 969,429 of record NZ_FXUY01000001.1, on the reverse strand, counting down.
TGGCGGCATTCGTCGTCTCGCCGTGGTCGAACAAGTGCTCGACAGCGGCATCGCCATGGCCGGGATCGCCACCGCGCTGACCCTTGAACCGCATCTGGTCAAACACTGGCGCGAAGGCCTGGAACGCAATCCACAACTGCCGCCGATTCGCTGGAAACGCAAAGCGCTGGCGTCTTTGGCGAACATGGCGGTGGTGCGTTTTCAGATCGATCGTCTCAGCCGCGGTCGCCAGCCGCAGCCAAGAGTGTCGGCGCTTTGGGCGTTGATACGGGACCAGTTATATCTAGGTCGACGAGCGCGGCAGTATCGCCAGGCGATGGGTGTTTAACGTCCGGCAAAACGCAAACGAGACAACTGTCGCAAATCCCCGTCAACGTAATAATCGTGAGTCCAACTGTCATCCACGGCCAACGGCTGCACCTGCTTCAACGCCAGCTTCTTCGCGAAATAGCGAAAGCGGTAGTGCTCGTAGAAGCGCAGCAACTCCAAGCCATAGCGGTCGGCCAGATCGGTATCACCGCGAATGATCAGGTAGTTCTCGTCGTTGCCGTTGCTGGCCGAGGTGCTGAGGTTGTGGCTGCCGCTGATGATGGTCGGCGCGTCGGTGGTGAAGTCGGTGACCACCGCTTTGGTGTGCACCAGCAGATTGCCTTTCTGGCCTTTCATGTTCTCGCGCAGCCAGCCTTCCAGACCGGTGTTGAGCAGCGCGGTGGCGGCAAATTCGGCGCTGCGATCGGCGTGGTATCCGGTGATGCGGCTGGCAGTGTTTTGCAGGCCGAAACGCAGGATGTCGTCGTGCGGCTGGCCGAGCAGCGCGTTGAGAATGGCGTCGGGCAGGCTGAATGCGGTGACAAACAACACGTCTTTTTTAGCAGCCTCGATGATCTCGACGAACTCGCGCAAATCCGCGCCGCCGCTGCGTGGCGAGAAGCCGGCGAACAGTGTTTGGGTCGGATCCATCGGGTTGTGTTCGCTGATCCAGGCGCGAGTTGCGCCGACGTCGGCCGGCGTCGCCCAGATTTCTTCAAAGGTTTGCAGATAGCGGCTGCTGACCGCGCCATCATCGAGAACGTGCACGACGTTGGCCTGCCGGTAAACACCGTTGGCAGTGAAGTTGGTACTGCCACACAACACTGCTAGCGGCTGACGCTGGCCAGCCGTATCGAGGCGGCTGAGAACAATAAACTTGTTGTGAAAAATGTTGTGGGTAACACGCCCGCACTTGCTGGCGGTCGGCAGTTTGGCCAGGCTCGCCTGATTGATGGCGGTGTCTTCGTCATCCGCTCGCGCGTGATACAGCACCCGAACCTTGACCCCGCGTTCGAACGCCGCGTTGACCGCATCGACAATCGCCTGCAACTGATACTCGTAGATCGCGATATCCAGCGCCCACTGGCCGTCGACCGCACGCTCGATAAACCCCAGCAATCGCCCGAGCAGACCGTTTTCCAGCCATTGCCGTGCAGCATCGGGCCAGGCCTCGATGGGCATGTTCTTGTTGGCGCTGATCTGCGCGTCGAGGTCGGGAAACTTGCGCTGAAAGGCCTGACTGGCGGCCACGGCGCGATTGAAAATCACGCTTTGATCAGACGGACGCCCGTCGTCAGAGGTGATGGTCAGTTGCAGTGATTCGCCCAACTCCGGCGCGTCGGCGGTGCCGTAGGCCAAATGAACACGGTATTGAAGGGTCATCCCCGGATTGACCGCGTAATCGGCCCAACGGAATTTCTGCAGCGGCGCCTTATCGCTCGGCGTGGCGTGGAATTGCGCGAAGGTGTGAGCTTTGCCGGGAAAGGTCAGGCTGTTGAAGAGGAACAGCCAGGGTTTGTCGCCCTGCTGCTTTTCGATGGCAAACCCGAGCAGGCCTTTGCGCCGCGATGCGGCAAGATCGATGGCGAGCAGCACGCCGTTGGTGCCGGCGTAGGCCTTGACGCGGAAATCGTCTTGAGGGTTTTTGACCAGGATGCGCATCGCTCACTCCTTGTGATTGGGCTGCGCAACAGCATAGTGCAGTGCTGCGGATTATCTTGTGCGGTATCCGCACCGAGTCGATGCCATCGCGGGCAAGCGACGCTTCCGCAGGTTTGCGGGTGCAGGAGAAGGCTAGCCCGCGATGAGGTCCGATCAGACCACAGCGACATCATCGATGTGCCGATACTGCAGATCCAGCGCGCTGGCCAACTCCCGCGCCCGCCCCAGCCGAATCGGCCCGCGTTCGATGTCGATCAACAGCCCTGGGCATTCCAGCCACGGCGATCCAGACAAATCCTTCAAACGCCCATCCGTCACCAGCAGCATGCGCTGCTGCTCGGCCGGAAAACGTTTACGCCGCAACGCCAGCCATTGCTGCGCCTGCTCTAGCGCCGCGAGCAACGGCGTGCCGCCGCCCGCTCCTAACGCATCGAGCCAGACGCGCAAACCGCTGGACGCTTTCAAACCTTGCACCTGCCATTGCGGCGTCGTCCCGCTGGCGGTCAACAATGCCAGACGTGCACGCTGTCGATAGGCGTCATCGAACAATTGCGCGAGCAGGCCTTTGGCATCGCTGAGGGCTTGATGCCGGCGAGTCGACGCCGAGGCATCGACGATCACCAGCCACAGTTCATGCGGCGAACGTGTGCGTTGCTGGAACAACAGGTCGGCGCGGGTCCGAGGGCGACCGTTGAGCAAAGTACCCGCCCAGTTCAGCGCGCCGTTGCGGGCAGCATGACGCTTGCCTTGGCGGCCATGATCGAGTTTTCCGGCGCGGGGTCTGGCATTCGCCCCCGCGTCGGATCGGGGGCGAATGCCTAGGGCTTTTTTGGCCAGACCGGCACTTCGCGGCGGACGCCGCTGGTGAGTGCCGGCGCCGGCATGTCGCCCCATTGGCCCTGCCCTTCGCTCGGGTTGCCCTGAGCGTTGGCCGGCGCTTGCGCAGGCGGCTGAGGACTGCCGGCCGGCTGCTCGCGGCGCCGATGCCGCAGGGCAAATTCGGCCACCGCGTCGATGTCTTCCGCGCCAATCACCTCGGCGCCGCGCCAGGCGGCATGCGCGCGAGCCGCACGCAACCAGACCAGATCGGCACGCAAACCGTCGACCCCGGCAGCAAAGCAGCGCTCAGTGATTTGCGCCAGCGCGGCATCGTCCAGCGGAATACTGGCCAAGGCAATGCGCGCACTCTCACAGCGTTCGCGCAGGGCGTGCTGCTGCGTGTCCCATTGCGCACAGAAAGCTTGCGGATCGCTGTCGAAATCCAGTCGACGACGGATGATCTGCCCGCGCTCGGTGGGTGCAGTGTTGCCGCTGAGGGCGACGTTCAAACCAAATCGGTCGAGCAACTGCGGACGCAATTCGCCCTCTTCCGGGTTCATCGTGCCGATCAGGACGAACTTCGCCGAATGGCGATGGGAAATGCCGTCGCGCTCGATCAGGTTGGTGCCGCTGGCGGCGACATCGAGCAGCAGATCCACCAGGTGATCGGGCAGCAAATTGACCTCGTCGACGTAGAGCACGCCGCCGTCGGCCTTGGCCAACACCCCAGGCGAGAACTGCGCACGTCCCTCGCTCAGCGCCGCATCGAGGTCGAGGGTGCCGACCAGACGTTCTTCGGTCGCGCCCAATGGCAACGTGACGAATTGGCCGCTGGCGAGCAGATCCGCCAAACCTCGGGCCAGCGTGGATTTGGCCATACCGCGCGGGCCTTCGATCAGCACGCCGCCAATTTTCGGGTCGATGGCGGTCAGGCACAGGGCGAGTTTAAGGTCATCGGCGCCGACCACGGCGGAAAGCGGGAAATGCGGGGTGTCGGTCATTTGCGATACTCAATCATGGTCGGTGAAATATTTTCAAACGGTGGAAGCGGGTTGTGTCAGCTGTCTTCTTCTATGTCCAGCAGGAGATTTTCCAGTGCCTCTTTATAGGCACCCGGTTCCTGCCACATGCCGCGTTGCTGCGCTTCAAGCATGCGCTCGGTCATGTCGCGCAAGGCATGCGGGTTATGTTCGCGGACAAACTCGCGCGTCGCCGGGTCGAGCAGATACGCATCGGCAAGCAGCGCGTATTGATGATCGTCGATCAACTGCGTGGTCGCATCGAATGCGAACAGGTTATCGACCGTCGCCGCCAACTCGAATGCGCCTTTATAGCCGTGGCGTTTGACCCCGTCGATCCATTTCGGATTCGCCGCCCGCGAGCGGATCACCCGATTCAGTTCTTCTTTGAGCGTGCGAATCCTTGGCAGATCAGGCTGGCTGTGATCGCCGTGATAACTGGCGGCGGCCTCTCCACGCAGGCTTTCCACGGCGGCGAGCATGCCGCCCTGGAATTGGTAATAGTCGTTGGAATCGAGCAAGTCGTGTTCGCGATTGTCCTGATTCTGCAGAACGGCCTGCACCTGACTCAGGCGCTGGACGAATTGCTCGCGGGCGGCGGTGCCCTCGTCGGCACCGCCATAGGCGTAGGCGCCCCAGTTCAGATACACCTCGGCGAGGTCTTCGCGGGTTTGCCATAGACGTCCATCAATCGCGCCCTGCACGCCCGCGCCGTAAGCACCGGGTTTGGCGCCGAAGATCCGCCAGCCGGCCTGACGCCGCGCAGTGTCTTCGTCGAGGCCCGATTGCAGCAGCGCCTCTCGCTCGGCGCGCACTTTCGCGGCGAGCGGATTGAGATCGTCCGGCTCGTCCAGCGCGGCGACCGCTTGCACGGCGGCATCGAACAGGCGAATCAGGTTGGCGAAGGCATCGCGGAAGAATCCCGAGACTCGCAGCGTGACATCGACGCGCGGACGGTCGAGCAGACTCAGCGGCAGAATCTCGAAATCATCGACACGCTGACTGCCCGTCGCCCACACCGGGCGCACGCCCATCAGGGCCATGGCCTGCGCAATATCGTCGCCGCCGGTGCGCATGGTCGCCGTGCCCCAGACGGACAGCCCGAGCTGGCGCAGGTGATCGCCGTGATCCTGCAAGTGCCGCTCAAGAATCAGCGTCGCCGACTGGAAACCGATGCGCCAGGCGGTGGTGGTCGGCAGATTGCGCACGTCCACCGAGTAGAAATTGCGCCCGGTCGGCAGCACGTCGAGGCGGCCGCGACTGGGTGCGCCACTGGGGCCGGCGGGGACGAAACGGCCGCTGAGGGCATCGAGCAAACCGCGCATTTCCGCTGGGCCGCAGGCGTCCAGGCGTGGAGCGACGACGTCGCGCAGATTGTCGATGATCGCATTGACCTCCGCCCACTGCGGTCCTTGTAGGAGTGAGCCTGCTCGCGATGGCAGTGTGTCAGTTAAATCAATGTTGGCTGACTTTCCGCTATCGCGAGCAGGCTCACTCCTACAAGGGGATTGCAATGACTGGGAGATCAGTTCGGTGGCGAACAGTTCGAGGCGTTCGCGGGTGTCGCCGGCGGTGCGCCAGGCTTCCTCGCTTTGCGATTGCAGTGCAACCGGGCGCGGGCCAGTCCAGGGTTCGGCCAGCACGCAGTCAAGCGGATCGAAGCCGAGTGCGAACGCTTTGGCCAAGGCTCGCAGCACACTCGATTGCGCGCCTTTGCCATCACCACGCGGAATGCGTAGCAGCGCCAGCAAGGTATCAATGCGCAAGCGCCCGGTTGGCGATTCACCGAAAATGTGCAAACCATCGCGAATCTGCGATTCCTTCAGATCACACAGATACGTATCCAGACGCGGCAGCCAGATCGCCGCATCGGCGTCACTGTCCAGGCCGGCATCGAGTTGCAGTTCACGGTCGATCTGCGTGTCTCGCACCAATTGCAGAATATCGCGCTGTAACTCGCGGGCACGACGCGGATCGAGCAGTTGCGCTTCGTAATATTCGTCGGCGAGCAATTCCAGATTACGCAGCGGGCCGTAGGTCTCGGCGCGGGTCAGCGGCGGCATCAAGTGATCGATGATCACCGCTTGCGTACGTCGCTTGGCTTGAGCGCCCTCGCCCGGGTCGTTGACGATAAACGGATAGATGTTCGGCAGCGGCCCGAGCAGCGCGTCCGGCCAGCAATTCTCCGACAGTCCGACGCCTTTACCCGGCAGCCACTCGAGGTTGCCGTGCTTGCCGACATGGATCACGCCGTGGGCGCCGTAGGTGTTGCGCAACCAGAAATAAAACGCCAGATAAGCGTGCGGCGGCACCAGATCCGGGTCGTGATAGACCGCGCTCGGATCCACCTGATAACCGCGCGCAGGCTGAATCCCGACGAAAGTCAGACCGAATCGCAGCCCGGCGATCATCATTCGCCCGTCGCGATACATCGGGTCGTTTTGCGGCGCGCCCCAACGCTCGAACACGGCGTCACGATTGGCTGGCGGCAGTGCATTGAACATCGTCAGGTAATCGTCCATTGCCAGGCTTTGCTGGCACGGGCGCAGGTCAATCGTGTCGAGGTCATTGCTGACGCCACCGAGTAATTGCTCGATCAACGCGGTGCCGCTGTCCGGCAGTTCGGCCGGTAACGGATAACCCTGTTGCTGCAAGGCCCGCAGGATATTCAACGCCGCCGCCGGCGTATCGAGGCCGACGCCGTTGCCGATACGTCCGTCGCGGGTCGGGTAGTTGGCGAGGATCAGCGCGATACGCTTTTCAGCGTTGGGCACACGTGCCAGTTCGATCCAGCGCCGCGCGAGTTCGGCGACGAAATCCATACGCTCGGGTTGCGCGCGATAGCAGACCACATCGGACTGACTGCGCTCGCTGCGCCAGGCCAGATCCTTGAAGCTGATCGGCCGGCTGATGATGCGCCCGTCAAGTTCCGGCAAGGCAATGTGCATCGCCAGATCGCGTGGACCGAGGCCCTGTTCGCTGGCGCGCCAGCCGGGTTCGTTGTCCTGCGCGCAAATCGCCTGAATCACCGGGATATTGCGGCGAAACGGCCGCAGATGGGGTGCTTCCGGGCTGGATTGGGCGAAACCGGTGGTGTTGAGAATGACCCCGGCCTCGACTTCGTCCAGCCAGTCCTCGACCACCGCCAGGCAGCCGGGTTCTTTCAGGCTGGCCACGGCGATTGGCAACGGGTTAAGCCCCGCCGCCTGCAAGCGCTGGCAGAAAACATCGATGAATGCGGTGTTCGCCGCTTGCAGGTGCGAGCGGTAAAACAGCACCGCCGCGAGCGGATTTTCGGGCAGCCATTCGGCTTGCCAGTCACTCAGTGCAGCGGAGGTTTTGTTCGGGTGATAAATCGCGGTGCGTGGCAGGGTTTGCGGCTCGTCCCACGGGTAATCACGCGCGAGCCAACGGCTGGCCAGACAGCGGAAAAAATCCAGCGCGTTGGTCATGCCGCCCTGACGCAAAAACTGCCAGAGCCGGTCGCGATCCTCAGCGTTGACGGTGCTCAAGTCGCTGAGCTCCGGATCGGGACGGTCATCGCCCGGCACCAGAATCACCTGCACGCCGCGCTCGGCCAACTCGACCAGACGCTCGACGCCGTAACGCCAATAAGCAATGCCGCCGTGCAGCGAAATCAAAATCACCTTGGCGTGGCGTAGCACTTCGTCGACGTACAAGTCGACCGACGCGTGATTCTGCACCTGCATCGGATTGGCCAGACGCAGGCTCGGGTAATCCTCGGGCAATTGCTGCGCGGCTTCGGCGAGCAGCGCCAGGCTGGAATCGCCACTGCACAGGATCACCAGCTCGGCGGGGGTTTGTCCAAGGTCGGCAATGTTGTCATCCGAGACGAATCCGCCGGGCTGGGTCCTGAGCAGGTGCATGGCTTAAACGCTGAGCGCGGCGCGCAGTTGCGCTTCGAGTTGCACCGCGTCGAGTTGCTGACCGATCAACACCAGACGCGTGACGCGCGCTTCATCGGCGCCCCACTGACGATCAAAATGCTTGTCGAAACGTGTGCCGACGCCCTGGATCAGCAGGCGCATTGGCTTGTTCGGAATGGCTGCGAAGCCCTTCACGCGCAGGATGCCGTGCTTGACCACCAGTTGCGTCAGCGCGTCGAGCAGCAGGCTTTCGTCGGCTTGCGGCAGTTCGATGGAGATCGAATCGAAGGCGTCGTGATCGTGGTCATCGTGGTCGTCATCGCCTTCACCATGGTGGTGATCGTGATGGCTGTGGCGGCTGTCGATGTGTTCTTCGGAACTGGCGCCGAGACCGATCAGTACGTCGAGTGGCACACGACCGTTGCTGGCTTCGATGATTTTCACCGCTGGCGGCAGCTCTTCGGCGACTTCTGCGCGCACGCGAGCGAGGTCTTCCGGGCTGGTCTGGTCGGCCTTGTTGAGGATCACCAGGTCGGCGCTGGCCAGTTGGTCGGCGAACAGTTCGTGCAGCGGCGACTCGTGATCGAGGTTCGGGTCAAGTTTGCGCTGGGCATCGACCTGATCCGGGAACGCGGCGAAGGTACCAGCGGCCACGGCCGGGCTGTCGACCACGGTAATCACTGCATCAACGGTGCAGGCGCTGCGAATTTCCGGCCACTGGAAGGCTTGTACCAAAGGTTTTGGCAGGGCCAGGCCCGAGGTTTCGATAAGGATGTGGTCGAGGTCGCCGCGACGCGCGACCAATTCGCGCATCACCGGGAAGAATTCTTCCTGAACGGTGCAGCACAGGCAGCCGTTGGCCAGTTCATAAACGCGGCCAACCGCTTCTTCTTCGCTGCAGCCGATGGTGCATTGCTTGAGGATTTCACCGTCGATGCCCAACTCGCCAAACTCGTTGACGATCACCGCGATGCGACGCCCCTGAGCGTTGTCGAGCATGTGCCGCAGCAGCGTGGTTTTGCCCGAGCCGAGGAAGCCGGTAACGATAGTGACGGGGAGTTTGGCCAGTGTTTTCATCGGTATGCCCTTTGGCAAGCGGCGGGCATACGGGACGAGAACCGGCAACGCGCATGCGTGCCCGGAGAGTTCGCCACCGGATCACCCCGCCCGGTTGAATTGAGAATCTGTGACGAGGCAGGTCTCCTGGCTGACGGCGTTCAGGCGCAGGGCCTGGCGTTTGCTGCGCCTTCCCGCGGGCTCATCAATTGAGCTGGCAGTGGCGTGGCAGCGAACATCGCCGTTCACAGTTGCGGGGGCAGCCGCGGCATTGACCGCGTTCCCTTCTTAGCTTCGGCAACGGCCGAAGAACCTCGAAAGCGCAAGGCTACGCATGGCTTGCTTATGGGTCAATGTTTGGGTTTTTTTGGATTGGGAGCATATCCGTTGCTGCGGGTGCGGCCGCTGGCGGTTTCGCTCTTACAGCGAGTCACCTTTTCCAAACGCCGAAAAGGTAACCCAAAAGGCTTTGCCCCGGCGTACGGCACTTCGCTGAGGCTCAGTGTTCCCTCGCTACGGTGTCCATCCGGGGGCATCGCCTACGGTTTGCTTCGCTGCACCTCCTCTCGATGTGTTCGACTTCGTCGAACGGCGCTGCGCGCCTATCCCCCCGGATGAACACCTCCGCTCGGCCTGCCGAAGGGGCAAAAAAGCCAGATCAAAAGCCAGATCAAGAGCCCCTCACCCTAGCCCTCTCCCGGAGGGAGAGGGGACTGACCGAGGTGATTGCGAGAGATACGCCGACGTGCGATACCGCGTTGAGCTCAGATTCTGAAAAGCCCACAAATCGGCTCCCTCTCCCTCGGGAGAGGGCTGGGGTGAGGGGCAGCAACAACGCAAATCAAAAGCCGAACACCCGCGCTCCTCACCACTCGATAGGCCGAGTGTCAGCTCGCCTGCTCTTGATCTTGATCTCGGAGCCCGTCGGCAGGCTGAGCGGAGGGATTGATCCGGGGTGGGAGCGCAGCGACCGTTTGGCGCAGCCAAACACAGCGAGAGGAGGTGCAGCGAAGCAAACCGTAGGCGATGAACCCCGGATCAATCCCGGAGCGAAGGAACCCGAGCCTTAGCGAGGGCCGAACGTCAGGGCAAAGCCTTTTCGGTTACCTTTTCGGCGTTTGGAAAAGGTGACTCGCCGTAAGGGCGAAACCCTAAGCCGCCGTTACCGCAGCAACGGATATGCCCCCCATCCAATTGACTCAAATCCCCCCTCATGCTCTCCTACACAACTTGTTACGGGTGCCCTTCACAGGGTGAAACGGGAAACCGGTGAATCATGTGCTTTACTCAAAGCCATGTCAGTCCGGTGCTGCCCCCGCAACGGTAAGCGAGCGAAGCGTCAGATCCACTGTGCCGATACGGCATGGGAAGGTGACGCTTGCAGGTCGGCCTGACGCCAACCCCTCGTGAGCCCGGAGACCGGCCCGCAACACACAGCCCGCATTTGTGCGGTGCTGAACATAACAAACCCGCGGTGGGCGGGCGCTGTTCGAACCTCTGCGAGCCTGACCCGCAGGGGTTTTCATGCGCTCTATTCACCCGCTGACACTCCAGAGGGAAGCGCCATGTCGATCATCAGCAGCACCGGCAGCAACACGGACAAAATCGCCAGCACCACCACCCTGAGCCAACGCCTCACCGCCGCGATCTTCGCGTCGATTCTCGGCGCCAGCCTGGTCTACTTCGCCGGTTTCTCGCACATCGAAGCGGTACACAACGCCGCCCACGATACCCGCCACAGCGCCGCGTTCCCGTGCCACTGAGACCTGCCGACATGATCAAGCGTATTGCGCAAACCGCAGGTTTCACCGGCCTGCTGGCCGCCCTGCTCCTCACCCTGCTGCAAAGCTTTTGGGTTTCGCCGCTGATTCTGCAGGCGGAAACCTTTGAGAAGTCCGAGCCGGTGGCGGTTCACGAACACGCCGCTGGCGTAGCTGCGCACACCCACGATGCCGAAGCCTGGGAGCCGGAAGACGGCTGGCAGCGCGTGGTTTCGACCACAGGCGGCAATCTGGTGGTTGCGGTGGGTTTCGCCCTGATGCTCGCGGGCCTCTACACCCTGCGCGCGCCGACCAAAACCTCGCAAGGCCTGCTCTGGGGTCTGGCCGGTTATGCCACCTTCGTCCTCGCGCCAACCCTGGGCCTGCCGCCTGAATTGCCGGGCACCGCTGCCGCTGATCTGGCATCGCGCCAGATGTGGTGGATCGGCACTGCCGCGTCTACGGCTGTCGGCCTGTCGCTGATCGTGTTCAGTCGTCACTGGCTGATGAAAATCCTCGGCGTGGCCATTCTGGCCGTGCCGCACGTGATCGGCGCTCCGCAGCCGGAAGTCCATTCGATGCTCGCTCCCGAAGTATTGGAAGCACAGTTCAAAATCGCTTCGCAGTTGACCAACGTGGCGTTCTGGCTGGCCTTGGGCCTGATCAGTGCCTGGTTGTTCCGCCGCAAAAGCGATGGTCAATACCACGCATGACGACTGCCAGCACAGCGCCGACCCTGGTGGTCGGCCTGGGCTGCCAGCGCGGCTGCCCCGCCAGCACGCTGCGCGCGTTGCTTGACCAGGCGTTGCAAGCCCATCGCATTGAACTGCAAGCGGTCAAAGCCCTGGCCAGTATCGACTTGAAACGCGATGAGCCGGGTTTGCAGGAACTCGCCGCACAACTGGCGCTGCCGCTGCTGTACTTCAGCAGTGCAGAACTGGCCAGTTATCAGCAGCAACTCAGCCACCATTCGCAAATCGCCTACGAGCGCACCGGTTGTTACGGTGTGGCAGAAAGCGCGGCGTTGGCACTCGCTGAACAGCTGATCCAGGCGCCGGCAAAACTGCTGATTTCCCGGCAAAAATACGCTCAGGCCACGTTGGCATTGGCCGGTGCAGCGTAAAATCCCGATAATCTCGCCGTTTGATCATGAGCAATCTTCATCTGAAGCATTGCCCTGCCCCGTTTTTCACAGGATTTCTTCATGACCGTCTACTTCATCGGCGCCGGCCCCGGCGACCCGGAATTGATCACCGTCAAAGGCCAGCGTTTGATCCGCAGCTGCCCGGTGATCATCTATGCAGGCTCGCTGGTGCCAGCAGCGGTGCTGGACGGTCATCAGGCGGAAACGCTGGTCAATAGCGCCGAACTGCATCTGGAACAGATCATCGACCTGATCAAGTCTGCCCATGAAAAAGGCCAGGACGTGGCCCGGGTGCATTCCGGCGATCCGAGTCTGTATGGCGCGATTGGCGAGCAGATTCGCTATTTGCGCGAGCTGAGCATCCCGTTCGAAATCATTCCCGGGGTAACCGCGACGGCGGCGTGTGCGGCGTTACTGGGTGCCGAACTGACCCTCCCGGATGTTTCGCAAAGCGTGATCCTGACCCGCTATGCGGATAAAACCGCGATGCCGGCCGGCGAAGAACTCGCCAGCCTGGCGCAGCACGGCGCGACCATGGCGATTCATTTGGGCGTGAACCACCTGCAGAAGATTCTGGTAGAGCTGTTGCCGCATTACGGCGCGGATTGCCCGATTGCGGTGATTCACCGGGCGACATGGCCGGATCAGGATTGGGTGGTGGGGACACTGGCGGATATTGCCGGGAAGGTTGAAGCCAAAGGGTTTCGGCGTACGGCGTTAATTCTGGTTGGGCGCGTGCTGGGCAGTGAAGTGTTCAGCGAGTCATCGTTGTATCGCGCCGGGCATGCGCACCTTTACAGGCCCTGAATTGAAACACGGAGCGTCCCGGGCTGCATTCCCACGCAGAGCGTGGGAACGATCAAAATTGCATACCAAAGGTGGGAGCGAGCCTGCTCGCGAAGGCGTCGGTACATTTCACCCATAAAAAAACGGCGCTCACGGGGCGCCGTTTTTCATGTCCGCAGTGAACACCTTACTCAGTAGTAGGCGTTTTCTTTCTGCGTGTGGTCGGTCACGTCGCGAACGCCCTTCAACTCCGGGATGCGCTCAAGCAACGTGCGCTCGATGCCTTCCTTCAGCGTGACGTCCGCCTGGCCGCAGCCCTGGCAACCGCCACCGAACTGCAGAACGGCGATGCCGTCTTCAACCACATCGATCAGGCTGACCTGACCGCCGTGGCTAGCGAGCCCCGGGTTGATTTCGGTTTGCAGGTAGTAGTTGATGCGCTCGTTGACCGGGCTGTCGGCGTTGACCATCGGTACTTTGGCGTTTGGCGCCTTGATGGTCAGTTGGCCGCCCATGCGGTCAGTGGCGTAATCGACAACGGCATCGTCGAGAAACGCTTCGCTGAAGTGATCGATATAGGCGGTGAAGCTTTTCAGCCCCAGCGCGGTGTCTTCAGGTTTTTCTTCGCCCGGCTTGCAGTAGGCAATGCAGGTTTCGGCGTACTGGGTGCCAGGCTGGGTGATGAAGACGCGGATGCCGATGCCCGGGGTGTTCTGCTTGGAGAGCAGATCAGCCAGGTAATCGTGGGCGGCGTCGGTAATGGTAATAGCGGTCATGGAAACTCCTCGCAGGCTTGGGCGCAGTTTACGCCAATCGTTGCGCCGGACAAAGTCCTAGTATTTTTGTCGGGAAAGATTCTCGTCGGGCGTGCCATCGACCCGCGCCTTGAGCCAGCGATAACTGCGCTTTTCCACCCATTCGTAGCTCAGCCACGAGCCAACGCCAATCGCCAGCGCACACACAACAAACATCAGATACGGGTTGATGGCGTAGCGCTGCGCAATGAACCCACCCGCTGACAGCACCAGAACGTGCATCAGATACACCGAATAGGAGCATTCACCGAGTAGTTTCAGCACCCGGCTGCGCTCGACATAACGCTCAAGTGAAATGCACGCCATTACCAGCACGGCGCTCGGCACGCCCCAGTTGAACAGCCTTGGTGCCGGTGCCAAGTGGTAGATCGTCAGCAGTGCCGCGCCAATCGCCAGCAGCGGCAACCACAGGCCGGCGCCGATCCAGCCCCGGCGATAAAGCATGCCGATGCCGATCCCCAGCAAGAACTCGTAAACAATGTCCGATCGATAGAACTCGCTGATCCAGCCAAACCCGGTCCAGGCTTGCGAAACGGCAAACAGCAACGCCGCAACCACCAACAGCCGCACCTGCAAGCGAAACAGCAGCGCCCAGGCAAACAGCACGTAGAAGAGCATTTCGTAATTGAGTGTCCAGCCGACATTCAGTGTCGGGTAGAACCCGTATCCGCCGGGATTCTCGGTGGGAATGAACAGCAATGACAGCAGCAGATGCGCCCAGTCCACAGTCTGGTCCGGCAGCAACGGCTGGGCAAACACCACCAGCAGCGCCATCAACAGCGTGTACAGCCAGTACGCCGGAACGATGCGAAACAATCGGTAGAGCAGAAACCGCGCCGGTGGCAGCGGCTTGTTCTCGGTGGAAAGGAAAATCACCAGGCCGCTGATGACGAAGAAAATATCGACGCCCACCGCACCTTTGTCGATAAACAGCTGGCCAATCGGCCCACGTGCCTGGAAGTCGAAGAAAATCTGCATGAAGTGGTGGCAGACCACCGTCCACGCCGCAAGCGCACGCAGGGCCTGCACTGAAATCAACATCGCCCGCTCTCCCGGTCTCGACTAACCCCTATAGGAGCTGCGGCACGCTGCGATCTTTTGATTGTTGGTTTTCAAGATCAAAAGATCGCAGCCTCGTTTCACTCGACAGCTCCTACACGGGGGATTTGTGTTGGTGCTGATAAATGGGACAGCGGGTGGGTGGCAAAAGATCAAAGATTCTCGTAGCGGTTCATGTCCAGCACGCCCTCTTCCACCGGGTCGGTTTCGTGCAGGTACTGGCTCAGGTCATGGAAATAGAACCAGAACTGCGGATGGCTGCGACGAATCCCCCAACGCTCGACGATTTTCTCGAAACGGTTGGCGTCCTTGGCGTTTTCCAGTGCATCGACGAACGCAGGCACCTGATCGGCCGGAATGTTGAACATGAAATTCGGGTAACTGCTGAGCACGCCCGGGTAAATGGTCAACGTGTCCAGCCCTGGCTGATAACGCAGCGATTCGCCGGTAAGAAACGCGACGTTGCTGTGCGCGCGGTTGCGCAACAGGCTGTACACCTCGCGTTTGCCATCGGCGGTCTCGATGCGCAGCATGGTCGCTTCCGGCAGTTGATCGATCACTTTCAGCCCCGCCGCCGGGCGCGAAGTCAGTCGGCTCAGCGCCTGCTCGGCGTTTTGCAGCGCCGGGGCGATATTCGGCCGCGAGCAATAGGCGCCAGCGCAGCGGTTGATCGGATCCGGTCGCGCATTGAGGTCGCCATAGCGCGACAACAGTTGCATGGCGAAGTCGTATTTCGGGTCTTTCTCGTCAAGCTTCAGCGCGCTCGGCTTGTCGTCGTCGATGGATTCGTAATCGAGCCACATCTTGAACTGGCCGCTGCTCTGGTACCAATCGTCGAGGTAATCCTCACGCGAATCGGCGGGCATCAGGCGCAGGAAGTTCTGCTCGGCACCGTTGCGGATCAGGTCGAAGTACAGGCGGGTCTGCGCCTGGTGGGAAACGTTGCCGAATACATCGAAGTTGACCGCCAACTGATAATACGTCCGCTCAAGCAACGGATAGTCGAACAGCCACATCGTCTGCGGCACTTCGCCGATCAAACCCTTGGTCACCGAAGCGCTGTCGAAGTGGCGGAAAATGCTCAGCAGCGCGTTGTCATTGCCGGCCCACAGCGTCGACCAACTCGGCGCCGGTTGATCGGCGTAACTGTCGCGACGCAGCGCTTCGTATTCATTACGTTTGTCGCGGTAGTTGTGCCACAGGGTCAGCACGCTGCCGACATCGTCGTTCTGCCCCGGCATCGCCAGCAACGGCGTGGCCTGGCCGCGATAGTTCGGGTCGGTGATGTACAGGTCGTGTTCCGGCGCCTGGAACAGCGCCCAGAAGTTGTCGCGGATTACGTCAGTCGCGATCTGCCCACGGCATACTGGCCCGCGAATAAAGGTGCGGACGAAGTACTCGGCGTTATCGAGCATGAACTGATACCGCGCCTGCGCCGGGATCGCCTCGAAGGTGGCGAACGGGTTGGCGCGGCTATTCGGGCCATAACCCGGCAAGGCGTTGACCTGCCAATTACCGCTGTAAAACAGACTTTTGACCCGCGCCATCTTCGCCGCGCTCAGCGGATAGGTGATGTGGGTTTTATGTACGATCACCCCTTGCACCGGCCACAAGCGGTAATACACCTGCGTGCCCGGATCGTCATTCGGACGGCGGGTGGCGATCAGGTCGATCGGCTGGCCGCTTGGTGTACGCGACCGCACCCACTGGAAGAAATGCCCCGGCTCGCCGTCCTTGAAATAGATGTGCGCGAGGAACCAGTGTTCGTAAAGCCAGCGCCCGACCAGAGTGCCACGAGCGCCGGGCATGTTGAGCAGGTTTTCCCACTGGGCGATTTGCAGTGCTTCTTGCGCATTTGGCGCCAGGCCTTGCTCGTCAATCGGCGCGCCGGAGGCAAGCCAGCGTTGCAAAGTCTGATATTGCTGATCGGTCAGCCCGGTCACCGCCAGCGGCATGCCTTCTTTCGGATGGGCACCGGCATAGCCTTCAAACTCGGCCGGCAGCGCGCACATGTTTTCGCGGTTCAGACCCAGCACGATGTCTTCCGGCAACTTGGCGTTCGGCGTCAAAGGCGTCTTGTGCCCGAGTTCGAGCATGCGCGCCATCAGCGCCGCCTGACTGCCCTGCGCGTCGAGTACGGAATAGAAATCTTTTTGCTGCCAGGCACGTTTGCCGAAGGCGTCGTAGAACAGCCGGGTGGTCGGCGCCGCCTGCGTGCGCTCGCCGTCATACACCGGCATCTTGCTGGCGCCCCGGGCCGCGCCCTCGCCACTGCCCAGGTTGAGCTGGCAGGCGGAGTCATAGCACGCATGGCAGGCCACGCATTTCTCGGTAAAAATCGGCTGGATATCACGGCTATACGAAATGGCAGGAGAGATCACGGGCTCTTGCGCAACGGCGCCCCAGCTTAAAAACAGCAAGACAATGCTGACGACGCGGTACGACATGCCGGTGATCCCGATCCTGTAAAAAACGCCGCGATTCTACAGTATGACGCTCGCACCAACATGAGCGATATTCATGCAAAAGCGCCACATGCTCTAAAAGCGCACAGGTTTGTTATGATCCCGCTCCTTCGTAATGGTCTTTCCGAGTAGTCCAAATGTCCGATCGCAGCGTCCGCCTTCAAGCTCTCAAGCAAGCTCTCAAAGAGCGCATCCTGATACTCGACGGCGGTATGGGCACGATGATCCAGAGCTACAAGCTCGAAGAGCAGGATTATCGCGGCAAACGCTTCGCTGACTGGCCAAGTGACGTCAAGGGCAACAACGACCTGTTGGTGATCACCCGCCCCGATGTGATCGGTGGCATCGAGAAAGCCTATCTGGATGCCGGCGCCGACATTCTGGAAACCAACACCTTCAACGCCACGCGCATTTCCATGGCCGACTACGGCATGGAAGAACTGGCCTACGAGTTAAACGTAGAAGGCGCACGACTGGCGCGCAAGATTGCCGACGCCAAGACCGCTGAAAACCCGGAAAAACCGCGCTTCGTCGCTGGCGTACTCGGCCCGACCAGCCGAACCTGCTCGCTGTCGCCGGACGTCAACAACCCGGGCTACCGCAACGTGACCTTTGACGAGCTGGTGGAAAACTACACCGAAGCCACCAAAGGCCTGATCGAGGGCGGCGCCGACCTGATCCTGATCGAAACCATTTTCGACACCCTCAACGCCAAAGCGGCGATCTTCGCCGTGCAAGGTGTGTTCGAAGCGTTGCACATCGAACTGCCGATCATGATTTCCGGCACCATCACCGATGCCTCCGGCCGCACCCTGTCGGGCCAGACCACTGAGGCATTCTGGAACTCCGTCGCGCACGCCAAACCGATCTCGGTCGGCCTCAACTGCGCGCTTGGTGCCAGCGAATTGCGTCCGTACCTGGAAGAGCTGTCGAACAAGGCCAGCACCCACGTTTCCGCGCACCCGAACGCCGGCCTGCCGAACGAGTTCGGCGAGTACGACGAACTGCCGTCGGAAACCGCCAAGGTCATCGAAGAATTTGCCCAGAGCGGCTTCCTCAACATCGTCGGCGGTTGCTGCGGTACCACGCCGGGCCACATCGAAGCCATCGCCAAAGCCGTCGCCGGATACGCACCGCGGCAGATTCCGGACATTCCCAAGGCTTGCCGCCTCTCGGGTCTGGAGCCGTTCACCATCGATCGCAGCTCGCTGTTCGTTAACGTTGGCGAGCGCACCAACATCACCGGCTCGGCGAAATTCGCCCGGCTGATCCGTGAAGACAATTACACCGAAGCGCTGGAAGTCGCCCTGCAGCAGGTCGAGGCCGGCGCCCAGGTGATTGACATCAACATGGACGAAGGGATGCTCGATTCGAAGAAGGCCATGGTGACCTTCCTCAATCTGATCGCCGGTGAGCCGGACATCTCCCGCGTGCCGATCATGATCGACTCGTCGAAATGGGAAGTCATCGAAGCCGGGCTGAAGTGCATTCAGGGCAAGGGCATCGTCAACTCGATCAGCATGAAAGAAGGCGTCGAGCAGTTCATCCATCACGCCAAACTGTGCAAGCGCTATGGCGCCGCCGTGGTGGTAATGGCGTTCGACGAAGCCGGTCAGGCCGACACCGAAGCGCGCAAGAAAGAAATCTGCAAACGCTCCTACGACATTCTGGTCAACGAAGTCGGCTTCCCGCCGGAAGACATCATCTTCGACCCGAATATCTTCGCGGTTGCCACCGGTATCGAAGAACACAACAACTACGCTGTGGACTTCATCAACGCCTGTGCCTACATTCGCGATGAGCTGCCGTATGCGCTGACGTCGGGCGGCGTGTCCAACGTGTCGTTCTCGTTCCGTGGCAACAACCCGGTGCGTGAAGCCATTCACTCGGTGTTCCTGCTGTACGCGATCCGCAACGGCCTGACCATGGGCATCGTTAACGCCGGTCAACTGGAGATCTACGACCAGATCCCGGTCGAGTTGCGCGACGCCGTTGAAGACGTGGTGCTCAACCGCACGCCAAACGGCACTGACGCCCTCCTCGCCATTGCCGACAAATACAAGGGCGACGGCAGCGTCAAGGAAGCCGAGACCGAAGAGTGGCGCAGCTGGGAGGTCAACAAGCGCCTCGAGCACGCTCTGGTCAAAGGCATCACCACGCACATCGTTGAAGACACCGAAGAGTCGCGCCAGTCGTTCGCGCGCCCGATCGAAGTGATCGAAGGTCCGCTGATGTCCGGCATGAACATCGTCGGCGACCTGTTCGGCGCCGGCAAAATGTTCCTGCCACAGGTGGTGAAATCCGCCCGTGTGATGAAGCAGGCCGTGGCGCACCTGATCCCGTTCATCGAGCTGGAAAAAGGCGACAAACCGGAAGCCAAGGGCAAGATCCTCATGGCCACCGTTAAAGGTGACGTGCACGACATCGGCAAGAACATTGTTGGCGTGGTCCTCGGTTGCAATGGCTACGACATCGTCGACCTCGGCGTGATGGTGCCGGCAGAGAAGATCCTGCAGGTGGCCAAAGAGCAGAAGTGCGACATCATCGGTTTGTCCGGTCTGATCACGCCTTCGCTGGATGAAATGGTTCACGTTGCTCGCGAAATGCAGCGCCAGGATTTCCATCTGCCGCTGATGATCGGTGGCGCGACCACCTCCAAAGCGCACACGGCGGTGAAAATCGAGCCGAAGTACAGCAACGATGCGGTGGTTTACGTGACCGATGCCTCGCGTGCGGTCGGCGTGGCGACGCAGTTGCTGTCCAAGGAACTGAAGGCCGGTTTCGTCGAAAGAACCCGCGCCGAATACGTTGAGGTGCGCGAACGTACCGCCAACCGCAGTGCCCGCACCGAACGCCTGAGCTATGCCGCCGCCATCGCCAAGAAGCCGCAGTTCGACTGGGCGACTTACCAGCCGGTCAAGCCGACCTTCACCGGCAGCAAGGTGCTCGACAACATCGACCTCAAAGTCCTGGCCGAATACATCGACTGGACACCGTTCTTCATCTCCTGGGACCTGGCCGGCAAGTTCCCGCGCATCCTCGAAGACGAAGTGGTCGGTGAGGCCGCTACATCGCTGTACAAAGACGCGCAAGAGATGCTCGCCAAGCTGATCGACGAGAAGCTGATCAGCGCCCGTGCGGTATTTGGCTTCTGGCCGGCCAACCAGGTGCATGACGACGATATCGAGCTGTACGGCGATGACGGCCAGCCATTGGCCAAACTGCATCATCTGCGCCAGCAGATCATCAAGACCGACGGCAAGCCGAACTTCTCCCTTGCCGACTTTGTGGCGCCGAAGGACAGCGAAGTGACCGACTACGTCGGTGGTTTCATCACCACCGCCGGCATCGGCGCCGAAGAGGTGGCCAAGGCTTATCAGGACGCTGGCGACGATTACAACTCGATCATGGTCAAAGCCCTCGCCGACCGTCTGGCCGAGGCTTGCGCCGAATGGCTGCACCAGCAAGTGCGTAAAGAGCACTGGGGTTATGCCAAGGACGAAACCCTCGACAACGAAGCGCTGATCAAAGAGCAGTACAGCGGCATCCGCCCTGCTCCGGGATATCCGGCCTGCCCGGATCACACCGAGAAAGCTGCGTTGTTTGCGCTGCTCGACCCGGAAGCTGAAGAAATGCGCGCCGGACGCAGCGGCGTGTTCCTCACCGAACACTACGCGATGTTCCCGGCAGCTGCGGTCAGTGGCTGGTACTTCGCCCACCCGCAAGCGCAGTACTTCGCCGTGGGCAAGGTCGACAAGGATCAAGTACAAAGCTACACCTCGCGCAAAGGCCAGGATCTGAGCGTAACCGAGCGCTGGCTGGCACCGAACCTCGGCTACGACAACTGATTACAGGGGTTATTGCCGACGCCGGATTTACCGGCGTCGGCAACTGCGCTTGCTGTTCTATGCGTTGGCCAGATGACTTGAAGAGCCGGCAACAGGCGTTTTTGCAGCATTGATTGCATCGATCTCCTGCTGCGAAAGCTCGATCATCTTCACGTTGCGTTTGGCCGTACGGTCGAACAACCGGCTCAAGTACTCTGGATCGTCAGCGCTCAGAACGTCATCTTCGGCGTCACCAAGCAAGTCCAGCTCTTCCAGTTTCCTGAAGTCCTCGGGGAACTTCTCCTGAAGGTATTCCACCCAGTAATCGCGCTGAATCAGATCTTCGATAAATTTATCGGACCGCTCGGCATTGCTGACTTCGGTTCGCGCCTCCACCAGTTGTTGCGGGCTGACGCCCGAAGCATAGGTCATGTTTTTCGGCTGCCCCGGCAACTCCAGGCCATCCTCCCAGCCGTCGGTCAAACCGATTCGATAACCCAGGCGCACCTCGGCCTCATCGAAACCACTGCGTGCTGCCGCCGCCTTTGCCAATTCGTCGACTTTGTCCAGGCGAAACAGTCGTCGCGACAGACTCAACAACACCCCACCTTTTGCGTCTGATCGACCTGACGGTAAATCCCGCAACGCGTTATGGGTAAACACCTTGGTTTCCAGCCCGCTGAAGGTAAGGATGCGTCCATCGACGCAGGTCCCGTGGGTGGTAGCGCCGGCGAAAATCACTTCCCTGAGTTCGGTGTCAGCTGCGGCCGCTTCCATGACGGTCCATACCCGTCGCGTCAGATCCGCGTTGGCGACCCTGAACTCTCGGCTGTCCTGCAATCGCTCAAGCAGATGAAAGAACGCCGCGCTGTCCGGTTCAGCAGCCAGTTGCTCCCAGAGCGTATCCCGAGCCGCCAGTTGTTCAGGAGGCAGATTGGCAAGCCATGGGGCTTTGTATTGCGCCTGCGACGGATCGATAGGTAGGGTTTCGTCGGATTCAATGCTGTCGGTCGTTTCGGTCAAGCCGCCGGCGGCGTCGTCAACCATCTCTTCGAGATCCGTGCGTGAAAAACCCAACACCCGATGGCGCTCACCTTCCGCCTGATAGGCCCTGAGCCGCTCGAGGCTTTCTTCGGACAAGTTGTAGTTGTCGGTCAAGTCCGTACCGTTCATCAATTGCTCGTGACTACCGTCAAGTGCGTCCACGGGCAGCGTGGTGATGTCGTTACGGCTCAGATTGAGCATGCGCAGGTGCTCCGACTCCAGCGCACCTTCCGGCCATGCGTACAGATTGTTGTTGCGCAAATCGAGGGCTTCCAGCCGCCCGAAATAGTTGACATCGAACGACTCGAGGTTGTTGTAGCTCACATCCAGCCAGGTCAGGTGTTCAAGCCCGGAAAGCGACTCGTACAAGAGTTCGGGATCGTAGAGACGGTTGCTCGACAGTTCCAGACGCTCCAGCGCAGACATGTTCCGGATCGACTGCGGCAACGCTTCCAGTTCATTGCCGCCAAGCTCCAGAGTCCGTAGCTCGGTAAAGGCACCGAGAAAACCGTTGGCGCCATCGACAGTCACCCTTGTGCCCGTCAGGTTGAGCGTGCGGACATGCGCAAAATCTTCCGGTAGTGCCGGTATGTCTCCCAGTTGCAAACCGTTCAGGTTCAGCACCGCTTGCGTCACCCCTTCCATGTTGGGCAACCTTGCCCGCCAACAGGTGAGAATTCTCCAGGCCGCCAGACTGCGGGTTTGCGAAGAGATAACCCAGTCCGCACCGCGAATTTCGCGGGTGTAGAGCCAGCCATTGAGTTGCCGCACCAGCGTTTCGAAAGTCTGGTTCCAAGCGTCGATACGAGCACCTGTTTCGATTTCCGTCGCTCCGCTACTGCGCATCTGGCCAATCAACTGCGACGCCTGTTCGGCAGTAAAGGCCGGTTGCATACGCTGAAAAATATTGATCATCAGCGTTTCACCTTCGCCAACTGCCGCCTGGGGAAGTGGCAGCAATTGCCTGGCGATGGAGATTCCGCTCTCTGCTGGTGGAAAGGTCAGCGGGACCGGTTCTTCGGCAAATGCTTGCAGCGCTCCTTGGGGCAGTCCGATTTCAAACTCGATACGCTGTTGCGCAGCTCGCAGCGCAACCGTCGTTGCTGGCGTCAAAGGATTACCGGACAGATTGCTGTTGATCAGCGCATGGCTGTCCAGCAGGGTCTGTGGCAGCGTGGCGATGTTGTTATTGCGCACATCCATCCAGGTCAGTTGAGCCAGATCTTCAGCTCCCGCAGGCCACGCTTGCAGATCGGCATTTCGCAGATTGAGCGCTTTCAAGCGCGACAGGCCACCGACGTTCAACCCAGTTAACGGGTTGTTATGCAGGTCCAGCTGTTCAAGCGCCGGGAACGCCTCCAGGCTTGACTGCAACTGCTGAGTGTTCACCAACAGATTGTCGGAAAGGTCCAGCCGGTTCAGCCTTGCCAGGCTGCCCGGTTCGATCGGCAACGCGTGCAGAGCGTTGTCACTCAGGTTGAGCGTTTGCACTTCTTGAAAGGCGCTGACGAAATCGCGCAGTTGCAAGGCATCGACGCGCTGGCCCAACAGAAGCAAGGTACGCACGTGAGAAAACGCATCGGCAGGCAATTTCGGCAGCTCGCTCAGCATCAATCCCGATAAATCAAGGGTCGAAGCGGAAACCGTCGAACCGTATCGCTTGAAAAGCCCTTTGCGCCAATTGGTCCTGATGGCATGGATGGCGTTGGATCGCCCGATTATTTCCCTGAGCGTTTCCTGAGAGGCCATGGCCTTTTGCAGCCACTCGACAAGCTGTTTGTCGAGCGTTGCAAACTGCTCGCTCAGGGCTTCGATTGCGGCGTAGCGCTGTTGTTCATCAGGCCATTGCTGGAAAAACCGCTCGAAGATACTTTGCGGCGCCTGGCTCAGGCCTTCGTCCAAACGCTGCAACTCGCCTTTGCAGTAATCGCGGATCATCGCTTCGCGGTCTATCAGGTGCACGGGGAGTGTCCTGGCGTACTCGTAGGCGACCTTGAAGTTTTCGCGGGAAAATCTCGACCAGTCCAGTGACAAACCGGACCATAACTTTTCGTGCCCCTTAAGCAACCCCTCAGGCAAGTTACTGATCCCGGTATCCTTGAGGCTCAGTCGTTGGAGCTCCGGGAGTTCAAGCACGCCGGTCGGCCATTCCAGCAAGGAGTAGGCGACGATCTCCAGCTTGCGCAGCTTTTGCAGGTGGCTGACGTCGAATGTGATCGGCTGATAGCTTGCAGAACACACGGTCAGTTCTTCAATCCGCACCAGCATGCCCAACCGTGCGGGCATGTCAGCGGCAAACGGGACGGCGCTGTAAAGCGTCAGTCTTTTCAACGCCGGCATCCCCTGCAAGATTTGCGGCACATTGCTGAACAGTTCGCTCGTCGCATTGATGCGCAACTTTTCCAGGTTCGGGAAAACAGCCAACAGTGAGTCGGCATTCGCATCCGTGATGCAGCGGCCGCGTACGCTCAACTCTCGCACGTGCGAAAAGTCCGCAGTCAAGGCTGGCAACGGCTCATCACAGATCAATTCCAGCTGTGCATAACGCGGATGGTCCTGCGCCAGCGGTGACTCGCGCCAACTCTGTTTGATATTGCGCACGACGCTCGCTCTGCCACCGATCAACGATTGCAGCGAGAGTTCCGGCGTCGACTCGCCCTCCCATTCGGCGAGTGTCGAGTCGAGCTCTCGCCATTCACGCGTGCGCCTTTGCAGAAGCTCGTAGATCTGCATGTCAGTCTTTCCCGACGCCAACTGCTGAAGAATGAAGCCGCCCGCTTGTTGATCGGTGAGGCCCGGATAAACATTCTGCACCCGTGTCACCAGCAGTGGATTGACGCCCTGCCCGCGTCCACTGGCGTAGTAACCGAGGCCATGACCCGGCACGCGCAGCGCCGGTTTGAAGCGCTTGCCGGTGCCATGACGCGTGCCGGCCAAGCGGGCCAGTTCAGCGCGATAATGATGCACGTGATCAATCACCAGACGACGCAGGGACGGACTCTGATTGACGTCAGCAAGCCCCAAGGCCTGACGGGATTTGTCGGGCAAGGCATGCATGACCGAGGCAAAAAAATTATCGCCTTGCCGAGGAATGCCATTGAGTGCCTCTGCATGTTCGTTGAAGGCCTGATAGGAGGGCCCCTGCTTGACCAGGTATTTCAGTTGCCGCGAAGATTCGCTGCCGACACTATCAATCAACGGTCCGTGAGTGCTGCCCTCGCGCACTTCGAGACGCACATCGTCTGACCAGCCAGGCAGTCTTTCGAGTACGCGCAAAGCGAGCCACTGACTCCCGGATGCGGCCAGGTTATCCATGTGTAACCCGACGACCGCATGATCGAAGCGCCTGCCTTGAGCGTACCTGCGCGATTCTTCAAGCAACCGCAACGGCAACCGCCCGCCTGTTTCCAATCGCGCGAGTTCTTCGGCATTGGCCTGCATGCATACCCTGATCGCTGCAGAACTGCCGAGCCCGGGCGTGGCCTTTTGTAGCCGGCTGATCCACGGGGCCTGCAATGCCGGTTCGGCATAGAGCTGCTCGAACATTGTCGGTTGACGGGTTTTGAGGAAGTCCACCAACTGCGCTCTGAACTCGACGGGCCGGTTTGCGCTGACGCGGGCCGCTTCAGATCCCAGCAGGCGGACTATTTCCTGCTCGTCCAGCGCCTCAAGAAGGATGGCGGGCATTTCGGCAGTCAGCACATCGGCGCGGGCGATCTGAATCGGTGCCTTGAGAGCGCCACCTGGAAAAAGTGACGCGTCACCATGCTTGACACTCGCGCCTGACAAACCCGGGCCGTCGAAAACCTCAAGCACGCGTCCGGTGGGCCATCGAGGCATTTGCGGCAGCAATGACATTGCCAGCAGGAAAGGTTCCTCAACGGTGGAACCGTCCTCAATGTTCTCGATGATCCGGCTCACGGCCTGGTCAGCCTCGAACAGGCGCAATGTATCGGCCAACGCCAGTGGCGCAGGCGAATGGTCCAGATGCATCTGGCGCAGAGCGTCATCACTGACCCCGCTGAGATCCGCGATGTTGAGCAATTGCTCATCGGAAAAGGCTTCGGTGCAATGGCCGATGCGCCGCAGCAGAGTCAATCGATCCCAGGTCAGCGGTCGCTCGAAGGTATGTCGCCAGGCGCCCAGCCGGTTGTGTTCGAGGATGGGCCGATAGGCTGACGCATCGGTCGGATGGAGAATGCGCCATTGTTTCAGTTGTTCATCAAAAGCCGTTTGATACACCTTGCCCTGCTGACGAATGTAGGTCTTGCCATTCAGTCGATGCAGGCCTTGCGCATCAGGGACAGACGCGGCGAACGGACCGTCAGTGCTTTCATAAGGCGCAAGATCAGGTGCCCACAAACGTGGTTTGCCGTCGAGGCGTTCAATGGGCTCGGCCTTCTCGATCACCGGCACCGATTTGGCCGCACTCAATCTGCCCAGGCCCTTGCCTGCACCTGCCATTACTCCGATCAGCGCGAGGTTTTCTGCAACATCGACCAAGTGTCCCTTGGCCGCCTGGCGATCACCCTCAGTCCATTCGATAGCGCCCTCGAACGACTCATACAGCAATTGACCGGCCATTACCGTCATCATGATCTCGCCCAGCACCGGTACGAACATCGACACCATGTTCAACGCGAGCATGCCGAATTCCAGCAAGTGATTGAGCCGTTTCGCCCGCACGTTCGCGTCGACATCCGCCGTCGGTACGGCGCGGGCACGCGCATCGGCGATGAATTTGTCGCAATGCTGTTCAAAGAGGTACTGCCACAGATCGGTATTGGCCGCCCAAATGCCTGCCACGCCGTTGCGCACGATACCGAACGGATCGAGGTAAGGATCCTCCTCTGGTTCACGCTTGCCCTGGTGCTCGGGCGGCAGTTCCTTGATCTGCGTGAAAACCGAGACCGGCGGGATCATCTGGACGACTTTTACCCAGATCGAACGCAACGGGTCTGTCGGTGCATCTGCCGCAGGCCGGGTGAATTGACTGAAGTAATAAGGACGGTCGGCATAGGTGAAGAACTGACTGAAAAAACGCTGGTAGGCCGTTGCCGGCTCACTCGACGGCGAAGCGTCCCGTGCAGTGAACTTGCGTTTGAAGACTTCGCGCATCTGCGCTGAGGTGTAGCGTTTGAGCGGATGTTCCGGGTCATGGGGGATGTAGACGATGAAATCGTTGGTGTAGCGATACTGTTCGCTGATGCTGAACACTACGCAGCCGGTCATCCGGTGTTTCATCAGGCTGAGGTCGCGAAACCAGACGGATTTCTTGCCCAGGCGCGGATGGACTTCGCCATCGACGACCGACAGGAGCATTCGGTAGTCGTCTGGCTCGATGTCCTTCTTCAGCAACGCCAGTTCGGCGGCTGCGCGCATCGCGGTTTTCTGACTGCTGATGAATTGCTCACGCAATGTTCCGCTCGACTGGAAAAACGCTTTCACACGCGTCTGATAGAGCGCGCCAATATCCAGTGTTCGACACAGCGAGAGAAACTCTCTGACGGTGATATCGAGTGTCACCGCCTGGAACGTATCGGCGGTCGAAGCAGCGACGAAAAATCCGGATTCGCGATGAAAGGCCCCTTCCTCACATTCCGCCGCTTCGAAGTTATGCAGAGCCGCTTGCAGCATGGGCAGCTTCAGCACTTCGAAGGTCGACACTTCGATTTCCAGCACGCTGACTTGCAGAGGGCGCCTGAGGCATAGCAGGGTTTTATTGACGTCGAGTTCAATGTTGAATTGGCTTTTAAGCGCCTTTTTCAGTTGAGCCTCGGCAAAAACCTCGATGCTTTCAAGCGCGGCCATGCTCTTGTCCAGTCGTGACTGGGCAAGAAAGCCTTCGGTGGTATGCGCTTGCAAGTTGCGCCGTTGCTCGACGGACAGCTGCTGATACCAGTCGGGTAATTGCGTGCCGGCGTTTTTAATATGAGCGCGGCGCTCGGGGCTGGCGTCGATCAACCAATCGGGGACCATCTGCTCGATACGCTTGCCGTGAAGACTGGCGCTGGCCAGCGTCTGCTTATCGAGGCTCAACGGAGGGTTGGAAGACTGCGCAGCTGCGGGCAGCGTCGGGGGATGAATGGTCATTCTGTCGCTCCTGAAAAGTGGAACGACAGGACACCATTCCTGCCGGGGCGAACTGCGGTACATAGTTATCGCATCGGCGATGAGTTGTTACCAATCGCTTCAGCTGAGCAGCCCACGGCAAGGGCACTCTTCGGTGAATTGACTATGCTGTCTGGGACACACACAGACGGGGGATTTATGGACGATCCAGTCGACAACAAGCCACCCAGCTTCTGGCAGATGCTGCACAGCGTCATGGCCGCGGCGTTCGGGGTGCAGAGCGGGAAAAACCGGGCCAGGGATTTCACCCATGGCAAACCCAGCCATTTCGTGATTCTGGGCATTCTGTTCACGGCGGTATTTGCCTTGACGCTGTTGGTCATCGTCAAAGTCGTACTGCATTTCGCCGGGGTCTGAAGCCCTTCAGTGCATCAGGGTTTGCAGATCGAACGGATAGCGATACGAGGCCGGACGGCCCTTCGCCGAAAGTTGGCGGAAATTCACGTCGTAGTTCGGCGCTTTACCCATGGCGAGCATTTGTCGGGCGTGGGCCTTGTCGACCAATTGCAGTAATGGAATCTGCCGGTCACGACCGCCGTACTGATCGAGGTCGACACCAAGTTCATGGTCATGCAGCTCGACCAACGCCCAGCCTCCCAAGGTGAAATGGCCACCCACCAGCGCACTCAATCGCCCATCGACGACAGCCTGCAACGCGGCGGGTGAGGTGTTGACTGCGCTGAACAGCACATCTTTGCCGGGGGTTTTGCCGGTCTCGACAAAAGCGCGCATGGCACCGAAGGCCATTTCATCGTTGGCCGACCACACCAGCGAAACCTCGGGATAACGCTTGACCAGTTGTCTGGCCTGCTCATAGGCGCGTTGCTGAGTCCAGCCGCTGTAAACCAGTTGTCGCAAGCGCACCTGCGGATGTTCGGCCAAGGCACGCTGCATGCCGTGCTCGCGCAACTGCGCCGACGGTGTAATTTTCAGACCGGAAAACGCCAGCACTTCGATCTGCCGGTCGCTGGCTACGGGAGGGTGCAGACGAATCAGCTCCTTCATCATCATATAGCCGCCCTCCTCGTCATTCGGCACCAGACTGCCGATGCGGTCCGCTCGCTCACCCAACAGCGCTTGCTGGTTGGGCGTCAATGCCGCGTTGACCATGAACAGCTTCACGCCGCTGCCCTGCGCCAGTCGCAGAATCTGCGGCGCGATGTACTGCTCGTTGACGAACACCAGGTAATCGGGGCGACTGGGGCCCTGCAAGGCAATTCTGGCCTGGGCCAGGGTGAGTTCAGGTTGGCGCTGGGAATAGAGGATCTGCAGATCAATGCCCAGATTACGCGCGGCCGACTGCATGAACTGCGAATAACTGATCCAGAACGCTTCTTCGGTCGAGCCCGGATTGAGGAACAGCACCGATTCCGCCCGCGCGCTGATGCCGAAGGCTGCGCCGAACACGAGAAGTCCGATATGGAGAAACTTGAACATGAAGCATCCGGGCCCAAGGAAATATGGCCGCGCATTATAGCCATCGATCAACCGGCTATTGACGCTTGATCCCGTTTTTTGTCCGACAATCGTCGGACCCGGGCCCGGATGGGTCGTTTACTGATGACTGACCCAGAATACCGCTGTTCCCACAACCAGAATGATCAGGAACAAAATGGCCCATGCATCGACACTGCTATCGCTTTTTCTTGCCTTGGTCGGATTGCTCATTGCATCGCCTCTTATCGGTTTTATCGGTGATTGCAGAAAGACTCGACCACAGTTAAGACGATGATTGTCCGCACGACAAATGTGGGTTAGTTGACAGCCATTCTCGTTAGGCGATTTGGTTCTTTACATATACTCAAACATCACTTTTGCGCATAACTGCAAACGGGTATATTGCCCCGGCTCCTCTAGGGAGTGCGCGGCCGTGCGCGCAGAATTGCAGAGGCACAATCGGACTCCGGCAAGCGAAAACGCAGTGCTAATCCGAATGGCCCAAGCCTGAGAACAGGACTTATATGTACGTATATGACGAGTACGATCAGCGGATCATCGAGGACCGCGTCAAGCAGTTCCGTGATCAGACCCGACGCTATCTGGCAGGTGAGCTGAGCGAAGAAGAATTCCGCCCCCTGCGCCTGCAAAATGGCCTCTACATCCAGCGCTTTGCGCCGATGTTGCGTGTGGCGGTGCCTTACGGCCAGCTGACTTCGCGTCAGATGCGCATGATGGCCAAGATTGCCCGCGACTACGACAAGGGCTACGCCCACATCAGTACGCGGCAGAACGTGCAGTTCAACTGGCCGGCGGTGGAAGACATCCCGGACATTCTGGCTGAATTGGCGACCGTGCAGATGCACGCGATCCAGACCAGCGGCAACTGCCTGCGCAACGTCACCACTGACCAGTTCGCCGGTGTTGCCGCCGACGAAGTGATCGATCCGCGCCCATGGTGCGAAATCGTCCGTCAGTGGACGACGTTCCACCCGGAATTCGCCTACCTGCCGCGCAAATTCAAGATCGCCGTCAACGGTTCGACCGCTGACCGTGCCGCTATCGAAGTCCACGACATCGGCCTCGAGCCGGTGCACAACGCCGCTGGCGAACTGGGTTTCCGCGTGCTGGTCGGCGGCGGTCTCGGTCGTACGCCGGTGGTGGGTGCGTTCATCAATGAGTTCCTGCCATGGCAGGACCTGTTGAGCTACCTCGACGCCATCCTGCGGGTCTACAACCGCTACGGTCGTCGCGACAACAAATACAAGGCGCGGATCAAGATCCTCGTCAAGGCACTCACGCCAGAAGTGTTTGCGCAGAAAGTCGATGCGGAAATGGAGCACCTGCGCGGTGGCCAGACCACACTGACCGAGGCCGAACTGCAGCGTGTGGCCAAGCATTTCGTCGATCCGGACTACAAGGCGCTGGACAACCAGACCGTGCAACTGGCCGATCTGGACAAAGAGCACCCGGGTTTCGCTCGCTGGCGCACCCGCAACACCCTGGCACACAAGAAGCCGGGGTATGTTGCCGTGACCCTGTCGCTGAAACCGACCGGCGTTGCTCCGGGCGATATCACCGACAAGCAACTGGATGCCGTTGCCGATCTGGCCGACCGCTACAGCTTCGGTCAACTGCGCACATCCCACGAGCAGAACATCATTCTGGCCGACGTCGAGCAAAGCCAACTGTTCACCTTGTGGGGCGAGTTGCGTGAAGGTGGTTTCGCCACGCCGAACATCGGCCTGCTGACCGACATCATCTGCTGCCCTGGCGGAGATTTCTGCTCGCTGGCCAACGCCAAGTCGATTCCGATCGCCGAATCGATCCAGCGCCGTTTCGACGATCTCGACTACCTGTTCGACATCGGCGAACTCGACCTGAACATCTCCGGTTGCATGAACGCTTGCGGCCACCACCACGTCGGCCACATCGGCATCCTCGGGGTGGACAAGAAAGGCGAAGAGTTCTACCAGGTTTCCCTCGGCGGCAGTGCCAGCCGTGACGCCAGCCTGGGCAAGATCCTCGGCCCGTCCTTCGCCCAGGAAGTCATGCCTGACGTGATCTCGAAGCTGATCGACGTGTACGTTGAACAACGTACCGAAGACGAGCGCTTCATCGACACTTATCAGCGTATTGGCATCGACCTCTTCAAGGAACGCGTCTATGCAGCGAATCATTAAGAACAACGCGGTTGTCGACGAAACCTGGCACTTGCTGCCAAAGGATTTCAACATCGACGAGATCAGCAACTGTGACGACTTGATCGTTCCACTGCAGTTGTGGCGCGAACACAGCCGCATGCTCAAGGCTCGCGACGGTGGCCTGGGTATCTGGCTGGACGCCGACGAAGAAGCCGAAGAAATCGGTGAAGACGTGGCTGAGTTTCAGGTGATCGCGCTGAATTTCCCGGCGTTCACCGACGGCCGCAACTACTCCAATGCTCGCCTGCTGCGCGACCGTTATGGTTTCAAAGGCGAGCTGCGGGCGATTGGCGATGTGCTGCGCGATCAGCTGTTCTACATGCATCGCTGCGGTTTTGATGCCTTTGCCGTGCGCCCGGATAAAGACCCGTACGAAGCCCTGGAAGGTCTGAAGGATTTCTCGGTGACCTATCAGGCTGCCACTGACGAACCGCTGCCGCTGTTCCGTCGCCGCTAAGCCCGCAGGTTTACGCGATACAAAAAAACGCCGGTCATTTGACCGGCGTTTTTTTATGCCTGCGGTTTACCAGAAACGTTGCTGGGTCAAACGGCTCCACCAGCTCAACAGCACGCGGTCGACAGAACCGCTGGCGGCCATGCCGATGCGCTCCTGCAGGCTTTTGCGCTCGGCATAGTGCAAGTGATAGACCTCGGCCTTCTTCGCCCGGTCTGCGAGGTACTCGTCACTGGTCTTGAGCTCGTCCACCAGTTGCTTGTCGAGCGCCGCGACGCCGAGCCAGACTTCACCGGTAGCGACGTCATCGATCGCCAGTTGTGGCCGGTAACGCGCCACGAAGTTCTTGAACAGTTGATGGGTGATGTCCAGGTCTTCCTGGAACTTCTCGCGACCTTTCTCGGTGTTTTCGCCAAATACGGTCAGGGTGCGCTTGTATTCACCGGCGGTCAGCACCTCAAAATCGATGTCGTGTTTTTTCAGCAGGCGGTTGACGTTGGGCAACTGCGCAACGACACCGATCGAGCCGAGAATCGCAAACGGCGCACTGATGATCTTCTCACCGATGCAGGCCATCATGTAGCCGCCACTGGCCGCGACCTTGTCGATGCAGACCGTCAACGGCACGCCGGCTTCACGGATCCGCGCCAATTGCGATGACGCCAGGCCATAGCTGTGGACCATACCGCCGCCGCTTTCGAGACGCAGCACGACTTCGTCTTTCGGGGTGGCGAGGGTCAGCAGTGCAGTGATTTCGTGACGCAGGCTCTCGGTAGCCGAGGCCTTGATGTCACCGTCGAAATCCAGCACAAACACCCGCGATTTGACCTCGGGTTTGTTCTTCTGCTTTTTCTCGCTCTTTTCGGTTTTCGCCTGGCCTTTGCGCAAAGCCTTGAGCTGGTCCTTGTCGAGCAAGGTCTGCTCCAGCCGCTCACGCAGGCCTTTGTAGAAATCATTGAGCTTGCTGACCTGCAACTGCCCCGCCGACTTGCGCCGGCCTTTGCTGCGCAATGCGGCAAAACTGGCGAGCACCACCAGAATGGCGATCACCAGGGTGACGGTCTTGGCCAGAAAACTGGCGTACTCGGTGAAAAACTCCACAGCGACTCCTTAAAACAATGCGCGAGTGCAAAACACACGCTCGGGATAAGTCCAGCATACCCATGCGCCGGCTCGTCGGCCAGCCGTGAAACCTCTGGCAACACCCCTGTAACGGGCATTTCAAACAAGCGTATGTTTTTTCATTGACAGCTCGGCGGCATCCTCATAACCTCGCCAAACCTTCAACGTACCGGGATGACGCGGACGTGGGCAGCATCTATTTGATTCGACATGGCCAGGCCTCCTTTGGTGCAGACGACTATGACGTCCTGTCGCCGACTGGTGTGCGCCAGGCAGAAGTACTCGGTCAGCACCTCGCTGAACTGGGCATCCGCTTCGATCGCTGCCTTGCAGGTGACCTGCGTCGCCAGCAACACACCGCTACCAGCGCACTGGAGCAATTCACTGCCAAGGGCCTGCCGGTTCCAATTCTCGAAACCGATTGCGCATTCAACGAATTCGACGCCGACGCGGTGATCCGCGCCTTGCTCCCGGCCATGCTGGAAGACGAACCGGAAGCCCTCGATGTTCTGCGCAATGCCGCGCAAAACCGTGCCGAGTTCCAGCGCATTTTTGCCCTGATCATCGAGCGCTGGCTGGCCGGCACCTACGACACGCCGGGCCTTGAAAGCTGGCTGGGCTTCGTCGAACGCGTCCAGGCCGGGCTGCAGCGAATTCTTGAACAGGCCGGCGATAAACAGAAAATCGCCGTGTTTACTTCCG
Organism: Pseudomonas helmanticensis; assembly: GCF_900182985.1. Taxonomy (NCBI): domain Bacteria; kingdom Pseudomonadati; phylum Pseudomonadota; class Gammaproteobacteria; order Pseudomonadales; family Pseudomonadaceae; genus Pseudomonas; species Pseudomonas helmanticensis. The sequence goes on along the minus strand of NZ_FXUY01000001.1, from coordinate 935,726 downwards.
GCGGCACTATCACCGCCCTGCTCCACCTGATTACCCAAATGCCTGCCAAACAGGCTTTTGAATTGAATTGGCAAATCGTCAACACCTCGCTCAACCAGCTGAAGTTTCGCGGTCGCGAGGTGGCTCTGGCTTCCTTCAACAGTCATGCACACCTGCAGCTGCTGAAGGCTCCGGAACTCATCACTTTTCGCTGAGTCCGGATAACTGTGACCCTTGCTGTAATCACTCAGCTCCTATTACCCAAGAAAGGATCGAACCATGACCTCCGTAGCTGATGCCGTAAAAGCAATGCAAGCCAAGTTCAACCCAGCCGCTGCTGCCGGTCTGGATCTGGTCTTCGGTTTCAACATCACCGACGAAGACAAGCAGTACTCGCTGATCGTCAAAGACGGCACTTGCGACATCCAGGAAGGTGAAAACCCGGACGCCAACTGCACGCTGGTGCTGGACAGCGAAACCCTGAAAGGTATCGTCAGCGGCGAAACCGACGGCATGCAGGCTTTCATGGGCGGCAAGCTGCGCGTTGAAGGCGACATGATGTTGTCGATGAAACTGTCCGAGCTGTTCCCAGCGTAATAGCGCTGTTCAGTGACACAAAAAATCCCGCCCCTGTGGCGGGATTTTTGCGTTTCAGCCCATGTAGGAGCTGCGGCACGCTGCGATCTTTTGATCCTGTTTGCAAATATCAGGAGCAAAAGATTGCAGCGTGAACAGAGTATCTACAGGATCAACCGCTGAAGGACGCTGCGAGCAATTCGCGGGTATACGGATGTTGCGCCGAATGGAACAACTGCGAAGTTTCCCCACGCTCCAGCACTTCGCCATCTTTCATCACAATCAAGTCATGCGCCAGCGCGCGCACGACCGCCAGATCATGGCTGATGAACAGATACGTGAGGCCATGCTCCGCCTGCAAGCGCCGCAGCAGCGTGACAATCTGTTTCTGCACCGTGCGATCCAGCGCCGACGTCGGCTCATCCAGCAAGATCAGATCCGGCTTTAGGATCAGCGCCCGGGCAATCGCGATACGTTGGCGCTGGCCACCGGAAAATTCATGTGGATAGCGATGCCGCGTTGCCGGGTCGAGGCCCACTTCGCGCAACACATCGATCACTGCCTGCTCGCGCTCGCGAGCATTGAGATCGCTGTGCACCTGCAAGCCCTCGGCGATGATCTGCTCCACGCACAGGCGCGGGCTGAGGCTGCCGAACGGATCTTGAAACACCACTTGCAGGCGTTTGCGCAAAGGTCGTAGCTGCCTGCCGCTGAGTTGCTCAAGTGCCTCGCCCTGAAAGCGAATGCTGCCCTCGGCATCGATCAAACGCAGGATCGCCTGCCCCAGCGTGGACTTGCCGGAGCCGGACTCACCGACGATGCCGAGGGTCTTGCCGCGCTGCAGGTTCAGATCAATGCCGTTGACGGCTTTCAGATACGACTTGGCTCGCAACCAGCCACCGCTCAGACGAAAGTGAACCTTGAGGTCGCGCACCTCAAGCAAATCCTCCGCAGCATCGCGACACAACGCCTCCCCACCCGGTTCGGCATTGAGCAGTTCGATGCTGTAAGGATGTTGCGGCGCACTGAACAATTGCTCGCAGGACGCCTGTTCAACGATCAACCCGGCGCGCATCACGGCCACGCGCTGGGCGATGTTGCGCACCAGATTCAGGTCATGGCTGATGATCAGCAACGCCATGCCCAGGCGCTCCTGTAGTTCCTTGAGCAGCAGCAGAATCTTGCGTTGTACGGTGACGTCCAGCGCCGTGGTCGGTTCGTCAGCGATCAACAATTGCGGCTCGCAGGCCAGCGCCATGGCAATCATCACCCGTTGACGCTGGCCACCTGAAAGTTGGTGCGGATAGGCCTTGAGCCGCTCACGCGGGCGTTGAATACCGACCAGCTCCAGTAGTTCGACAATGCGTTTGCGCGCCGCCGCACCCGCCAGCCCTTTGTGCAAAACAAGGCTTTCGCCCAGTTGCCGCTCGATCGTGTGCAAGGGATTCAGAGAGCTCATCGGCTCCTGAAAAATCATCGCAATGCGGTTGCCGCGCAGTTGCCGCAGATAGCGCGGGTGCACGCCAAGCAGTTCTTCGCCGGCATAACGGATGCTCCCGTCGATTTGGCTGATGTTCGGGTCGAGCAACTGCAAGATGCTGTGCGCGGTCACCGACTTGCCGGAGCCCGACTCACCCACCAGCGCGAGGCACTCACCGGGGCGAATGTCGAGGTCGATGCCGCGCACCACGGGCTGGCCATTGAACGCTACCCGCAAGTCGCGTATTTCGATCAGATGTTCATGCATATCAAGTCCTCGGATCAAACGCATCGCGGCAGGCTTCGCCGATGAATACCAGCAGGGAAAGGATCACTGCCAAGACGAAAAACGCGGTCAGCCCCAACCAGGGTGCTTGCAGATTGTTCTTGCCCTGGCCGATCAGCTCGCCCAGCGAAGCACTGCCGGCGGGCATGCCGAAACCGAGAAAATCCAGCGCCGACAGGGTCGCAATTGCGCCGGTCAGAATGAACGGCAGATACGTCAGGGTCGCACTCATGGCGTTGGGCAGAATGTGCCGGACGATCACCTGTGCATCGCCAACGCCCAGGGCGCGCGCAGCTTTCACGTACTCCAGGCCACGACTGCGCAAAAACTCGGCACGCACCACGTCGACCAGACTCAGCCAGGAAAACAACGCCATGATCCCCAGCAGCCACCAGAAGTTCGGTTCGACGAACCCGGACAAAATGATCAGCAGATACAGAACCGGCAGCCCCGACCAGACCTCCAGCAAACGCTGACCGAGCAGGTCGATCCAGCCGCCGTAATAGCCTTGCAAAGCCCCGGCAGCAATACCGATCAACGCGCTCACCGCAGTCAGCGCCAACGCGAACAGCAGCGACACCCGCGCGCCGAAAATCACCCGCGCCAGGACATCCCGCGCCTGATCATCGGTGCCCAGCCAGTTTTCGCCGGTCGGTGGACTCGGCGCCGGTTCCGTCAGGTCGTAATTCACCGTATCGAACGCGAACGGGATCGGCGCAAACCACAAGCGCCCGCCCCGCCTCTCGATCAGATCGCGTACTTGTGCACTGCGGTAATCCGGCTGGAACGGCAGTTCTCCGCCGAAATCCTCTTCGGTGTAACGCTTGAATGCCGGGAAGAACCATTCGCCCTGATACGTGACCAGCAACGGTTTGTCATTGGCGATCAACTCGCCGCCGAGGCTCAGGCCGAACAGTGCGAGGAACAGCCACAGCGACCACCAGCCACGCCGATGGTCTATGAAACGCGCCCAACGGCGCTGGCCGATTGGAGATAACGTCAGCATCAGGCAGCCCTCACGGTGAAGTCGATACGCGGGTCGACCAGCGTGTAACAGAGGTCGCCGAGCAGTTTTATCAAGAGGCCGAACAAGGTGAAGATGAACAGTGAGCCGAATACCACCGGGTAATCGCGTGACACCGCCGCTTCATAGCTGAGGCGACCGAGGCCATCGAGGGAGAAGATCACTTCGATCAGCAGCGAGCCGCCAAAAAACACTGTCACCAACGCCTGCGGTAACCCGGCGACCACCAGCAACATGGCGTTGCGAAACACATGGCCGTACAGCACCTGCCTTTCGCTCAGGCCTTTGGCGCGCGCTGTCACCACGTACAGCCGTGAAATCTCATTGAGAAAACTGTTCTTGGTGAGGATCGTCAGCGTGGCGAAACCGCCGATCACCAACGCCGTCACCGGTAGCACCAGGTGCCAGAAATAGTCGGCGACCTTGCCCCACAGCGACAGTTCGGCGAAGTTTTCCGAGATCAGCCCGCGCACCGGAAACCAGTCCAGCGCAGTGCCGCCGGCAAACACCACAATCAGCAACAGCGCGAACAGAAAGCCCGGCATCGCATAGCCGATGATGATTGCCGCGCTGCTCCAGACATCGAACGCCGAGCCGTTGTGCAAGGCTTTACGAATGCCCAGCGGAATCGACACCAGATAAGTGATCAGCGTCGCCCACAATCCCAGCGACAAGGTCACCGGGAGTTTTTGCCAGATCAGTTCGGTGACGCTGGCGCCGCGAAAGAAACTCTGGCCGAAATCCAGTTGCGCATAGCTCTTGAGCATCAGCCACAGGCGTTCGCTGGCAGGTTTGTCGAAGCCGTACTGACGCTCGATGTCCGCCACCAGTTTCGGGTCCAGCCCGCGCGTCGCTCGGGATTCGCCACCCATCGTTTCGACATGGCTGGCGCCCACTGCCGCACCGACGCCGATGCCCTGCAAACGCGCGATGGCCTGCTCCACCGGGCCTCCGGGTGCAGCCTGGACGATGACGAAGTTGACCAGCAAAATGGCGAGCAGGGTTGGCACGATCAGCAGCAGACGCCGCAGGCTATAACCCCACATGGGCGTACTCCTTTGGCTGTTGCTGCATCTGCGCGTGGGTCAATGCGCTGGGGCTGATTTCCCACCAGGTGTCGAGACCGGCGTCATACAGCGGCGCAGTTTGCGGGCGGCCGAACCGGTTCCACCAGACCGTGGAAATACCTGGCGGGTAATAGTTGGGAACCCAGTAATAACCCCACTGCAACACCCGATCCAGAGCACGCGCGTGACGCAGCAGGCTCTCGCGACTGTCGGCTTGCGCCAGTCCTTCGAGCAGCGCGTCGACCGCCGGATCCCGCAAGACCATGTAGTTGTTCGAACCGGGATCAGCGGCGCCGTCAGCACCGAAATAATTGAACATCTCGCGCCCCGGCGCCTGACTCACCGGGTAACCGGCGACGATCATGTCGTAGTCGCGGTTACGTACGCGGTTGGTGTATTGCGCGGTGTCGACCTGGCGGATATCGAAGCCGATGCCGATCTGCGCAAGGTTGCGCTTGAACGGCAACAGCAGCCGTTCGAAACCCTTCTGGCCGTTGAGGAAGGTGAAGTGCAGCGGTTCACCGGCAGCATTGACCAATTGATCGCCGCGCGGCGTCCAACCCGCCGCTTCCAGTAACTTCAGCGCCTGTAATTGTTCGGCGCGAACGTTGCCGCTGCCGTCGGTTTTCGGCGCCTGAAACACTTGCGTGAACACCTCGTCCGGTATTTGTCCGCGCAACGGTTCAAGGATTTTCAGCTCCTCGGCGTCGGGCAACTCGGTGGCCGACAAGGCGCTGTGAGAGAAGTAGCTGCGCTGGCGCAGGTACATGCTGCGCATCATCTGCCGGTTGCTCCATTCGAAATCCCAGAGCATGGCGATCGCCTGGCGCACGCGGCGATCCTGAAATTGCGCTTTCTGCAAATTGAAGACGAAACCCTGTGCACCTTGCGCCGCCCCCGGCGCCAGATGTTCACGCAGCAGTTTGCCTTGTTCCAGCGCCGCGCCGGCATAGCCGATGGTGTAACTGGTGGCCGAGAATTCGCGGTTGTAATCGAAGCCGCCAGCCTTCAGCACCTGACGCGAAACGTCGGTATCGGCGAAAAACTCCACACTCAACTGTTCGAAATTGTACAGCCCACGAGTGATCGGCAGATCCTTGGCCCACCAGTCCTGTACCCGTTGAAATTTGACGCTGCGCCCGGTATCCACGGCGCTGACTCGATAGGGGCCGCTGCCTGGCGGAATCTCGAAACCTGCACCCTCCGCGAAGTTGCGGCTGCGCCACCAATGTTCGGGCAGCACCGGTAATGTCGCCAGGTCCAGGGGCAAGGTACGGCTGTCATTGTTCTTGAAGTTGAAGCGCACTTGCGTCGGCGACTCGACGACTACTTCTGCGACATCGCGAAATTGCTGGCGGTACTTGAGGCTGCCTTGGCTGGTGAACAATTCGAAGGTGTAACGCACGTCTTCAGCGGTGATCGGCGTGCCGTCGTCGAAACGTGCGTTGGGGTTCAGGTAGAAACGCAACCAGCGGCGATCGGGATCAAGCTCCATCTGCTGCGCGACCAGACCGTAGACGCTGTAAGGCTCGTCCTTGCTGCGATAGGCCAACGGCGCGTAAAGCCAACCGTCAATGTCGGCAACGCCGGTGCCTTTGTCGGTGTAGGGAATCAGGTGATCGAAGGGGCCGCTTTCCAGTGAGGAGCGGCGCAGGCTGCCGCCCTTGGGTGCGTCGGGGTTGGCATAGGCGAGGTGCTGGAAGTCAGCGGCGTATTTTGGGCTTTCGCCGTAAACCGTCAGGAACGGTTGCGGCGCCGCCCATGCCATTGGGCTGAACAGCAGGCAAAGGCTCAGAATGGGGTGTCTGGCGAACATTTGGCAGATCCTTTTTACGTGGTGCTGTTACTGGCCCGCGAAGGCGTCCGATCAGTCACCAGAAATTTTTCAGCAGGCCAACCGTGCCCCTGCAGGAGCTGCCGCAGGCTGCGATCTGTTGCTCTTGAAAAAGCAAAAGATCGCAGCCTGCGGCAGCTCCTACAGGGGGGCATTCAGAATTTGTAGGCGACCCGGGTGTACAGCGTCCGCCCGAACGGATCGCCGTATTTCGGGTCGTAACCGCTCTGGAACGTGTAGGTCTGGTTGCTGAATGGCGGCTCACGGTCGAACAGGTTTTTCGCGCCGAGGGTCACGCTGAGGGTCTTGCGCCAGGTGTAGGTGCCGGCCAGGTCCCAGACGTTGTAGGAACCGACGTAGTCGTGCGCCTCGCGATCCGAGTCGTGATAACCGCTGGTGTAGCGGTTGGTCAGGCTTGCGCCGAACGGGCCGTAGTTCCAGCTACCCGTCAGGCTGTGACGCCAGCGCGCCACTGCGCCCGCCGAAGCGAAGTCGCCGCCACGGAAGTCGCCGAGCTTGTCGATATAGTCGCCCTTGAGCTGTTGCTGGTAGTCATAACGCGTGACGTAAGTGCCTTGCAGACCGATGCCGAAATTGCCGTACGGCGTGCTCGGCAAGCGATAGTCGAAGCTGACATCGACCCCGTTGGTCTTGATCTTGCCGAGGTTGGCCAGACCGGTGACGACATGATCAATGGAACCGTCAGGCTTGCGGATCAAGCGATCCGGGTATAGCTCCGGGTTCTCGAAAACCGCCGACTCGGGGAACTCGGCGATCTGGTTGGCAATGTCGATCCACCAGAAATCCAGACTGGTGGTCAGGCGGTCGAACGGCTGATAGACAAACCCGACGGTGACGTTGCGCGCCGTTTCCGGGCTCAGCTCGGTGTTGCCCCCGGTGCTGCGGTTGAACTGTTGCGCACAGTCACGGTTGGCGATGCCGCCGTTGCTCGGATTGCCGCCGGGGCACAGACGCGGGTCGTTGTAGTTGGCATTGGTGAAACTGGTGAAATTCGGGTTGTACAGTTCATACAGCGACGGCGCGCGGAAACCTTCGCTGTAAGCGCCACGCACCACCAGTTCCTTGAACGGCTGAAAGCGGAACGAATATTTCGGGTTGGTGGTGCTGCCAAAATCGCTGTATTTGTCGTGACGCACCGCCGCAGACAGTTCGAGGCTATCGAGTACCGGCACGTTGACCTCGGCGTATTCGGCCGAGACGCTGCGATCCCCGGCAACGCTACCGTTGGGGTCGACGCCAAGGCTTTGCACATCCCCGGCAAACTGCGCGAAGTCCTGATGGAAGTCTTCCTTGCGGTATTCGCCGCCCAACGCCAATGCCGAAGGCCCGGCACCGAACCAGTCACCGATCTCGCGACTGATACGCCCGTCGATGGCCTTCACCCGCCCTACCGCCGTGGCGTAATCGCCGTCCACCGCGTTGGCTGCCAACAGCGCCGAACCTGCTGCTGTCTGCGGGCCAAAAGGGTTGATCACACCGTTGGCAATGCCGGCGCTGACCGCATGGTCGTTGACGTAGCCGGCTTCAATACTATTGATCACTTTGTTCTGGTTGTACGAGGCACCGAGGTTGTAGTCCCAGCCGACGAGCGTGCCGTCGAAGCTCAGGAGTAAGCGCTGACCGGTGTTGTCGTCCTCATGCTGCCGTGCGCCGACAGCGCTTTCACGCCAGTTCACATCCACTGGCTGCGTCGGGTCAAGCGCAACGCCACTCGGGCCAGGAGTAATGCCGTTGCCCGGGTAGAACGCGGAGCCCGGATTGACCTGATTGCCCATCAACGTGCCGGGGCCGATCTGTGTGCGGTTCTCGTTGCGCGCCCAGAAATACTCGAGACTGACGTTGTGGTCATCCGAAAGCTTGCCGGTGGCTTTGGCGAAGGCCGAGGTCTTTTCGGTTTCCGGCACCAGATCGAGATAATTCCACAGGCTCTGGCGGCAGATGCCGTTGCGCGAGAGCAAGCCCGGGGCGTTGCAGCCAGACCCCGCCAGCGGATTCGTCGCGTTGCGCCCCTGACTCCAGTTCGCCGGCGAGGCTGTACCCGAGGTGTAATCAAGACCACGACCGGGCTGATAGTTGTAGGTGTAGCCACGATCATCCGCCGCCAGGCGTTGTTGTTTGTCGTAGCTGACCACGCCGAAAACGTTGAAGCGGTCATTCTGCAAATCACCAAAACCCCAGCTGCCGCTGAAATTGCGGCTTTCACCACCGCCGGAATGCGTTGGCGTGTCGTAGTTGCTGCTGATCTGCCCTTCGGTGAGGCTGGTCTTGGTGATGAAGTTGATCACGCCGCCGATGGCATCGGTGCCGTACAGCGCCGAAGCACCATCGCGCAATACTTCAACCCGGTCGATGGCAGCGAACGGAATTGTGTTGAGGTCTACCCCGGAGCCATTGATTGCGTTGGTGGCGTTGTTGCTCAGGCGACGCCCATTGAGCAGCACCAGCGTCTTGTTCGGGCCAATCCCGCGCAAGTCCGCATAAGACGCCCCGCCGCTGCTCGAGCCCACCGAACGGCCCGAGCCGACTGAGGACTGGTTGGCGGAAATACGACTGACCAGCTCTTCAGTGGTGGAAACGCCCTGCTCACGCAGTTCTTCGACACGCAGGATGGTCACCGGCACTGCGGTTTCGGCATCGACGCGGCGGATTGCCGTGCCGGTGACTTCCACCCGTTGCAGTTGGGTAACGGGTTCATTTGCCGAGCTATCAGCGGCGATCGCCGGCAACGTGTTGATAGCCAGCAGCAAGGCCAGGCTCAAAGGCGATTTAACGGGTGAAAACTGAATCATGAACAGCCATCCCTGCGTTTTGGTTTATGCAGGGATGTGCGACGACGCAGAGGGATTTATAGAGCGCGGGTTAGACCGTTGGGTGATGAGGTTATGCAAAAAAACAATGCTCACACATCAGGTCGATGCCATCTCCTTCAACAGCCGGGTATCCAGGCCAAATCGCTCCTGAGAGACCATCTTGAACTGCCCCTCTGCCAGTTCGCAGCTCACCAGCAGATTCCACGAATGACGGGTTGCCACCGAGGGGATCAGCACAAATGGATGCTCGGCCAATAATGCGTCGACAAACAGCTGTTGATTGGGTGACGGTCGTGAGGGGTTCAACCAGTAAGGATTCGGCACTTCTTCTGGCTGTACGATTCTGACCCTTGCATCACTGATGACCTCAAAGCACGTGAGTACATGCGGCTCGCTGTCCAGCGCATCAAAACTGCGATTGGCTGCCACCTCGAGAATGGCCGAAGACGGATCGACCGACGCGTAAACGACTCGCCGACCGGGCGCATTCCATCGACCACCCTTCAGCTTTGAACCAACCCCGCTGTCCCACGTACCTCCGTATGCCTCCCGGTCCAGCCGCCAGGCGTACCATTGCTCGTCCCAAGGCAAAGGATTCATGGGTAGCCGCCATACAAGATCTGATTCAGGTATTGCTCGACCATCTGAAAACCCAGTGGATGAAGGGTCAATTCCAATGGCACGTGACCGTTCAGATAAGGGCTCGGCTTCTGCATCCACTCCTCGGCCCGGGACAGTCCCGCAAATGCACGAATGGCCAGCTCAAGTACCAACGCATATTGATAGGCGATGACGCTCTGCCGGGGATCAAGCCGAACCGGATCACCTTGCTTCATAAGCCGGCGCACGGTTCTGACAGACTTGCCGGTGATCCGTTTGACCATGTCACCTTGCAGGTACATTTGCGAGGTTGAAAGCATGTTGACGACGTCACTCAGCTCAAAACCATCGTTCGTCAGCTGAACGATCAGCATCGCATCGTCACCCATGTTCTGGCCATGCACGAGCAGCTCGACAGGTTTGCCCTCGACCTTCTTCAGCCCCGTAAGCCTGGGCGCTTTCGTTACGGGCATCACGGCATCCTCAATGGGGCATCTGGCGCGATCGTCGCGCCAAAGATGGCGAGGGGAATAAGCAGGCGTTTCATGCTCGATGTGTTGGGTACGCATAATCCATCCTTTGTCTGGGCTCTGAGCGCTCAAACCGCTCAGCGACTTCAATGTCACGACCGATGCTATAGATCCCGCGTCCGACGACCAACCTGAAAAAGTCGTCGGAAAAATTCCCTGCTTGCCGCAAAAAACGCCGTTTTTCGTAGGACGCCATCGAGAAAAAATCGCGCAATCAGCCGCCGAAGTGATAGCTCACATCCAGCCACCACTGCCGCCCGTACGGGTCATAGTTGCCGGTCGGGTAGTACGGCCAGCCTGCCGAATCATCGTGTTTAACCTGATTGAGCAGGTTGTTCACGGTCAGCCCGACACTCGCCCGATCATTGAGTTTGTAACGTGCGCTGGCGTTGAACACCGTCCAGGGCGACAAACGCCCGTCCCCCGCGCCATTGGTGACCGAACCGTAGCGAATGCCCATCAGCGTCGCCGTGGCTTTCTGATAATCCCAGGTCAGGCTGGCGTTGACCTTGCTGCGCCAGTCGTAGTTGGTGCGCGAGGTACGCCAATCCTGGGTCGGCGCTTCGTCCGACTCCTTGTAGTAATGCGACAGCACCAGTGTGTAACCCAGCGCCGAACTGAAGGCGCCGTATTGCCCGGCGCCCCAGCGGATGTTGCTCTTGAAGTCCAGGCCACTGACACGTTCGCTGGCGGCATTGATGGCGTTCACTCGCACGCGCTGTAACTGGTTAGGATCGATGGCCGCATTGCCGGCGTTGCGATCGATGCGTGCCAAGGTCGATTGGCAATTGGCCGAGTTGATGTCCTGGGTGCCATTGCGACATTCGTTTTCTTCTTGCAACAAACGGTTTTCGTCGACGGTGGTCAGCAAGTCGTCGATCTCGACACGCCAGAAATCAGTAGAAAAATCGAAGTTGCGCGACGGCGACCAGACAAACCCGTACGTCCAGGATTTACCCCGTTCAGACTCCAGATTCGCAGTGCCGCTCTGGGTGTAATCGACCCGCCCGCGATCACAGGCGCCCTCCACGCCCTGGCTGCAACCGTAGTAGTCGATCTGCGCCGGGTAGTAACCGTTGCTGTCGGATTGATAGATGTAGTTGAGGTCCGGCGCGCGGAAACTGGTGCCGTAACTGCCGCGCAGCAACAGGCTGGTCACCGGACGCCACTCCAGACCGAGGTTGTAGGTTTTCTGTTGCTCGGTGCGACCGCTGAACTTGTACTGATCCCAACGCCCCGCCGCCGTGGCCAGCACGGTGTCGGTGACCGGAATGCTGAACTCGCCGCCCGCGGCATAACGCTTGCGCGAGCCACCGGAGCTTTGCGCCGGGCTGACGCCGTAGAAACTGCCGTCGTTGAGGCCGTCATCCGGGTCGACGCGGTATTCCTGCTTGCCCGCCTCGATCACACCGGCGAACCCTACCGGGCCGGCCGGCAGATCAAACAGATCGCCATTGACCGAGGCGTTGTAGCTGGTCGACACCGACTTGCTGCTCTGGGTCAGGTTGCCGCGAAACTGCTGCCATTCCTGCGGCGTCAGTGGCCGATCAAGACGCGATGCATCCGGGGCGAACACCGGATAACCGCCGCTCACGCCCAACTGGGGGCCGAGGTAAAAATCCTGGATTGATGAAAGCGGCGTGTAACGGGTGGTTCTGACGCTGCGATATTCCGAGCGATTGGCCGCCAGGTCGTAACTCCAGCCGGTGTCGGCGATCTTGTCGGAGAGACCGAGGGTGCCGGTCCACGACGTGTCGCGCCACTTGCTGTTATTGCTGGTGCGCCCGCCAATTTCTTCTTCACCGAATCGACGATACCAGCGCTCCAGGTTGCCGCTGTTCTGGTTGATGAAATCCGGCGAGGTGAAGGTCGGGCCACGGGTGTTGTTCTGGATGTGGTCGAGGCCGTACATCAAGTCGGCGAAGACCTGGCCGCTGTCGCTGAAATGCCAGGTGCCCCGGGTGTAGCCGTCGTAGTTTTCCTTCTGGGTCTGCACGGTCCAGTAATCGTTGTACATCTGATCGGTGCGGCAACGCCCGCCACTGTTGAACAGCTTGTTGTCGAAGGTGCCCTGATAGGCGCCGCAACCCGGGCCGAGATAGCGACTGTTGCTCAGATCGCGGCGGTAGCCGACATCCGCCAACGGGCCGCTTTGCATGAAGCCACGGTCATCGGCCCAGATCGGGTCACGGTTGGTCAGTTCGAGTCCGAACAAGCCGTCGAAATCCCCCCAACTGCCGCCGCCGCTGATCTGCAAGCGCTGGTTATCGCCGCCACCGCGCTCGCTGGTGCCGCCCTTGAGGTTGACGTCGACACCGTTGATCTTGTCTTTGAGGATGATGTTGACCACCCCGGCGATGGCATCCGAACCGTAGATCGCCGAGGCGCCGCTGCTGAGAATTTCGATGCGTTCGATCACCGCTGAAGGAATGTTCGCCAGGTTGGTGAAATTGACCTTGCCGTCGTACGGCGTGGGGTAATCCGCCACACGCCGGCCGTTGATCAGCACCAGCGTATGGTTGGGGCCGAGGCCGCGCAGGTTCAGCGCGCTGGCGGCCGGTTGCCAGGTGTTGCCGTAGTCTTCGCCTTGGGTCATGCCGGTGTTTTGCGTCTGGGTGGCCAAGGCGTCGTAGACGTTCTTGTAGCCGCGCGCTTCCATTTCTTCATGGGTGATGACGTTGACCGGCGTCGCGCCGTCGCTCTGTGCACGGGCGATGCGCGAGCCGGTGACGGTGACTTTTTCCATGCGGTAATCGGCATTGGTGACGGGCGCCACCACAGTGACTTTGGCTGGCACTGGTGCGGCAGCGTCAGCTTCACGAATGCTCAAACCCTGATTGCTTTGCTCGACTTGCAGGCCGCTGCCGAGCAAGGCCTTTTCTACCGCTTGCCGGCCGCCCAAAGCACCTCGCACGGCCGCGCTGCGCTTGCCTTGCACGAGGTCCTGACTGAAGGAAATCGGCACGCCGGCCTGCCGCGAGATATCCAGCAGCACTTCGTCGAGCGGGCCGCTGGCAATGTCGAACGTGAATACCGCCGCAGCGGCTTCCTGCGCCAGCGCTGGCAACGGCGCAATGCCCATGGCCAGCGCAGCGGCGAGGGTCAGTCGAGGTAATTGTTGTTTGAATGAGAACATCGAGGGGCTTCCCTGTTGAAGGCATCTGCAGGGAATGAGCAGCGGGCCGGCGCTTTTTATAGGCCGGCATTTAGGCCAAGAAGTCATATCCCTATAACCGAATAGAACGCACCGCGCTGCCGCAAATCTCGATCCTTGCTTCCCGTAGAAGCTGCCGCAGGCTGCGATCTTTTGATCTTAAAAAACAACATCAAAAGATCGCAGCCTTCGGCGGCTCCTACAGGGGGTTGGTGCGGGGGGCGATGGAGACCCAATAGGGGTTGTGCCAAGTCACGCGGATCGGCAGCGAACGCTCGAGCAATTGCAGCGTGCGGTCACTGTCATCCAGCGGATAGAGACCGCTCAGGCGCAGATCGGCGACCTCCGGACTGACATGCAAAATGCCCCGCCGATAGCGACGCAGGCTGTCGATGACTTCACTCAGCGGACGGTCGCGTACCTCCAGCCGTCCTTGCGTCCAGGCGCCTTCGTGGCCTCTGCTGCGCTCCATGGACAGCACGCCAGCGGCGTTGAAAGTCAGACTCTCACCCGCCCCGACCACCTGCCGCGCGCCACCCGCCGTGAGCACTTCGACCTGCGAATGGAGCATCACCAAACGCGTGGAATCGTCGCCCTGCTGCACCAGAAACTTCGTCCCCAACGCGCGCATGCGACCGTGTTCGGTCTCGACCACAAACGGTCGCGACGGATCCTTGGCGACGTCGACCAGCAACTCACCACTGCGCAGTGCCAGCAAGCGCTGAGTGCTGTCGAACAAAGGCACCACCCGGCTGCGCGCATTGAGGGTCAACGCGCTGCCATCCTGCAGAGTGAAATCGCGTCGTTCTCCGGTGCCGGTCGACAGTTCACCCGCTTCGGGCAGCCAGCCATAACGCCGCCCGAGCAAACCGGCCAACACGGCAACAGCGAGCACGCTCAAACTGCCGCTGATAAAACGCCGACGACTCGACGGCGCATTCAGGCTGTGCAGCAGGCTGTTGCGTGGCAATCCACTCAGGCTCGGATTGCGCAGCAGATTCAAACCGCCGCCCATTTGCTCGATGATCTGCTGATGCCGTGGATCGGCCGCGCGCCAGGCATCGAACGCCGCCCGCTCGCCGAGGCTGACGTCGCCCGACTGCAACAACGCCATCCATTGCGCCGCCTCATCGACCAGCGTTTCGTCGGGCCTCATGCCTGCATCGCCTGGTAGCAACGCTTGAACGCTTCAACCATGTATTGCTGCACGCGACTGGTCGACACGCCGAGGCGCTGGCCGATCTCGCTGTAAGTCAAACCGTCGAGCTGGTGATAGAGAAACGCCGCTTTGGCTTTGGCCGACAGACCGTTAAGCAGGCGATCCACCGCCAGCAACGCCTCGATCACCAGCGCGCGCTCTTCTGGCGATGGATGCACCGGTTGCGGCACCAGCGCCAGGCTTTCCAGATAGGCACGTTCGAGATCCTGACGACGCCAGCCTTCATAGACCAAGCGCCGGGCAATGGTGGTCAACAGTGCGCGCGGCTCACGGATGGCCGTTGGATCCGGCAGCGCCAGAACCCGCAGAAACGTTTCCGATGCGATGTCCTGCGCGCCGTGCGGGCAACCCAGCGTGCGGCCGACGGCAGCGCACAGCCAGCGATAGTCCTTTTGGAACATTTGCCCAATGATCTGGTAATGCGGGTTATGCCCACCCATGCCTTGCTCCCTGAAACGGGGTCCACCCGCTGCGAAAAACCATCGTTCTGCCGGGATCGTCCGGCTCTGATCAGGCGCGACTGTGCAATAGCGTCGAAAACATTTGAAGGAATAAAAAATAATCATAAACAAACAATTTTGCATAAGACCCTTCATCGCCGCAGAAACATTGGCCAACACAACGTTGACCCTGGTCACGAGTGCACGCCTGGACACTGATTAATCTTCCGGCTCCATCGAAGGCCAGGGACGGCTCACCGGGAGCCCGCGGCTGATCCCATTCAAGGAAGAACATTCATGCGACCACTCAACATCATCCTGCTGTCGTCGGCGTTCAACGGCCTGACGCAACGCGCCTGGCTGGAATTGCGTCAGGCCGGGCACTCGCCCAGCGTCGTGCTGTTCACCGACGAAACTTCGGTGTGCGAACAGATTGAACACAGCGGCGCGGATCTGGTGATCTGCCCATTCCTCAAGGACCGCGTACCGCAAGCGTTATGGAGCAACACGCAACGTCCGGTGGTGATCATTCATCCAGGCATCGTCGGCGATCGTGGGGCCAGCGCGCTGGACTGGGCGATCAGCAACGAACTGTCGCGCTGGGGCGTCACCGCCCTGCAAGCCGTGGAGGAAATGGACGCTGGCCCGGTCTGGGCGACGTGCGAATTCAATCTGCCGTCGGGGCTGCGCAAATCCGAGCTGTACAACGGTCGGGTCAGCGATGCGGCGATTCGTTGCATTCGCGAGGTGGTGGAGAAATTCGTCGACGGCTTTGTGCCGATACCGCTGGATTACGCCAATCCGACCGTCCGCGGCCGCCTGCAACCGAACATGAAACAGGTGGATCGCAGCTTCAGCTGGCACGACTGCGCGCGTTTCATCAAACGTTGCATCGATGCCGCCGATGGCCAACCGGGTGTGTTGGCGAGCCTCGCCGGCGGCCAGTACTACGTTTACGACGCGCATGTGGATTCGCGCAGCGGTCTGCCCGGTGAGATTCTCGCCGTGCACGATGATGCGGTGCTGGTCGCAGCGGGTGATCAGAGCGTGTGGCTCGGTTCGCTACGGCGCAAACCGCAACCAGGCGAAGAAACCTTCAAGCAACCGGCGCGGCATGTGCTCGCCGGGCAATTGGCCAATGTGCCGACACTGGACTGGTCGATCGCCAGCCAGCCGTTCAGCGACGAGGCGTATCAACCGCTGCGCTATCGTGAGTCGGGGCATGTCGGCGAGCTGACCTTCGAGTTCTACAACGGCGCGATGAGCACCGAGCAGTGCCAGCGCATGGTCGAAGCGTTGCGTTGGGCCAAGTCGCGCGACACGCGGGTACTGCTGATCAGGGGCGGACGCGGCAGTTTTTCCAACGGCGTGCATCTGAATGTGATTCAGGCAGCTCAAGATCCCGGCGCCGAGGCCTGGGCGAATATTCAGGCGATCGACGATGTCTGTGCAGAGCTGTTGAGTGCGCGGCAACTGGTGGTCAGCGGCGTAACCGGCAGTGCCGGCGCTGGCGGTGTGATGCTGGCGTTGGCCGCCGATATTGTCTTCGCCCGGGCCGACATCGTGCTCAACCCGCACTACAAGAGCATGGGTTTGTATGGCTCGGAATACTGGACGTACAGCCTGCCCCGCGCAGTTGGCCCGGCAATGGCCGAGCAATTGACCCAGGCGTGCCTGCCGGTCAGCGCCCACCAGGCACTGCAATTGGGCATGGTTCAGGAAATCGGCCCGCGCTGCCCGGATGAGTTTGCCCTGTGGCTGCTGCAACGCGCCAACGCCGTGCTTAGCGATCCGACCTACGCCGCCGTGCGCGAGCGCAAGTCGCGGACTGATCAAGTGCTGATTCAGCAGTGCCGCGACAGTGAGCTGCAAGAGATGCAGGAAGACATGCTCTACAACCGCAGCGGGTTTGCCGAGAAATGCCACCACTTCGTCTACAAGCGCGAGGTGTGCGGGACACCGGCGCGGCTGGTGGCGGATTGGGCGCGGGGGCAGGAAGTCGAGTTGGTGGGTTGAATCGACGGTGAATGGGCTGGAGCTATCGCGAGCAGGCTCACTCCTGCAGTTGGAACGCGTCCTCATGCAGGAGTGAGCCGTGCTCGCGATCACGACGGTAGATTCAGCATCGTACAAATCGCAGGCATAAAAAAACGCCAGTTCTCGCGAACTGGCGTTTTCTTGAATATGGCAGGGGCGGCTGGATTTGAACCAACGCATGGCAGGATCAAAACCTGCTGCCTTACCGCTTGGCGACGCCCCTGTATCTCACACTGTGTATCTGTCTGTGTGCGAATGCGCGGCAATTTACCAACATTCCTTCCATCTGTGAAGCCCTGAATGAAAAAAAATTTGTTTTAAAACAGCCAGTTATTATTTTTCGGGAACGTAAAGCCGTTCCCGGGGCCATTTTGTCGGCTCGATGGTGGCGAAATCAGCCACTCATTGCGCTGTATTGAGCGCCACCGCTGCCTGGATGGTAGCGACCTGCGGCGCAGCGTCGACTGCATCAATTCTGGCTGGTGAGAAAAAATTGCCGCGCCCAGGGCCAGGTCACTGCACAGCGGAACTGGCCAGCCGCAGTTGCCGGTACGCCGCCACCAATTGCTCCTGCGTAAACGCAAGATTGCGCCCGCTCGGGTTGGGCAGCACCCAAACCGCCGCGTTACCGAAGGTGTGCGTCTGCAACCCCCACGCGACGTGCTTCTGGCCCGACAGCGCGGCATACGCCACCTTGCCGAGAAACGCCACGTAGCGTGGCCCATGCTGGCGGATCTTGTCCTCGAAAGCTTCCGCCGCCGCGCTGAATTCCGCCAGCGACAACTGATCCGCGCGCGCGGTTGGCCGGTCGACCACCGCCGTCAGGCCACAACCGTATTGCAGGATCGAACGATCCTGCTTCGCCGCCACTTCATGCGGGGTAAACCCGGCCAGATGCAAAGTGCGCCAGAAGCGATTACCACGCCCGACAAAGTGATGCCCCTGAGCCGCCGCCAGCAGCCCCGGGTTGATCCCGCAGAAAACCACTGCGAGATTCTCTGCGAGGATGTCTTCGAGTCCTTCGCCTGCCATTCGATCACCTACCCTGAAACGCGATTCGAGCGCCATGAACCGCGTCAAATCAAACTTACAAAACCCGCTTGAGCACCGCCAACGAAACACGCGGCACGATCATCTTCTCGATCAGGGCGACCACTTCCTTAGCGCCAAAACAACGAAACATCACGCACCCGGCATCGGTATCCAGGCGGATGATCCGGGTGATGAAACCGCCGTCGATGCACACGCTTTTGATCATGCCGAGCGGAATCTCGATGTCCAGCGTGCCGTCCTGCACCAAGCGGTTCATGGCATTGGCGTTGAGGTGCAACGCGGTTTTGGTCAATTGCATGCTGCCGCCGACCCACAGGCCGCCGTAGGCTTGCTGGAACGCTTCCATCACTCCAGCCAGCACGTTCACATTGCCGGCGCCGACGCTGTCGTAGAAATTGCCGACCTCTTCGTAATTGACTTCAACGTCGGCCACCAGAAAGTTGACCAGTTTGGACTTGACGATTTTTTCCGCCATCCGGGTATCTCCATGACGTAATGGTTATTCCATGCAAACGCGGTGCACGCTGATGTGCGCTGGCCGGGACTTATGCCACATTTGAGCAAACCCGGCTAGGCGCCATCCCGGCGCTTTCGCCGATGCTTTGCAGACCGCATTCCAAGGAGACATCAGCCAGTGTCCGAACTGCCGACCCCAGTCGCCTACACCCAGCGATTCAACGCGGTACTTGCCTATATCGAGGCCCATCTGGAAGGTGACTTGTCGATCCACGCATTGAGTCAGGTGGCGAACTTTTCGGCGTTTCACTTCCATCGGCAGTTCAGTGCCTTTGTCGGCGTACCGGTTTCGCGTTACGTGCAGTTGATGCGCTTGCGCCGGGCGGCGCACCGGCTGAGTGCGAGGGGGCCATATTCGATACTGGATGCCGCAGCCGACGCCGGTTTCGACAGCCCGGAGTCTTTCAGCCGAGCGTTCAAGCGCGACTTTGGCATGGCGCCGAGTACGTTCAGGAAGGCCGCCAACTGGCAGCACTGGAATGCGGTGTTCGCTATTCCTCATTTTTCCAGGAGCGTCATCATGCAAACAAGAATCGTCGACTTCGCCAGCGTCAGAGTCGCCGCGCTGGAACACCACGGCCCACCAGGACTGGTCAACGAAAGCGTGCGCACATTCATCGAGTGGCGAATGCACAGCGGCCAATCACCGGTGGCGACGAGCCGGACGTTCGGGATTCCCTATGGCAACCCGGACACCACGCCTGCGCAGGATTTCCGTTTTGCCGTGTGCGGCGAAATTGACGAGGCGGTAGCGCCCAACGAATTCGGTGTACACGAACGCGTCATCGCCGCAGGACGTTACGTGGTGGTGCGACACACTGGTTCACCGGATCACATCGGCGAATCGATCTATCCGATCTACCGTGACTGGTTACCCGCCAGTGGCGAGGAACTCAGGGATCAGCCACTGTTTTTCCATTACCTGAGCGTCTATCCCGAGACGCCGCAAGAGCAATGGCAAACGGATATCTACGTGCCGTTGCAGTAAACGCAAAACCCGTGATGAAGACATTCTTCACCACGGGTTTTGATTTTATCGGGCGGTAAAACCGGCCCGCGCCGTGTGCAGCTTCTTGTAGCTCTCGATCAGGCGCAGATGCCGGTCCAGACCTTCCAGCTTCAGGCTGGTCGGCGTCAGGCCGTAGAAGCGTACGCTGCCGTTCACCGAGCCAATCGCCGCGTCCATGCGCTCGTTGCCGAACATGCGGCGGAAGTTGGCTTCGTAGTCTTCCAGCTGCAGATCCTCGTCCAGCTCCATCTCCAGCACCACGTTGACCGCTTGATAGAACAAGCCGCGCTCGACGGTGTTGTCGTTGTATTGCAGGAAGGCTTCGACCAGATCCTTGGCCTGCTCGTACTTTTGCAGGGCCAGACAGATCAGCAGGCGCAGTTCGAGAATGGTCAGCTTGCCCCACGGCGTGTTGTCGTCGAACTCGATGCCGATCAGCGTGGTGATTTCGGTGTAGTCGTCCTGCTCGCTGTTTTCCAGGCCTTGGGCGAGGTTGCGCAGGCCGACCTTGCTCAGGGTGTGCAGATTGAGGATGTCGGCACGAAATTGCAGGGCTTTGTTGGTGTTGTCCCAGATCAGGTCTTCGACCGGGTAGATCTCCGAGTAGTCCGGCACCAGAATCCGGCAGGCCTTGGCACCGATGTGCTCGTAGACCGCCATGTAGACTTCCTTGCCCATGTCTTCAAGGATGCCAAACAGGGTCGCGGCCTCTTCGGCGTTGGAGTTTTCGCCCTCGCCTGAGAAGTCCCACTCGACGAATTCGAAATCCGCCTTGTCGCTGAAGAAACGCCACGACACCACACCGCTGGAGTCGATGAAGTGCTCGACAAAGTTGTTCGGCTCGGTGACGGCCTGACCGGAGAAGGTCGGCTGCGGCAAGTCGTTGAGGCCTTCGAAACTGCGGCCCTGAAGCAATTCGGTGAGGCTGCGTTCCAGCGCCACTTCCAGGCTCGGGTGCGCGCCGAACGAGGCGAACACGCCGCCGGTGCGCGGGTTCATCAGGGTCACGCACATTACCGGGAATTCGCCGCCCAGCGACGCGTCCTTGACCAGCACCGGGAAGCCCTGCTCTTCCAGGCCTTTGATGCCGGCGAGGATGCTCGGGTATTTCTCCAGCACTGCTTGCGGCACATCCGGCAAGGCCATTTCGCCTTCGAGGATTTCGCGTTTGACCGCGCGTTCGAAGATTTCCGACAGGCACTGCACCTGCGCTTCGGCCAAGGTATTGCCGGCGCTCATGCCGTTGCTCAGGTAGAGGTTTTCGATGAGGTTGGACGGGAAGTACACCACTTCATTGTCCGACTGGCGCACAAACGGCAGCGAGCAGATGCCGCGCTGAGTGTTGCCGGAGTTGGTGTCGAACAGGTTCGAGCCGCGCAGCTCGCCGTCGCGGTTGTAAATCTTCAGTGTGTACTCGTCGAGAATTTCAGTCGGCAACTCGTCTTTCGGGCCAGGCTTGAACCATTGTTCGTCCGGGTAATGGACGAACTCGGCGTTGGCGATCTCTTCGCCCCAGAACTGGTCGTTGTAGAAGAAGTTGCAGTTCAGGCGCTCGATGAATTCGCCCAGTGCCGAGGCCAGTGCGCCCTCTTTGGTCGCGCCCTTGCCGTTGGTGAAACACATCGGCGAATGCGCGTCGCGAATGTGCAGCGACCAGACGTTGGGTACGATGTTGCGCCACGAGGCGATTTCAATCTTCATGCCCAGGTCGGCGAGAATCCCCGACATGTTGGCGATGGTCTGCTCTAGCGGCAGGTCCTTGCCGGCAATATAAGTGCCCGCATCGGAGCCGGAGGCCGGCATCAACAAAGCCTGCGCATCGGCGTCGAGGTTGTCGACTTCTTCGATGATGAATTCCGGGCCGGTCTGCACGACCTTCTTCACCGTGCAGCGGTCGATCGAGCGAAGGATGCCTTGGCGATCCTTGTCGGAAATGTCGGCCGGCAACTCGACCTGGATCTTGAAGATCTGGTTGTAGCGGTTTTCCGGGTCGACGATGTTGTTCTGCGACAGGCGAATGTTTTCCGTGGGGATGTTGCGGGTGTCGCAGTACAACTTCACAAAGTAAGCCGCGCACAAGGCCGACGACGCGAGGAAGTAGTCGAACGGCCCCGGTGCCGAGCCATCACCCTTGTAGCGAATGGGCTGATCGGCGATCACCGTGAAGTCGTCGAACTTGGCTTCAAGTCGAAGGTTGTCGAGAAAGTTGACCTTGATTTCCATGCGGGATTACCAGAATACGGCTAAACGAATGGCCGCCATTATCCGGTTTTTCAGCGGGAAGTCTTGTGCTTTCGGGATTCACCGCTGATCGGCAACTGCCCCTTTGACGGGCAAATTGCAGCGGGTTCACTACGCTTTTGAGGGCAGTCGCGCAGAAGAATCGGAACATTGCACCCACGCCATGGTTCTAGATTCAACAGACAGCGGATCAAGGACGAGCACATGGACATTTCCAGCTATGCGGCGCCCCTTCCACCCCGGCAAGGTGCCGTCACCCGGCGCCTGGCCTTTGCCGTCGGCGCGTTGTTCGTCACCGGGGTCATCGCGGCCACCATCGCTCTGCTCGGCATTGCCAACCGCCTCGACCGTGAAGAAATCGAAGAAACCCGGTTTTACTCGGCCCGCGCCCTGGAAAACCGCATCACCGCCTCGAAAAACTACCTCAGCAGCTACGCTTATTGGACCACCGCCTATGAGCATCTCGGCGATCCGGTCGACACAAACTGGGCGTACACCGAGCAGAATATCGGCAAAACCCTGTTCACCAGCGACGGCTATGACGGCGTGTTCGTGCTTGACCGCGAACGCACGCGCTACGCGGTGGTGCGTGGCCAATTAGTCGATGCGGACATCGCTGCGTACTTGCAACTTCCGGCCGCCGCGCTGGTGGATCAGGTGCACGGGCTGGCCGACCAGAGCAAACCCGTCAGCGTTTACGCCTTGTTCGAAGGCTGGCCAGCGCTGGTTTCGGCGGCGGCGATCCTGCCCAACGATGAACGACCGTTGGGCGATCCGCAGAAAACCTCGGTGCTGGTGTTCGTCGACAAACTGACCCCGACCAAATTGCGTGCGATCGGCAGCGGCTATGGCCTGCGCAACCTGACCCTCGCCCCCGATGAAAGCATCGCGCCAGACCAGCCACGGGTGGCGCTGGACAGCACCGGTTTCAGCCTCATTGCTGACCAGGAACGCCCGGGGCAGCAACTGTTGTGGTCGTTGTTGCCGACCCTTGGCGCAACGATGTTGGTGCTGATGCTGTTGACGACCTACTTTTTTCGGCATGCCCTGCGCTCCTCGCAATACGTCGATAAAAGCTTCGCCGTGATGCAGGCCTCCAACATCGCGCTGGAGTCGGTCAACCGTGGTCTGGAAGCCAGTGAAGAACGATTTCGCGCCGTTGCGGAAGCGGCCTCGGACTGGATCTGGGAAGTCGACCGCGATTTGGCGTTGACGTATCTGTCGGCGCGCTTTAGCGAAGTGACCGGTTACCCGCAAACCCTGTGGCTCGGGCAAGACATTGGTCAGTTGCTGTTTTGCGACACCACGCCGCTGCAACTGTGGCTGCGCAAACTGACCGAAGAAGCCAATGCCAGCGATCTGCGCTGTACCTACCGCGATCAATCGGGCCAGCAACGTCACTGCCGCTTGTCGGCCCGGCCGATCTACGACAAGGACGCGGTGATCGGTTATCGCGGTACCGCCAGCGACATCACCGACGAGGTCGCCGCCCACGCCCAGATCCAGCACCTGTCGATGCACGACGCCCTGACCGGCCTGCCCAATCGCAACAAACTCGCGCGTTATCTCGACGAAGCCCTGCTACTCAAGGAACACGCGCCGGCGCTGTCGCTGCTGATGATCGACCTGGACAACTTCAAGCCGATCAACGATTCCCTCGGCCATCCCGCCGGCGACGCAGTGCTGCAAGAAGTCGCTGCACGCCTGCGCGAGTGCACCCGCGAACACGACATCGTCGCGCGTCTGGGCGGCGACGAGTTCGTGGTGGTGCTCAATGGCATGGACAGCCACAACGAAATCGACAAGTTCTGCACGCGGCTGATCGGCAGCCTGCATCAACCGGTGCTGTTCGAGCAGCATCCGTTGCACGTCGGCGCCAGCATCGGCATCGCCCTCAGCCGCCGCCACGGTTATGTCGCCAGCGATCTGATCCGCTACGCCGACATCGCGCTGTACAAGGCCAAATCCGAAGGCAAGAACACTTGGTGCTATTTCGAAGCGCACATGAGCGATCAGATCCAGACCCGTCGGCAACTCGAAGATGACCTGCGCCATGCGCTCACGCACAACGAGTTCGTCCTGCATTACCAGCCACGCTACAAGGTTGATGGCAAGCACATCGTATCCGTCGAAGCGCTGGTGCGCTGGCAGCATCCGATTCAGGGTTTGCTAGCACCGGACGTGTTCATTCCGCTCGCTGAGCAGACTGACCTGATCGTTCCGCTGGGTCGTTGGGTGCTGCGTGAGGCTTGCGAAACCGCGTTGACCTGGCCGGCGGATATCCTGCTTTCGGTGAACCTGTCGCCCGCACAGTTTGCCGTCAGCGACGTGGTCGAGGATGTTCGCGAAGTGCTGGTGCAAACACGTTTCCCGGCCAGCCGCCTGGAGCTGGAAATCACCGAAAACGTCATGCTCAATGACACCGACGGTGCGCTGGCCACCATGAACGCCCTCAAGGAGCTCGGCGTGCGCCTGAACATGGATGACTTCGGCACGGGCTATTCGTCCCTCGGCTATCTGCGCGCTTATCCGTTCGACGGCATCAAGATCGACAAGCGCTTCATCGCCTCGATCAGCAGCGGCAGCAACGACCGCGCGGTGGTACAAGCCATTATCGGGCTGGGCAAAGCCATGGGCCTGACCGTCACCGCCGAAGGCGTCGAAACCGAAGAACAACTGGACATTCTCGGCAAGGATCAATGCAACGAGGTGCAGGGTTACTTCATGAGCCGACCGATCGACAAGGCCGCGTTCGCACAGTTGCTGGAAAGCTCGAGAAGCGCGCAGCCCAAGCACAAGAAAGGTCGCGTGACCTGAGCCGATTGGCCCGTCACGCCTGCCCGCTTACTCGAACCTTGCCACTGAAAACGCGAAAACCATAGGTGTTGTAAATCAGCGTCACCGGGATCAGTACGGCGAAACCGATCAGCATGAACAACTGGCTTTTGGGGCTTGACGTTGCCGCCTGCAAGGTCAGATCCGGTGGGACAATCAACGGGTAAAGCGCCACCAGCATCAGGGCAAAAGCCAACACGAACACGCCGAGTGCGGCGAACAGCGGCACGAAATGCTGACGTGTGCCAAACCCCAAGGCAAATACCGTCAACAACACCGCAAGCACGACGCCCGCCGACATCCACACGCGTGGATCGCTGAGCCGCTGCGCATATTGCGGCTGTAGCGTCGCCGTCCAGGCGACCAGCACAATCAGCAACAGCACGGTCGCCACCGCCAGTCCTCGCGCTTGCCATGCCGAGCGCAGTTGCAATTGCCCGACGCAACGCCAGTGCAGCCAACATGCGCCGAGCCAGGTGTAGCCGATAACCAGCACCACTCCGCTGAACAACGGGAACGGGCTGAGCCATTCGCTGCCATTACCGCTGTATTGCCCGCCCTGATGCGCAACACCCTGCACCAGCGTGCCGAGCACTATGCCCTGCGTCACGCCGGTGACCAGCGATCCACACAGCAACAAGCCATCGACCGCGCGTTTGCTGGCTTCGCCGGGGGCGTGATCACGAAACTCCAGGGCAACCGCGCGGACAATCAACGCCAGGAACATCAGGATAAAAGGCCAATACACCGCTGGCAGCAGCACGGCATACGCCAACGGAAACAACGCCATCAGCCCACCGCCGCCGAGCACCAGCCACGTCTCGTTGGCATCCCAGATCGGCACGATCGTCACCGCCATCGCGCGGCGCTCCTTGGGGTCGCGGGTCATGCCCATCAGCACGCCGACGCCCAGATCGGTGCCGTCGAGCAATACGTAATTCATTACCGAGAACGCCAGGGCACCGGCACACAGCAAGGTAATCCAGTCGATGTCCATTGCTGAAGTTCCTCAAGAATGGCCCGTTTCATCTGCCAGGGTTGGCTGTGGCCCAGGCTCATCCTCGTGCGGCGGCTCACGCAGCAGACGCAACAATACCCACAGGCCGATGCCGAAGATCAGCAAGTAAAACAGCAGGATCAGCCAGGTCGCCCCCATTACTTGCGCCCGTGACACCGACGACAGGCTGTCCGCCGTGCGCAGCAGGCCATAGACGGTAAACGGCTGACGACCGACCTCGGTAACGACCCATCCGCTGAGCATCGCCAGAAAACCCGCCGGGGCCAGCAATACGTTGCTCCATAGCCAGCCGCGTGACGTGTACAGGCGCTGTCGCCAGCGCAGGCGCAAGCTGACAAGGCCTTGTACCAGCATCAGGATTGCCAGCCCGACCATCAGGCGGAAGGCGAAAAACACCGGTGCCACCGGCGGGATGTCAGCGCGCGGAAACTCATCCAGCGCCGCAATCGTGCTGCTCAGGTCATGGCGCAAGTACAACGAGCCGATCCGTGGAATCGCCAACTCCCAGTGGTTACGCTGCTCGCTCATGTCCGGCCAGGCAAACAGCCGCAATGGTTCACCCGCCCCTGGCGCTGGCCGCGTCCATGAGCCCTCGATGGCCGCGACCTTTTGCGGCTGGACCTCAAGCGTGTGCAGGCCATGCAGATCGCCAACCAGAATCTGCAGCGGCGTCAACACAACGATCACCCAGAGCGCCATCGAGAATTGCAGACGCGCTCGCGGATTGTCCGAAGCCTTGAGCAATTGCCAGGCGCTGATACCGCCGACAAAAACGGCGCTGCCGAGCAATGCAGCGATGGTCATGTGCGCCAGTCGATAAGGAAACGACGGATTGAAAATGATTGCCCACCAGTTTTCGGCGATGAAACGACCGTCAGCAGCAATCGAAAAACCGGCGGGCGTGTGCATCCAGGAGTTGGCCGAGAGAATCCAGAACGCGCTGATGAGCGAACCTGTGGCCACCGCGCACGTTGCAAAAAAGTGCAGGCGTGGCCCGACTTTCTTCCTGCCAAAGAGCATGATCCCGAGAAACCCGGCCTCGAGGAAAAACGCCGCCAACACCTCATAAAACATTAACGGGCCAAGCACATCGCCGGCCTGCACCGCCAATCGCGACCAGTTCAGACCGAACTGGTACTCCAGAATCAGTCCCGAGGCGGTGCCCACCGCTATATTCAGGGCAAACACCTTCAGCCAGTAGCGATAGACATCCAGATAGACCTTGCGCCCGGTCTTCAGCCACAAGGCTTCCAGCACCATGAGGAAATTCGCCAGGCCAATGGTCAACGCCGCCAGCACGATATGGAAACTGATCGTGATCGCGAACTGTGCACGGGCCGCCATCAGCGCGGAATCGATCGTGTCCATGCAGGCACTCACCCGCTGAAAAATACCGCGATTTTGTTGCCCACCGGATCGCGCAGGCAGGCGATGTAAAAGTCAGCGGATCGCTTGATAAAACCCGAACGAACGCTGCACCTCGTCGGCACCGATGAACAGATATTGAACATGGGATTTTTCTCCGATCACAGTGATCAATGGGTTCACCCGTTATCGCCGGTGAACACACTCCCCGCATCGCGCACCAGTTGCCGCCATTCGGCGCTGGTGATCAGCCCTTGCTCCTCCATTTCATCGGCAGCCTTGAGCAATTCGTCGTACTGCTCCTCCGGGTCCAGGTGTTTGTGCGACTGCGTCGCCAGTTCGCGCCATGCCGCCAGTTTTGTCTGCTTTCGCTGATCGAACATAGGGACTACTCCTTGAGGACTCCCCCGGTAGAAAGTCGCCGGATGGCAGTGGTTCAGGACAATCGACGGGTGGAGCGCCGATTCGTCCCCGACCCTAACGGGGCTCGTGAATCGGGCAACCGTTATGCTCACCGCGAAAACGCGCAGACATTTCCGTGATCCGCCCGCGCAGCAAGCCATGGGCTTTGGCATGAACGCTACGCGTCGCGTGACCGTTGTCCTTGAAGGTGGTTTCCATAATGGAATGCAGGGCCTTGGCCAACTCCTCGCTGGTCTGCGCTTCGTCATCGGGGATCTGCTCAAAAGAAGGCTCGAACGGCAATGGCCTGACTGCCCTGCTGACGGCTGGAAGGTCGTTCATGAAAGGTATCTCCACTCGGCAATGGAATCACGGATTAGCGACTGTTCTTATGGGTATGGCTTGCGCAAAGCGCTGGAGAAACGCGCCGGCGGGAGTGCCGCCGGCGCTGGCAAACGACTCAAGCGGCTGGTTTGAGCACGACTTTTGTCCAGCCGTTATCACGCGCATCGAAATGCTTGTAGGCGTCCGGCCCTTCGGCCAGTTTCAGGCGATGCGAGATGATCTGCGCAGGGTTGGCCCGGCCGTGATGGATGAGCTCGGCGAGGCGACGGTTGTAGTGTTTGACGTTGGCTTGACCAGTGCGGATCTGCTGGCCCTTGAACCAGAACGAGCCGAAATCGAAGGCCATCTTGCCTTGCTTGGCCAGCTCGTTTTCAGCGCCCGGATCCTGCGGCACAAACACGCCGACCACACCGATACCGCCGGTAGCTTTGGTGGAGGCGACAAGGTTGTTCATGGTCAGGTGATTGGCTTCGTGGCCGTGGCGATCGCAGCACTGATAACCGACGCACTCGCAACCACGGTCGGTGCCTTTGCCGTGGGTCAGATTCAGTATCTGATCCACCGCCTCCTGCTCCAGCGAATTGATCGGTGTCGCGCCCAACTGCGCGGCCAGTTTCAAACGGTCAGGATGATTGTCGACGACAAAGACCTGCGACGCGCCCTTGATCATCGCCGAGTGCGCCGCCATCAAGCCAACCGGCCCGGCGCCATAAATGGCAATGCTCTCACCTGGCAGCAGACCGGCCAGTTCAGTCGCGTGCCAGCCTGTCGGGAAGATGTCCGAGAGCATGACGTAATCGTCCTCGCGTTCCTCGGCGTCTTCGGGCAGCACCAGACAATTGAAGTCGGCATACGGCACGCGCAGCAATTCAGCCTGGCCGCCCTGATAAGGCCCCATGTCGGCGAAACCATACGCGGCGCCCGCGCTGCCGGGGTTGGCGGTCAGGCAAAAACCGGTCAGGCCTTTTTCGCAGTTCTCGCAGAAGCCGCACCCGATGTTGAAAGGCAGACATACCCGGTCACCGACCTTGACCCGATCAACGCCAGCGCCGACTTCGATCACCTCACCGAGATTCTCGTGGCCAAACACCCGGCCGGTCTCCATCGAGGTGCGCCCTTCATACATGTGCAGATCCGAACCACAGATATTGGTCGTGGTGATTCGCACCAGAACGTCGGTAGG
Organism: Pseudomonas helmanticensis; assembly: GCF_900182985.1. NCBI lineage: Bacteria > Pseudomonadati > Pseudomonadota > Gammaproteobacteria > Pseudomonadales > Pseudomonadaceae > Pseudomonas > Pseudomonas helmanticensis. The sequence continues at coordinate 906,703 of NZ_FXUY01000001.1, read as the reverse complement.
TTTTTCGATTCTGGCATCCGCGACATTCTGCACGCTGACATCACGCGGGCCGTTGTAAACGATTGCTTTCATGGTGTTCTCCCGTTAGCCAGACGACGGGGAAATTTCGTCTGCTCAGACTTATCTGTCAGAGCGGCAAGAACGTATGTTCAATGGGTTCCAGCGCGTGTCTGACGGACGGTGTGCAAAAGCGCTGAGCGTCGAAAACAGTGAATTTTATGAAGGTGCCGCTTTCTATTTGCGGGCTGCGTGCACGGCTGATCAAGGTATTGCCGGGAATCGGCAAAGACCTTGATGTGAAACATCCGGGGATGATATTCATCGGATTGGCCGAGCGGCCAGAATGGAATCTCACCCTGAGGACACACGGAAATGAGTACGCGAAAAATCCTGGTCACCGGTGCTGCGGGCAAGATCGGCAACGCTTTCTGGATGGCCTATGGCGATGAACTGGACTTGCGTTTGGCCGATGTCGACGCCAGTCGTTTTCCGGATTCGCTGGAAAGCTGCACTCTCGATATCACCGACCTGCCCGGCTGCCTTGCGGCCTGTGAAGGCGTAGACACGGTGATTCACCTCGCGGCGGATCCGAATCCCGACGCGGACTTCATGACCTCTGTCCTGCCGGTGAATATGGTGGGCACCTACAACATGCTGCTCGCCGCGAAGACGCAGGGCTGCAAGCGCTTTATCTTTGCCAGCAGCGCCCAGGCGATTGAAGGCTATCCGAAGGATGTGCAAGTTCACGAATGCATGGCGCCGAGACCCGGCAATCTTTATGGGGTGGGCAAAGCGTTCGGGGAAGCGTTGGCGTCGTTGTATGCCAACGACGGTGAGATGACGACCATCGCCGTGCGCATTGCCAACGTCAACGAATTCCATCCGGGTGAAGTTCACAGCCACAGGGACGTCGCTGCGTTTATCAGTGTCAGGGATGTCGTGGCGTTACTGCGCAACTGCGTTGAAGCCGAGCTGAGCGGATACCACGTGGTCCATGGCGTCTCGAACAACCGCTACAAGCGCCTTGCCATTGACCAGACCAAAGCGATCGTCGGCTACGCGCCGCTGGACGATGCATTCAACATTCTGGAAGGTCGCACTCAGCAAGATTGATTGAAACCTGTAGGAGTGAGCCTGCTCGCGATAGCGTAATGTCTGTGCCGAAAATGTTGGCTGACACTGCGCCTTCGCAAGCAAGCTTGGCGCCTGCGGTTCTGGTGGATCAGAATTTTTGCGCGACGCGTTGATAGGGGTAATCCGGCTCGCGGTATTTACCCGGTTTCTGCCGTTTGGGCAGTTCGATCTTCTCGCGTTTCACATCCTCATACGGAATGCGGCTGAGCACGTCAGTGATGATGTTCAGCCGTGCCCGGCGCTTGTCGTTCGAGTCCGCCACCAGCCACGGCGCATGCTCGGTGTCGGTGTGTTTGAACATCTCGTCCCGCGCCCGTGAGTAGTCGTACCAGCGGCTGTAGGACTTGAGATCCATCGGCGTCAGCTTCCAGGTCTTGCGGCCGTCGTTGATCCGCGCTTCAAGTCGACGGGTCTGCTCTTCGGGGCTGACTTCGAGCCAATACTTGAGCAGGATCACCCCCGACTGGACGATGGCATGTTCGACCCACGGGATCGACTTGAGGAATTTGTCAGCCTGATCCTCGGTGCAAAAGCCCATCACCCGCTCGACGCCGGCGCGGTTGTACCAACTGCGGTCGAAGATCACCACTTCACCTCCCGCCGGCAAATGAGGCAGGTAGCGCTGAACGTGCATCTGGGTTTTTTCCCGGTCCGTCGGTGCCGGCAGCGCCACCACGCGAAAGATCCGAGGGCTGACGCGTTCGGTCAGCGCCTTGATCGTCCCGCCCTTGCCCGCGCCATCACGCCC